>JAIPCE010000205.1 GCA_021738345.1 Rhodoferax sp. | reverse complement strand
AGCAAGTGCTGCCTTGGCTCAGTGCCGCGTGTTTGCGTGGCCCGGGCGACGTGGTGGTGCTGCGTGTGCACACCGACACCCGCAGCATCGAGCCTGGCGACCTGTTTGTGGCCTTGCGCGGCGAGCGTTTTGATGCCAACGACTTTCTGGCCGAGGCGCTACAGCGCGGCGCGGCCGCTGCGATTTGCACCCATGGCGCGAGCCAGCGCGCGCCCGGTTTGCCCTGCATCGAAGTACCCGATACCCACATTGCCTTAGCCGAGCTGGCCACGGCCTGGCGCGCCCGGTTTGAATTGCCGCTGATTGCGGTGACTGGCAGCAATGGCAAAACCACGGTCACCCAGATGGTGGCCGCGATTCTGGCCGCCCACCGTCCTGATGGCAATTTTTTGGCCACGCGCGGCAATCTGAACAACGCCATTGGCGTGCCGTTGACCCTGCTGCGACTTCGTCCTGAACAGGCGGCGGCCGTGGTCGAACTGGGTATGAACCACCCCGGCGAGATTGCCGTGCTGGCCGCCATGGCGCGGCCCACTGTGGCGCTGGTCAATAACGCCCAGCGTGAGCACCTTGAATTCATGCACAGCGTGGCACAGGTGGCACAAGAAAACGGGTCGGTCATTGCGGCGCTGAGCACCGAAGGTGTGGCGGTGCTGCCAGTCGACGACGATTACACCCCTTTGTGGCAGGGCCTGGCGGGGTCTCGGCGGGTGGTCACGTTTGGTTTGACTGAGGCCGAGCGCCACTACCACCTGGGCTGTGTGGCGGCGCGCTGGGAGCAAGGTGCGTGGAACGTACTAGCGCGTGGCATGGGCGTAGAGCTGAGCTATCGCCTGTCGATTGCCGGTCGGCACAACGTCAAGAACTCGCTGGCAGCAGCGGCCTGCGCACTGGCAGCAGGGATTTCTCCAGAGTCCGTCACCCGGGGACTGGAGTCGTTCCAACCCGTCAAGGGCAGGTCGCGGGCGCAGGCGCTGCATATTGGCGCGCGCAGCCTGACCCTGGTAGACGACAGCTACAACGCCAATCCGGACTCGGTGCGGGCCGCCATCGATGTGCTGGCTGACCTGCCGGCACCACGCCTGCTGGTGCTGGGGGACATGGGCGAGGTGGGCGCGGACGGTGAGCAACTGCATGCCGAGGCCGGTGCTTACGCAAAGTCGCGCGGCATAGAGCAACTCTGGACGCTGGGCACACTGGCGCAGCACTGCACCCAAGGCTACCCCGGTGCAATCCACTTTGACAGCATGGAGGGGCTCGATGCTGCCTTGCCGGCGGCGCTGCCGCACCTGGGCAGCGTGCTGGTCAAGGGCTCACGATTCATGCGCATGGAGCGCGCTGTCGACGCCATCGTCGTAACGGCCCAAAGACCTCAGGAGCCCAACCATGTCCATTGATCGACCGGGGGAACCCAAATGCTCCTGAGTCTGGCCCAATGGCTGCAAACCCTGTCGCCGGAATTTGGCTTCTTCCGGGTCTTTCAGTACCTGACCTTTCGGGCGGTGATGGCGTCGCTGACGGCGCTGCTGATCGGGCTGGCGGCCGGACCGGCCGTGATACGCCGGCTGCGCGAGCTCAAAATCGGCCAACCCGTGCGTGGCTATGGCATGGAAACCCATTTGGTGAAAAGCGGCACACCCACCATGGGTGGGGTGCTGATTTTGATCGCGATCATGGTCTCAACCCTGCTGTGGGCCGACCTGAGCAACCGCTTTGTCTGGATCGTGCTGCTCGTGACACTCGGGTTTGGTGCGATTGGCTGGGTTGACGACTGGCGCAAGGTGGTGCACAAGGACCCCGAGGGCATGCGCTCGCGCGAGAAGTATTTCTGGCAGTCGGCGATAGGGTTGCTGGCGGCGCTGTACCTGGTGTTCAGCATTTCCGAGAACTCGAATCTGCGGGTACTGGAGCTGTTCCTGAACTGGGTGCGCTCCGGCTTTGATGTCAACCTGCCGCCCAAGGCCGGTCTGCTGCTGCCATTCTTCAAGGAAGTGAGCTATCCGCTGGGCGTGCTCGGCTTTGTGATACTTACCTATCTGGTGATTGTGGGCTCAAGTAACGCAGTCAATCTGACCGATGGCCTCGATGGCCTGGCCATCATGCCGGTGGTCATGGTGGGCTCTTCGCTGGGGGTGTTTGCCTACGTGGCGGGCAGTGCGGTGTTCTCCAAATACCTGTTTTTCCCGCACATACCGGGTTCGGGCGAATTGTTGATTTTTTGCTCGGCCATGATGGGTGCGGGTCTGGCGTTTTTGTGGTTCAACACCCATCCGGCCCAGGTGTTCATGGGGGATGTGGGTGCACTGGCACTGGGCGCCGCGCTGGGCACCATTGCGGTGATCGTGCGCCAGGAAATTGTGCTGGCCATCATGGGTGGCATTTTTGTCGTTGAGGCGCTGTCGGTCATGCTGCAGGTGTCGTACTTCAAGTACACCAAGAAAAAATTTGGCCAGGGACGGCGCTTGCTCAAGATGGCACCGCTGCACCACCACTTTGAAAAACACGGCTGGAAAGAAACACAGGTAGTGGTGCGCTTCTGGATCATCACGATGCTCTTGTGTCTGGTGGGTCTGTCGACCCTCAAACTCCGATGAGTCACTTGAGCGGTCAAAAAGTGCTGGTGCTGGGGCTGGGTGCGTCCGGGCTTGCCATGGCACGCTGGTGCATACGCCAGGGCGCGGCCGTGACCGTGGTCGACAACCGCACCCAGCCGCCGCAACTGCGGCAGTTGCGCGACACCCTGCCGGTGGTGGAGTTTGTCTGTGCCGCACTCGATGCCAGCCTGGTGGAGGGCACTACATTTCGGGCGGTCTTTGTCAGCCCCGGCCTGGCTCCGGCGCAGATGCAGGGTGTGCTGCAAGCGGCCCAGGCGATGGGTCTGTGGGTGGGTGGTGAGCTGGCCCTGTTTAGCCACGCCCTGGAAGAGTTGGCGGCGGCCACGCAGTACCAGCCCAAGGTACTGGCCATTACCGGCACCAATGGCAAGACCACGGTCACCGCGCTCACCGGGCATCTGGTCGACTGGAGCGATAAAACGGTGGCGGTGGCGGGCAATATTGGCCCCACGTTGCTCGACACCCTGGTACAGGCGCTGGACGCTGGCGCATTGCCCGAGGTCTGGGTACTGGAGTTGTCGAGCTTTCAACTGGAATGGCCCTGCAGCGTTGCGCCCACCGCGGCTGCGGTGCTCAATATCACCCAGGACCATCTGGATTGGCATGGCAGCATGGCGAACTACATTCGCGCCAAGTCCCGGTTGCTTGCTAACGCGTCGCTGATGGTGCTGAACCGGGATGACCCCTTGGTGATGGCGCTGCTGCCGGCTCCGGTCAAGGGCCAGACACTGCGCCCCTACCTGACCTTTGGCACCGACATGCCGCAGCGCCCGGGCGACTTTGGCATCGAGGAAGTCAACGGCATGGTCTGGCTGGTGCGCGCACTGGAGGCCGACGAAACCCAGAAACGCAAAAAAAACGCCGAGGCACAAGAGCTGTATTTTCAGCGCCTGATGCCGGTCGATGTGTTGCGCATTCGCGGACGCCACAACGCCAGCAATGCGCTAGCGGCCTTGGCCTTGAGCGCGGCTGCGGGGTGCGCGCTGGGACCGCTGTTGTTTGGTGTGCGCGAGTACCGTGGCGAACCGCACCGGGTCGAGTCCGTCGCGATTTTGAATGCGGTCGAATTCTTTGATGACAGCAAGGGCACCAATGTGGGAGCCACTGTGGCCGCGCTCACGGGCCTGGGTGAAGACCGCAAGCTGGTCGTCATTTTGGGTGGCGAGGGCAAGGGCCAAGACTTTGCACCGCTGGCCGCCCCGGTGGCACGCCATGCGCGGGCGGTGGTGCTGATCGGCCGGGATGCGCCGCTGATTCGGCAGGCGCTGGCAGCCACGGAAGTAGCCTTGCTGGATGCGACATCGATGCAAGAGGCAGTGCGACTGGCCTCCTCTCGCGCGCATGCGGGGGACGCCGTGTTGATGTCGCCGGCCTGTGCGAGTTTTGATATGTTTGACAACTATGCGCACCGCGCCCGCGCCTTTTGTGCCGCGGTGCAAGAGCTGGCCCTGGAAGCCGGCATGGACATGGATAGCACCGCATGAGCCGCACCGCACCATCCTGGCTGGGCTGGTTGTCGGCCAAATGGGCCGCTGCAACCGCAGCGCCTACGGCCTTGCCGGTGCGCCTGGGCGGGCGCGGCGCCTTGTCGGCCTCGACCCGGCCGGGGCAGGTGCGCGGCTTTGACCAGCCGCTGGCCTGGGTGGTGGTGGCGCTGCTGCTCTGGGGCCTGGTGATGGTGTATTCGGCCTCGATTGCCATGCCCGATAACCCGCGTTTTTCCAATTACACCCACACCTATTTTCTGGTGCGCCATTCCGTGTGGCTGGCGATCTCGTTTGTTGCTTGCTTGCTTGCGTTTCAGATCCCGATTGTGGTCTGGGAAAAATATGCCGCCTGGCTGTTTGTGGTCTCGCTGGTGCTACTGATTGCGGTGTTGATCCCGGGGGTGGGCAAAGTGGTGTACGGCGCGCGGCGCTGGATTTCGGTAGGCCCTTTTAGTTTTCAGCCATCCGAGCTGGCCAAGTTTGCCGTGCTGCTGTATGCGGCCGACTATATGGTGCGCAAAATGGATGTGAAAGAGAAGTTCTTTCAGGCGGTGACACCGATGGCGCTGGCCGTGGCCATTGTTGGCCTGCTGCTGCTAGCCGAGCCCGATATGGGCGGGTTTTTGGTGATTGCGGTGATCGCCATGGGCATTTTGTTTTTGGGTGGTGTGAATGCACGCATGTTTTTTCTGATCGCCACCATCTTGTTGATTGCCTTCTCGCTGATGATTGCGCTGAGCGAATGGCGGCGCGAGCGCATCTTTGCCTATCTTGACCCGTGGAGCCAGCAATATGCGCTAGGCAAGGGCTACCAGTTGTCGCACTCGCTCATTGCCATCGGACGCGGCGAGATTTTTGGTGTGGGTCTGGGCGGCAGTGTCGAGAAGTTGCACTGGTTGCCAGAGGCGCACACGGACTTTTTGCTCGCTGTGATTGGTGAGGAATTTGGACTGGTGGGCGTGGTGCTGGTCATTGGCCTGTTTCTATGGTTGACGCGGCGCATCATGCACATTGGGCGCCAGGCCATCGCCATGGACCGGGTGTTTGCGGGTCTGGTGGCGCAGGGCGTGGGCATCTGGATGGGCTTTCAGTCATTTATCAACATGGGGGTGAATCTGGGAGCCTTGCCAACCAAGGGGCTGACCCTGCCGCTCATGAGCTACGGTGGCTCGGCCATTTTGGTGAACCTGATTGCGATTGCGGTGGTGCTGCGCATTGACTTTGAGAACCGCCAACTGATGCAAGGGGGGCGGGTATGACCCAGCGCGCCGCACTGCAACCGAACAAATGCGCCCTGATCATGGCCGGCGGCACCGGTGGGCACATCTTCCCGGGCCTGGCCGTGGCCGCTGCGCTGCGCGACAAGGGCTGGCGCGTGCACTGGCTGGGCGCGCCCCACAGCATGGAGAGCCGATTGGTACCGCCGCAAGGTTTCGTGCTCGAAACCGTGGATTTTTCGGGCGTGCGCGGCAAGGGCCTGCGCACCCTGTTGACGCTGCCCCTGCACCTGTCCCGCGCCCTGTGGCAAAGTCTCAAGGTGCTGCGGCGGGTACGCCCCGACGTGGTGCTGGGCCTGGGCGGCTATATCAGCTTCCCGGCCGGGATTGTGGCGGCACTCAGCGGCCGGCCGCTGTTGCTGCATGAGCAGAATTCGGTGGCTGGTATGGCAAATCGGGTGCTGGCAAAGCTTGCCCGGCGCGTATTTACCGCCTTCCCCGACGTGTTGCGCCAAGGGCAATGGGTCGGCAATCCGCTGCGCCGCGAGTTCTTGCAACAGCCCGCACCGCAGCAACGCTTTGATGGGCGCAACGGCCCGCTGCAGGTGCTGGTGGTGGGTGGCAGTCTGGGCGCGCGCGCGCTCAATACCGTGGTGCCAAAGGCCTTGGCGCTGATCCCGGAGGCGCGGCGTCCCATGGTGACGCACCAGAGCGGCGAGAAACAGATCGACGAACTGCGCGCCAATTACAGCCAGGCTGGGGTTGCGGCGCAGTTGACGCCCTTCATTGACAACACGGCGCAGGCGTTTGCGCGGGCCGATCTCGTGATCTGCCGTGCCGGTGCGAGCACGGTCACCGAGCTGGCGGCGGTGGGAACTGCGGCGGTGTTTGTGCCGTTTCCGTTTGCGGTCGACGACCACCAGACACGCAATGCGCGTTTCCTGGCCGAGCACGGGGCGGCCTGGCTGATTGCACAGCCGGAATTCACGCCGCAGGCATTGGCCAACATGCTGCAGTCGCTGGACCGCAGCGCGCTGCTGCGTCGGGCCCTCGAAGCCAAACTGCTGCAAAAAACCGGCGCCACCGAGGCCATGGTGGCGGCCTGCGAGGAGTGCGTGGCATGAAGCGCAGGGTCCAGCATATTCACTTTGTCGGCATTGGCGGCTCGGGCATGAGTGGTATTGCCGAAGTTCTGGCGCAGCAAGGTTTCACCGTGTCAGGCTCGGACCTGTCCGACAGTGCCACGCTGCAGCGTCTGGCCGCACTGGGCATTCGCACCTTTATCGGCCATGCGGCAGCCAACATTGCCGGCGCCCAGGTCGTCGTTACCTCGACGGCGGTGCAGGCCGACAATCCTGAGGTGCAAGCGGCACGTTCCCGGCACATCGCTGTCGTGCCGCGCGCAGTGATGCTGGCCGAGCTCATGCGCCACCGCCAGGGCATTGCCATTGCCGGAACCCACGGCAAAACCACCACCACCAGCCTGGTCACCAGTGTGTTGATGCAAGCGGGGCTGGAACCTACGTTTGTGATTGGCGGCCTGCTCAACAGTACCGGCACCAACGCGCGTCTGGGTCATGGTGCGCACATCGTGGTCGAGGCCGATGAATCGGACGCGTCCTTCTTGCACCTCTTGCCATTGATGGCGGTGGTGACCAATATCGACGCCGACCACATGGAGACCTACGGCCACGACTTTGGCCGCCTCACGGCCACCTTTGTCGATTTTCTGCACCGGATGCCGTTTTATGGCCGGGCCATTGTGTGTACCGACGACCCGGTGGTGCGCGACATGGCCACGCATTTGCGGGTGCCCGTCGTCACTTATGGCCTGAATGATCAGGCCCAGGTGCGCGCTACCGAAGTGCGCGCGGTCGGTGGCCAGATGCACTTCACGGTGCACCGGCACGTAGGTGCAGCGGCGTCCACGCTGGACGTGGTACTGAACCTGGCCGGTCACCACAACGTGCAGAACGCGCTGGCGGCGATTGCGGTGGCGACCGAGTTGGATATTGCGGATGCGCCGCTGCTGCAGGCCCTGGCCGGGTTTGGCGGCGTCGGTCGGCGCTTTCAGGGCTATGGCGATTTGCCACTGCCTCAGGGCGGCAGCATGACCTTGATCGATGACTACGGCCACCATCCGGTTGAAGTGCAGGCCACGCTGGCCGCCGCGCGTGGGGCCTATCCCGGTCGCCGGCTGGTGCTGGCGTTTCAGCCGCATCGCTATACCCGCACGCGCGATTGTTTTGCCGATTTTGTCCAGGTCATGGGTGCTGCCGACGCCGTGCTGCTGACCGAAGTCTATGCGGCGGGCGAGCCGGCTATTGCCGGTGCAGACGGTCGCGCACTGGCCGACGCGGTGCGCCAGGCAGGGCATTTGGTGCCCGTGTTGGTCGAGACTATTGCCGATCTGCCGCAGGCCCTTGTGGCGCAGGCGCGCGGTGGCGATGTCGTCTTGTGCATGGGAGCGGGGTCGATTGGAGCGGTCGCGGCAAAATTGGTGGAGTTGCTGCACCAGCCAGAACCTTTAACGCAAGGGGGGCGAGCGCAATGAACCGATTCGGACGGGTGGCAGTGTTGATGGGCGGCGCGTCCGCCGAGCGCGAGGTCTCGCTGATGTCGGGGCGGGGCGTTTTGGCGGCGCTGCAGTCCAGGGGAGTAGACGCCCATGCGTTTGACCCGGCCGAGCGCGACCTCGGTGACCTCAAACGTGAGGGCTTTGCGCGCTGTTTTATCGCCTTGCATGGGCGTTTTGGCGAAGACGGCACGGTGCAGGGCGCGCTCGAACTGCTGGGCATACCCTACACCGGTTCGGGTGTCATGGCGTCTGCCATTGCCATCGACAAAGTCATGACCAAACGGGTCTGGATGGCAGAGAACATTCCCACGCCCAAGTACCGGCTGCTGCACAAAGGCCGGTTTGAGCGCCGGCAGGTCATTGAAATGCCGGACCACCTGGGCTTGCCCCTGATCGTGAAACCAGCCCGCGAAGGCTCCTCGATTGGTGTCAGCAAGGTCATGGGCTACTCCAGCATGGCGCAGGCCGTCGAACTGGCGGGCCAGTGCGATGCCGACATCCTGTGTGAAGAATGCATAGAAGGCGACGAGGTGACTTGCCCCGTGATTGGCGAAGGTGACACCGCTCGCGCCTTGCCGGTGATTCGCATCGTGGCCCCAGAGGGTAATTACGACTACCAGCACAAGTACTTTACCAATGACACGCGCTACCTGGTGCCCTGTGGACTGCCCGCAGGCGAGGAAGCGGCCATTCAGGCGCTGGTGTTGCGCGCCTACCGCGTGCTGGGTTGCCGGGGCTGGGGTCGCATCGACGTGATGATCGATAGTAAAACCCGCCTGCCCTACCTGCTGGAGATCAATACATCCCCTGGCATGACCGGCCACTCCCTGGTACCGATGTCGGCCAAAGCCGCAGGCATCAGTTACGAAGACCTGTGCGTGCTGCTGCTGCAGGCCGCCACACGCGATGCCGGGGGCGTTGCATGAACCAGGCACTGGCTCCACCGGTGGACGTCAAGCTCATGAACATGACGACCGCGCTCCTGATGCTGACTTTTGCCACCCTGAGCGTGCTGGCGGGTGCGCGCTGGCTGGCGCGGCTTCCCCTGTTTGACATTCGCAGCATCAGCGTGCGCGGTGACGTGGTGCACAGCAATGTCATGACCCTGCGGGCCAACGTGCTGCCCCGTCTGTCGGGCACTTTTTTCAGCGTCGACCTAGCGCGTGTCAGGGCCGCGTTCGAGGGGGTTCCCTGGGTGCGCCGTGCGGTGGTGCGACGCGATTTTCCCAACCGCCTGCTGGTGGATCTGCAAGAGCACCAGGCGGTGGCCTACTGGGGTCCCGAGGGGGAGCTGCGCCTGATCAACAATTTTGGTGAGGTGTTTGATGCCAACGTGGGCGAGATCGAGCAGGACAGCTTGCCGCGCCTGCATGGACCCGAAGGACAAAGT
>JAIPCE010000204.1 GCA_021738345.1 Rhodoferax sp. | reverse complement strand
CACCTTGACTTCCAGCGTCGCCCTTTTGTCGGCCTGAATCAGGGTTCGGCGGGGGTCGGCAAAGGTTTTGGCATCTGACTCAATTTCTTTGACCATCAGGCGGCGCAACGAGGCGGGGTTGGCCAAAATTTCTTCGAGCTTGCCCTGCTCGGTGCGCAGCTCGGCTAGCTCCTGCTCGATCTTGATCGCCTCCAGACGCGCCAACTGGCGCAGCCGAATGTCCAGAATGTCCTCAGCCTGTCGCTCGGTCAGGCTAAAGCGCTGCATCAGCGCGGATTTGGGCTCCTCGGCTTGGCGAATGATGGCAATCACTTCGTCAATATTGAGCAAGACCAGTTGCCGCCCTTCAAGGATGTGGATGCGGTCGAGCACCTTGGACAGCCGGTGCTGCGAGCGCCGCTCAATGGTGGTCTGGCGAAACGCAATCCATTCCTGCAGCATCTGGCGCAGGGACTTCTGGGTCGGGCGGCCGTCCAGGCCAATCATGGTGAGGTTGATGGGCGCGCTGGTTTCCAGGCTGGTATGGGCCAGCAGTGTGGTAATGAGCTCTTGCTGCTCGATGCGGCTGGTTTTTGGCTCAAACACCAGGCGCACCGGGGCGTCCTTGTTGGACTCGTCACGCACCACATCGAGCACCGACAACATGCTGGCCTTGAGCTGGCCCTGCTCCTGGGACACGGCTTTTTTGCCGGCTTTAACCTTGGGGTTGGTAATTTCCTCAATTTCTTCGAGCACGCGCTGGCTGCTAACCCCTGGCGGCAACTCGCCAACCACCAGTTGCCACTGTCCGCGTGCCAGGTCTTCAATTTTCCAGCGCGCTCTGACCTTGAGCGAGCCGCGCCCGCTGCGGTAAGCATCGGCAATGTCCGCCGCGCTGCTAATGATCTGGCCCCCGCCCGGGTAATCGGGCCCGGGGACCAGCGCCGCCAGGGCCATGTCGTCAAGTGCCGGCGACTTGATCAGGGCCACACAGGCATCTGCGATTTCTCGCAGGTTGTGGCTCGGAATTTCGGTGGCCAAGCCCACCGCAATGCCGCTCGCGCCATTGAGCAGGGCAAAAGGCAATCGGGCGGGCAACTGGCGTGGCTCTTCGGTCGACCCATCGTAATTGGGCTGAAAGTCCACCGTGCCCTGGTCAATTTCGTCGAGCAGCAGGCTGGTAATTTTGGCCAGACGTGCCTCTGTGTAGCGCATGGCCGCCGCGCCATCGCCATCGCGGCTGCCAAAATTGCCCTGCCCGTCAATCAGCGGATAGCGTTGTGAAAAATCCTGCGCCATGCGCACCAGCGCGTCATAGGCTGCCTGGTCGCCGTGGGGATGAAAGCGTCCCAGCACATCGCCCACCACCCGCGCGCTTTTGACCGGCCGTGCGCCCACATTGCCATTGGCACCGCCAAACCCCAGCCCCATGCGCGACATGGCGTACAAAATGCGCCGCTGCACCGGCTTTTGACCGTCGCACACGTCGGGCAGCGCACGGCCCTTGACCACGCTGAGCGCGTACTCCAGGTAAGCGCGCTGTGCATAAGTGGCCAGATTAAGCTGGCTGTCGTCCCCGGCGGGAACCGCGTCGAGTGGGTGGTGGGTGGTGGAATCGGTCATAGTAATTTACACATCAATTTCAACCGAATCGCCGTGCAGTTCCATGAGTTCGCGGCGCGCGGCGGCCTCGCCCTTGCCCATGAGTTTGGTAATGAGCGCCTCGGTGGCCGAAAAATCGATGTCACCCAATGCCACTGGCAGCAGGCGGCGGGTATCCGGATTAAGCGTGGTGTCCCACAACTGCTCAGCGTTCATCTCGCCCAGACCTTTGAACCGGCTGATGGTCCAGGCGCCTTCGCGCACGCCTTCCTTGCGAAGTTTGTCCAAAATGGCGGTCAGTTCGCCTTCGTCGAGTGCATAGGCCTTGGACGCAGGTTTTTTGCCACGCGCCGGAGCATCGACGCGAAACAGCGGTGGGCGCGCCACAAACACATGGCCAGTCTCTATGAGTTTGGGGAAATGCCGGAAAAACAGCGTCAGCAACAGCACCTGGATATGCGAGCCGTCAACATCCGCATCGCTCAAAATGCAGACCTTGCCGTAACGCAAACCGCCCAGGTCGGGAGTGTCGGAGGGTCCGTGGGGGTCGACACCAATAGCCACGGAAATATCGTGAATTTCGGTATTTGCAAACAGCCGGTCGCGGTCGACCTCCCAGGTGTT
This sequence comes from Rhodoferax sp., assembly GCA_021738345.1. Taxonomy (GTDB): domain Bacteria; phylum Pseudomonadota; class Gammaproteobacteria; order Burkholderiales; family Burkholderiaceae_C; genus Allorhodoferax. The sequence goes on along the minus strand of JAIPCE010000204.1, from coordinate 7,126 downwards.
GAGCACTTTGCCGCGCAAGGGCAGGACCGCCTGGTGCTCTTTGTCCCGGCCCATTTTTGCGCTGCCGCCAGCAGAATCGCCCTCCACCAGAAACACCTCGTTGTAGGCAATGTCCCGGCTTTCGCAGTCGGTCAATTTGCCGGGCAGCACCGCGACACCGGAGCTTTTGCGCTTTTCGACCTTGAGGCCCGCCTTTTGCCGGGTCTGGGCTGCCTTGATGGCCAGCTCGGCTAACTTTTTTCCATAGTCCACATGCTGGTTGAGCCATAGTTCCAGCGCCGGTCGCACAAAGCTAGAGACAAGGCGCACCGCGTCGCGCGAGTTGAGTCGCTCCTTGATCTGGCCCTGAAACTGGGGATCGAGCACCTTGGTGCTCAGCACATAGCTGGCGCGCGCAAAGACATCCTCGGGCATGAGTTTCACGCCCTTGGGCAGCAGAGAGTGCAATTCAATAAAACCCTTGACGGCGGTAAACAAGCCGTCTCGAAGACCGCTTTCGTGGGTGCCACCGGCGCTGGTGGGAATCAGGTTGACATAGCTTTCACGAACCGGTTGCCCATCTTCGGTAAATGCCACACACCAGGCAGCGCCTTCGCCCTCGGCAAAATTGTCGTTACCGGCATCGGCAAAACCTTCGCCGTCAAACAGCGGAATGACCGGTTCGCCGTTCAGGGTTTGCATCAGGTAGTCGCGCAGACCGCCCTTGAAGAGCCAGGTTTGCGATTCTTTGGTCTTCTCGACCAGCAGCGACACACTGACACCGGGCATGAGGACCGCCTTGGAGCGCAGCAAGTGGGTCAGTTCGGCCATGGGTAGCACGGCGGACTCAAAATACTTGGCATCGGGCCAGACCCGCACCGTGGTACCCGATTTGCGATCGCCCTCCCCGGCCTTGCGAATCTCGAGCGCTTCGGTGACATCGCCGGCCTCAAACACCAGGCGTGCCACCGAGCCTTCGCGGTAGCTGGTGGCTTCGAGCCGTTTGGCCAGCGCATTGGTCACACTGACCCCCACGCCGTGCAAGCCGCCCGAGAAGCTGTAAGCCCCGCCTTTGCCCTTGTCAAACTTGCCGCCCGCATGCAAGCGGGTAAAAACCAGTTCGATGACAGGTGCCTTTTCTTCGGGGTGCATGCCAAAGGGAATGCCGCGGCCGTCGTCCTCGATGGTGACCGAGCCGTCGACATGGACCACCACCTTGATTTTTTTGCCAAAACCGCCCAGCGACTCGTCGGCCGCGTTGTCTAGCACCTCCTGGATGACGTGCAGCGGATTGTCGGTGCGGGTGTACATCCCCGGACGCTGTTTGACGGGCTCCAGTCCCTTGAGAACCCGGATGGAACCTTCAGAATATTCGTGCGGTGGTTTGGAAGACATAGGGCGCGATTGTATGCGCATCTGCCCGATAGACTGTATGAATAACCAGTTCAACTATCCAAGAAAATCGGCTTCGACACTCCGGTTTCCAAGATTGGCGACAATTGGGGTATGACTGAATTGAAAAAGCCGCTGTCCACCCTGCAAGTCCTCGTGTGCGGTGCCACCATCGTGACTTTGTCCATGGGGATTCGCCATGGCTTTGGTCTATGGCTGCAACCCATTACCCAGGCGCAAGGCTGGACCCGGGAAAATTTTGCCCTGGCCTTGGCGATACAAAACCTGGCCTGGGGAATTACTGGCATATTTGCCGGTATGTTGGCCGATCGGTTTGGCGCGTTTCGTGTGATTTTTGGCGGTGCCCTGCTGTATGCACTGGGGCTGCTGGGCATGGCGTACGCTCATACGCCGCTGCTATTTTCGATCAGCGCAGGCGTGATTATTGGCATGGCCCAGGCGGGCACCACCTATGCTGTGATTTATGGTGTGATTGGGCGCAATGTGTCGGCCGAGAAGCGTTCCTGGGCCATGGGTGTGGCGGCAGCAGCGGGGTCGTTTGGACAATTCTTGATGGTGCCAACCGAGGGCTTTCTGATCCACCAGTTTGGCTGGCAACAGGCGCTAGTCATTCTGGGGGTCGCGTCGCTGCTGATGATTCCTCTGGCCTGGGGCTTGCGCGAACCCGGCTTCGGTGGTGCGGGCAGCGCGCAGCGCGAGCAAAGCATTGGGCACGCGTTGCGCGAGGCGTTTCGGTATCCGAGCTTTCAACTGCTGATGGCGGGCTATTTTGTCTGCGGTTTTCAGGTCGTCTTTATTGGTGTGCACATGCCGAGCTACCTCAAAGACAAAGGACTGTCGCCCCAGGTGGCCAGCTATGCCTTGGCCCTGATCGGCCTGTTCAATGTGTTTGGCACCTATGCTGCGGGTGTGATGGGCCAAAAAATACAAAAGAAAAACATTCTTGCAGCGATTTATTTCTCGCGGTCTATCGCCATCAGCGTGTTTTTGCTGGCCCCGCTGACACCCACCAGCGTCTACCTGTTTTCTGCGGTGATGGGGCTTTTGTGGCTGTCAACCGTACCGCCGACAAATGCCACGGTGGCGCAGATTTTTGGTGTGGCCCACCTGTCGATGCTGAGTGGTTTTGTGTTTTTCAGCCACCAGATTGGCTCGTTCATGGGAGTCTGGCTGGGCGGCCTTTTGTATGACCGCACTGGAAGTTACGACTTGGTGTGGTACATCTCGATCGGGCTTGGCGTCGCGGCGGCAATCCTGAATTTGCCCATCAAGGAGGCAAGCATCGAGCGGTCCCAGTTTGGCAAGTTGGCAACCCCATGAGAGTCCCCTGGCGTCTGTTGGGCGGTTCGCTGGCCATGGCAATCCTGCTAGGGGTGTTTTTCATGTACGGACGGCCCGATTTCCTGGTGCAGATGGCCAACCAGATCTGGGCCTGCTTTTGATGGGCGCGCCTGAAAGCTCCCTTGTGCCGCCGCCCTCGCAATGGATTACGCGGTGGACCCATTTGCTTGCCCCTGCTTGCACGGTGCTTGACGTGGCGTGTGGGTCGGGTCGACATAGTCTGTGGTTTGCCAGACAGGGGTACCAGGTGACCGGCCTGGATCGCGATGTATTGGCAGCCCAGGCATTGGGCGTCCAAGCACAATTCATTTGCGCCGACCTTGAAGCGCAGCCCTGGCCGCTGACCCATTTGGGCCGACCGTCGGGATTTGGCGCCGTGGTTGTGACCAACTACTTATGGCGTCCCTTGCTCGCCACCGTAGTGCAAAGTGTCGCACTTGGCGGTGTTTTACTGTACGAGACCTTTGCCCAAGGGAACGAGACCGTGGGTCGTCCGACGCGGCCCGACTTTTTACTACGCCCCGGCGAGTTGCTGCAGGTGTGCGATGAGCTGCAGGTGGTCGCCTATGAGCATGGTTTTCTCGATGAACCAGCCAGGTTCGTGCAACGCATTGCGGCTGTGCGGCCCCAAGCAACACACGCTCAACCACAAGTGCCTGCACGACACCGACTCAGCTGTAGTTAAAATCCTCGGCTCATTCAACCTAGACTTCGCATGAACTCACCTCAAGGTCAAATCAAGGGCAGCATCGTTGCCCTCATCACTCCCATGCACCCCGATGGTTCGGTGGATTACCCGGCACTGCGCGAGCTGATCGATTGGCACGTGGCCGAGGGCACGGACTGTGTGGGCGTGGTAGGCACGACCGGCGAATCGCCCACGGTCAATGTGGAAGAACATTGCGAAATCATTCGCGTATCGGTGGAGCAGGCCGGTGGCAGATTACCGATCATGGCGGGCTGTGGCGCGAATTCGACTGCCGAGGCCATAGAGTTGGCCCGCTTTGCAAAGCGTGTCGGTGCCGATTGCCAGTTGCAGGTGGTTCCCTACTACAACAAGCCCACCCAAGAAGGCCAGTACCAACACTTCAGGGCCATTGCCGAGGCGGTTGACTTGCCGCTGATTCTTTACAACGTACCCGGCCGGTCGGCGGCCGATCTGCAGCACGACACCGTGATGCGACTGGCGCAGGTGCGTGGTATTGTGGGTATCAAGGAAGCCACCGGCAATATTGAGCGGGCACAGTGGCTGATCAAGGATGCACCCGAAGACTTTGCGATTTATTCGGGCGACGACCCCACTGCTGTGGCACTGATGCTATGTGGCGGACATGGCAATGTCAGTGTCACGGCAAACGTGGCACCGCGCCTGATGAACGAGCTCTGCATGGCGGCCATGGCCGGCAACGTGACCCGCGCGATGGAAATCCAGTTTAAATTGTTGCCCCTGCACAAGGCGCTGTTTGTCGAATCCAACCCGATACCGGTGAAATGGGCAGCGTTTCGCATGGGAAAATGCCAGGACGCCTTGCGATTGCCGTTGACAAGCCTGTCAGGGGGTCAGCAGGACGGGCTAGAGCGCGTGCTGCGCGAAGTGGGTCTGCTTTGATAGTTGATATTCGTGCCATTTCAAGGATTTCTGTGAATCAAACCCCCAAAGTCGCATTGCTGGCGATGACCCTCGTGCTCGGCGCATGCTCCTCCCTTGAATCCGGAAAAGTGGATTACCGAAGTGCCTCTGCCGCCAAACCTCCCAGCCTGGACGTTCCACCTGACCTGACTCAGCTTTCCAAAGACACCCGTTACGTGGTAATCGACGGCGCCATTTCTGCCTCTGGCCTGCAAAAAGCGGCCTCGCCGACTGCAAGCAGCCCCATTGCGGCGCTGTCGGTGGGTGATGTGCGCATTGAACGTGCCGGTAACCAACGGTGGTTGGTGGTCGGACGGTCTGCCGAGGTGCTCTGGGAACCGATCAAACGGTTTTGGCAAGACAATGGGTTTGTGCTGACCAAGGAGCAAAGTGACCTTGGCATCATGGAAACCGATTGGGCAGAAAACCGAGCCAAAATTCCGATGGATGTGATACGCAGAACCATTGGCCGACTGATCGATGGGCTGTACTCGACCTCCGAACGTGACAAGTTTCGCACCCGGCTTGAGCGCAATGCACAGGGTGAAACCGAGATTTTCATCAGCCACCGTGGCCTGATAGAAAACTTCACATCGTCTGAAAAAAACCAAACGGCATGGCAGCCGCGTGCATCAGACCCGGAACTGGAAGCCGAGTTCTTGCGCCGTCTGATGGTGGTCTTAGGTGTGGCAAAGGAAGCAGCCGCCGCCGCGCAGGTTGAAACCCGCACCCTCAAAGCGATCGCACGCGTCGCCACAGAAGACGGCCAGCCTGTCGTTCGCATCGAAGAAGGCTTTGACCGCGCCTGGCGCCGGGTTGGACTTGCGCTCGATCGCACCGGTTTCACGGTTGAAGATCGCGATCGCAAACAAGGACTCTATTTTGTTCGCTATGTCGCGCCGCCCACCGAGAGCAAGAATGAAGGCTTCTTTGGCAAAATATTTGGCAGTTCCGAAAAAATCAGCACCACGCTGAAATACCGCATTCTGGTACGCACCCAAGCCGAGTCCAGCACCGTATCGGTTCAAAGCGAAAAAGGGGAACCCGACAGTTCGACCACGGCAGAACGGATCGTCAAGATGCTTGCTGACGATATCAAGTAAGGCCTGTTCAAGCAGACATAAAAAAACCACCTGACGGTGGTTTTTTTTAGGTCTGTGATGCTCAGGGCTTGGCTGGGGCGGATGCAGCGGGTGCTGCAGCAGCGGGTGCTGCAGCAGCGGGTGCTGCGGCGGCATCGGAAGCTGGGGCGGCGGGTGCAACTGGTGCGGGTGCGGGTGCGGGTGCCGGCGCAGCGGCAGGAGCGGGAGCCGGCGCAGGTGCCGGAGCTTCTTCTTTCTTGCCGCAAGCTGCCAAAGCAGCGGCAGCAATGACGGCGGCCAAAACGAGAGTCTTGTTCATAATAAAATTTAAATAGGAGTTGACGAAAGAGGGTGGATTGCTAAGGCAGTTGATCACCATGGCATAGGCAACTGCAGTCTTTGCAGTTTGCGCTGGGGCAGATTATACCGTTAAAGCCCGTCATTATTCGGGTAAACCCGATACCCGACTTCACAATCCCAGTGTAGTAACCGGAAATCCGGGACTGCTCTGGCGTATGCATTCATCAAGCTCTTCTTTCAAGAGCGCCCTGCGTTGTACTTCGCTGCCCGCAAAACCGGTGCTACGCACCAGGTCAAGCCGCTGCACCACCCATCCAGGACTCCAAAGTGCGCTGGGGATTTCACCCGCATCCCTGCCACGACATACGCGACATTCGACAATGTGGTCCCAGGTCGATCGCCAGCCAACAAAACGCGGGTGGTAACGACGCACATCCTCATAATGTTCGGCTAGCAGCATCAGTTTCCTGCCGCTCGCAGCCCATCGCTGCATTGATTCAACGACTTGGCGCTCCCTCAGCGGCCAATCGAGGTAAGTGGGGTCGCTCCATACCATGAGCGGCCAACCCTCAAGCGCCGCCCGCGCACAGGTGTCGCGCAGCAATTGTGCGAACACTTCCACACCAGCGAACGGCCCTGAAAGCAGCTTGCTACCTGTGGCATCAGGGTTGAACATGCGTCCAAACCGCTATAACCCGATCGATATTCATGCACACATTTTCTCTCGTTTGCGCTACAAAACACAAGCCAAACTGCGACAATTCCTGAATGGAAATTTCTCAACAATGCGTCGTCGCCCTCACCTGGACGCTGAAAGACACTTTGGGCGAGGAACTGGACGTGCTGGACGATCCAGTCGAGTTTCTGCTCGGAGGCGCTGATTTGTTGCCTGCGATTGAAGCGGCATTGCAAGGCTACACAAAAGGGGCCACGGTCGAGCTGCAATTGGAACCCGAGCAGGCCTTTGGCGATTTCAATGATCAGCTACTATTTCTGGAGCCAAGGGAGCTGTTCCCCTCCGACCTGCAGCCAGGGTTAACCATCGAGGGCTCAGCGCTGCCGGACGGCTGCAATCCTGATGCACCGCGCGATGCTTTGTACACCGTGACGGACATTTACCCCGAACATGTGGTGCTTGACGGCAACCATCCTTTGGCTGGAATCGCGATTCGTATCCGCATGAATGTCAATTGGGTCCGGGAGGCGACCGAAGAAGAAGTGGGACGCGGCAGTTGTGGTACCGGTTTTTTCAATTTGCAGGTCGCAAGCAGTCAATTTGGTCATGACCACACGCTGCATTAAAGCTGCGTCGCCCCGAACCCTGCGTTAGGACCCCATGCATCGCAGCCCGATCCACTATTGCAAACAGTGCGGCACCAAG
>JAIPCE010000203.1 GCA_021738345.1 Rhodoferax sp. | reverse complement strand
CACACAATCTTGTCACGGATGATGTTTTCAAGGAGGTGCAGTGGGCGGTTTGCCGAAACGTGCTGATCTATTTCAATAGTGCTTTGCAGGAACGAGTCGTCAATCTTTTGTCACGCAGCATGGAGCGGGGTGCCTATCTTTTGCTGGGACGTTCCGAAAAAATCTTGGACTTGGCAGCCAAACATGCTGATCTTGAGGAAATCGACGATCGGGTCCAGTTGTATCGGCGGGCCATCGAACCAATCCGGAGTTCACGCGATGCATAGGTTGATCGCAATCGGACTGTCGGCTGGAAGTTTTCCGCTTATTGGGCGGATTCTGGGGGCTTTGCCGAGCAGTTACCCCCTGCCGGTCGTCGTCGTGGCCCACATCCCTGAACGGGAAGAATGCAGCTTGGTAGAGCTCCTAGGAGAGTATTCCAAACTGCCAGTGGCTATGGCCACCGATAAGGAAATCATAAAGAGTGGTTGGGTCTATTTGGCGCCACCCGGGTACCACCTGCTGATTGAAAACGGAGCTCAGGCCGCACTGAGTTTCTCGCTGTCCGTCGATGAACCGGTCCAGTCTGTTCGACCCAGCATCGACGTTCTGTTTGAAAGCGCAGCCGAAGCACTCGAGACAGACTTGATTGGAATCCTGCTCAGTGGAGCCAATTCCGATGGTGCCGATGGAATGGTCGCGGTGAAGAAACATGGGGGTCTTTGTATCGTGCTGGACCCCAGAGTCAGCGAGTTCAGTTGTATGCCGGAGGCCGCAATCAGGCGGTGCGAGGTTGACTACGTGGTCGGAGTAGACGAAATCGTCAGCCTGCTGCTTTCCGTGGACGAGAAATGATGAGCCGCCTGCCCAGGATCCTGGTTGTTGATGACAATCCGAACAATCGGCTTGCATTACGAACCATCTTGAAGGGGGTGGATGCGCAAATACATGAAGCGGCCAATGGTCTTGATGCCTTGAGCATGGTCGTTGAAGACGATTACGCCCTGATTCTTCTCGATGTGCAAATGCCGGAAATGGATGGGTACGAGGTCTGCGACCATTTGCGGTCGGACCTCAAAACTGCCAATACACCGGTGATTTTTTTGACTGCCGCTTTCAAGGATGATGTCGACAAGGTGCGCGGCTATGTAGCTGGCGCTACGGACTATCTCGCCAAACCGATTGATGATCACATCTTGCGATCCAAAGTCACAGTTTTTCTAAAACTGTATACCCAAAGCCAATTGCTCAAAGAGAACGAGTCACGCATACGTGCGATTCTGGACAATGCACTGGACGCGGTTGTTGGGATCAACGCGGACGGGCAAATCGAACGATGGAACCGCCGCGCCCAAACCATTTTCGGGTGGACTGAGGGCGAGGCACTGGGGCAAGCGATCGATGAAATGATTGTCCCGCAGCAGCATCGCGAAGCGCATCGCCAAGGTCTGGCCCACTTTCTGGCGACCAAGCAAGAGCGGGTGCTCAACCGCCGGGTAGAGATCACTGCAGTACGTCGCAGTGGCGAAGAGTTTCCAATTGAACTCGCCATCACGCCTTTCGAGGTTGGCAACACCCACCACTTCACTGCCTTTATCGCGGACATCAGTCTGCGCAAGGCCGCAGAAGAACGGGTCGGATTTCTGGCCAATCATGACCGTCTGACCGATTTACCCAATCGGGAACTCTTCTTTGACCGTCTCTCGCAAGCGATTTCTTTGTCAAGACGCAAAAGAAGCCACCTTGCCGTCTTGTTTCTTGATCTTGATGGCTTCAAGAAAGTCAACGATACGCACGGCCATGAAGTCGGCGATGCAACCCTGCGAACCGTGGCCAGGCGATTGAAAGCGAGTGTGAGGGCCATGGACTCGGTCGCGCGTCTGGGAGGCGACGAGTTTGCCGTGCTATTGGGCGATATTCAGGAGCCCGCAGATATTACCGTTATCGCAGACAAGATTATCAAGACCATCGCCGAGACGATGTATCTGTCGAATGGAGAACCATACTGCATCGGTGTCAGCATTGGAGTCGCGATCTACCCCGAAAACGGAGCCGAGATTGACACCCTCATGAAGCGCGCGGACAACGCCATGTATCAGAGCAAGGCGCGGGGAAAGAACCAAAGTACATTCTTCGGACAGTTCGCAAGTGAGATGACCCCTTTTTCGCAATGGGTTTACCTTGCAGACTCTCACCGCTTGGGCATCGAAGTAATTGACGAGCAGCACCACAAAATTGCCACTATGCTGAATCGTCTGAACTCTTCATTGAAGAACAATGAGTCACAAGACAACGTTGCCCTGCTGCTGGATGAACTGGTGACCTATACGGTCTTTCATTTCGAAACCGAAGAGCGCCTGATGGCCGAGCACAACTACCCGGATGCAGACGGCCACAACGCTGCCCACCGACACCTGACCAAAGAGGTCCGTTACTTGACGCAACGGCTTGAGCAGGGGGGTGAATTGCTTTTACTGCAATGGCTCAAGGATTGGTTTCTCGCCCATGTGACAAGCTCCGATATGGCGCTGGGTGCCTACTTGCATTTACGCGGTGTGAAATAGGTGCGCGACAAGGTATAGCACGAAGCGACCATCACCTGTTGCTCATCACCGGGTTCCATGTTCGACAGCTGGGCTGCCACACATCAGGATCGTCTAGCAGGTCACGCACAAAGCTCTGATCGATCTTCAGTAATGTGACGCGCATCCCTTAGCGCCGTGTCCGTCTGGCAAAAATTCAGGTGTTGACCTGATAGACCCAGACGACCAAGGGGTCTACATTCACTGCAGCCAATCCGGCAGCACGCTATCCCAGTTTTGATTGGCAAGTGAACACCATGGCCAAAACCATCATGATCGTTGACGACTCTGCCTCCATCCGAACCGTGGTCGGCATTGCGCTGCGCGGCGAGGGCTACACAGTGATCGAAGCCATCAACGGGCAAGATGCCCTCAACAAGCTCACGGGGCAAAAGGTGAATCTCATCATCAGCGACGTCAACATGCCCATCATGGACGGCATCACCTTTGTCAGGAACGTCAAAACCCTGCCGGCCTACCGCTTCACGCCCATCGTCATGCTTACCACCGAGAGCGATGAATCCAAAAAACGAGAGGGCCAGGCTGCCGGAGCCAAGGCCTGGGTGGTCAAACCCTTCAAGCCCGAGCAAATGCTCAGCGCCGTACAGCGCCTGTGCCTGCCCTGACCCCGCAAACCTCAGCCACCCCAAGAGAGCGCGCCATGAACCTTGACCAAGCCCTGCTCGTGTTTATTGCCGAGAGCCGCGAGCTACTCGAAGACATGGAGAGCTCTCTGCTGGCGCTGGAGCAAACCGACCACAAGACCGAGCTTATCAACTCCATCTTCCGTGCTGCCCACACCATCAAGGGCTCTTCGGGCATCTTTGGCCTGGACCACGTGGTGGCCTTTACCCATGTCGTAGAAAACGTGCTCGACCAAGTGCGTGCCGGTAGGCTGCCCATAGGCGACGAACTGGTGGCCACCTTGCTACTGTGCCGTGACCACATGAGCTCGCTGATTGATGGTGTGCAATCGGGTCAGACCGAGGGCGATGCACAGAGTAACGAGGCTGGTGCGCCGCTGCTGGCAGCGCTGCAAAAAGTGCTGGGCACTGCCGGTGTCAGTGCCGCTGCTTTGGTGCCCGAGCGCGAAGTTGACACCACCCAGCGCATAGTTGACAAACGGGTGGGCTCAGACCACTGGCATATCTCCATGCAGTTTGGCCCGGAGGTCCTGCGCATGGGTATGGACCCGCTGTCTTTTATCCGCTACCTCGCCACGCTGGGTCGTATTGTCGATATTCTGACGCTGGTCGATGGCCTGCCAAGCGCCTCCGAGATGGAGCCCGAGAGCTGTTACCTCGCCTATGAGATGGAGCTTGACACCCAGGTCGACAAAGAGACGATTGAGCGTGCCTTCGAGTTTGTGCAAGACGACTGCCGCGTGCGCATTCTGCCGCCCAACAGCCAGGTGGAGGAGTACATTCGCCTGATCAAGGAGTCGCCCGAGGTGACCGAGCGGGTGGGGGAACTCATGGTGCGTTGTGGTGCCTTGACGCGTCAGGAGCTCGACACTGCGCTCAACACCCAGGCCGACAGCGTTCCGCCGCGCCAGTTGGGTTCCATTTTGCTGGAGCAGCAAGCGGTCCCGGCCGAGGTGATGGATGCGGCCTTGACCAAACAAAAGCAGGTCAAGGAGGTGCAGGCCCAGGAAAGCCGCTCTGTGCGGGTCGATGCCGACAAGCTCGACCAGCTCATCAACCTGGTCGGTGAACTGATTATTGCTGGCGCCAGTGTCAACATGATTGCACACCGGGCACGGGTGGTTGAGTTGCAAGAGGCGACCTCCAAGCTCACGATGCTGGTCGAAGAAGTGCGTGACAGTGCGTTGCAGCTGCGCATGGTCAAGATTGGTGCCACCTTCAACCGCTTTCAGCGCGTGGTGCACGACGTGTCACGCGACTTGGGCAAAGACATCGTACTGATGATTGAGGGCGAAGACACCGAACTCGACAAGACCGTGGTCGAAAAAATTGGTGACCCGCTGATGCACCTTGTGCGCAACAGCATGGACCACGGCATAGAGAGTGCCGAGCTGCGCATTGCGAGGGGCAAACCGGCGCAAGGCATGCTCATGCTCAATGCCTACCATGACTCTGGCGCGATTGTGATCACGGTGCAAGACGATGGCGGCGGCCTAAAAAAGGACCGTATTCTGGCCAAGGCCATAGAGCGTGGGCTGGTCGAGGCCGGGCAGCACCTGAGTGATGCGGAAATTTACGCTCTGGTGTTTGAGCCAGGTTTCTCTACGGCGGAGCAAATCACCAACCTGTCGGGCCGCGGCGTGGGGCTCGATGTGGTCAAGCGCAACATCACCGCCCTGCGTGGCACGGTCAGTCTGACCAGCGAGGAGGGGGTGGGCACCATGACCACGGTACGCTTGCCACTGACCCTGGCCATCATTGACGGTTTCCTGGTGGAGGTGGGCAAGCAGGTGTATGCCATTCCCCTGGACATGATAGAAGAATGCGTGGCCTATACCGCCGAGCCAGAGCATGACTACACCAACCTGCGGGGCGAGGTGCTGCCGTTCATTCGTCTGCGGGGGCTGTTTGGCATCAAGGGCAACATTGGGACCAAGGGCGAAAACATTGTGGTGCTCAAGTACGCCGGGCAAAAGGCCGGGCTTGTGGTCGACACCCTGTTGGGCGAGTTCCAGACCGTCATCAAGCCCTTGGGCCAGATGTTTAGCCAGGTTACCTGCATCAGTGGCTCCACCATTTTGGGCAGTGGCGATGTGGCGCTGATTCTGGACGTGCCACAGTTGGTGCGGCGCTGTATCAGCCGCCAAAGCAGAAGTGCCGCCAGTGCACAGCACCACCTGGAAGCGCAGATCTGACCGCCCTGACCCACTTGAATTCACAAGCTTTCCAAGCGTCACTTCCCTTTAGTCCCATTTCACAGGAGAAATTTCATGTTGAACAAGCTCAAAATCGGTGTCAGGCTAGGGGCTGGCTTTGCCATCACGCTGGCGCTGTTGATCATCCTTTCGGTGGTCAGCTACATACGGCTCAATGCACTCAATACCGAAATCGAAGGGCTGGCCTTTGACAAGTTTCCAAAGACGGTATTGGCCAATGATGTGATTGATGCGATCAACGTCATATCGCGGCAACTCCGCAATGCCTACATTTACGCAGGCGTGGAACAACAAAAATCAATGGATGCGATTGCGCCGCAGCGCAAGCTCATTACCGAGCGTCTGGAGAAGCTCGAAAAGACGGTCACCAGCGAAAAGGGGCGCGGCTTGTTGAAAAAAGTGGATCAGGCGCGCGCAGCATTTTCGGTCCATGAGGACAAATTCCTGGAGTTGCTGAAAGCCGACCGAAAAGCCGACATCGTCGTGCTCATGCAGGGCGACTTGCGCAAGGCACAGGCCGATTACATGGAGTCTGTCAATCAGCTCATTGCTTACCAGGCGGATTTGGTCAACAAGGCGGGCAAAGATGCGGATGAACTGGTGGCATCCACCGAGCGTCTGATCGTGATATTGGCGATTGCTTCTGCACTGATGACGGCGCTGTTTGGCTGGTTTATCACCCGCTCCATCACCAGCTCCACCGCCAAGATGGTAGATGGTGCCATCAGAATGGCCGAGGGTGATTTCAACTTCAAGCTGGACATCGATAGCCAGGATGAAATTGGTTTGCTGGCCTCCAAATTGCGCGCCGTGCAGGCAAGTGTTCAATTGTTGATGGCCGAGATGAACCGCATGTCCAGGGAGCATGATGCCGGTGATATCGACGTGCGTATCGACGAAGAAAAGTTCAAGAACGACTTTGCCCTGATGGCGAAGGGTGTCAACACCATGGTGTTCGGCCACATTGCGGTCAAGAAGCAGGCCATGGCCTGCATCAAGGAATTCGGCGAGGGCAATATGGATGCTGCGCTGGTGAAATTCCCCGGCAAGAAAGCCTTCATCAACGACACGGTGGAGCAGGTGCGCGTCAACATCAAGGCGCTGGTCGCGGATGCCAACCTGTTGTCGCAAGCGGCGGTCCAGGGCAAATTGACGACGCGTGCCGATGCGAGCAAACACAAGGGCGATTTCCAACGCATTGTGAAGGGCGTTAATGACACCCTGGATGCGGTGATTGGCCCTCTGAACGTGACCGCCAAATACGTCGACGACATCTCCAAGGGCATCATCCCGCCCGCCATCACCACCAATTACAACGGCGATTTTGACGTCATCAAGGGCAATCTCAACAATATGGTGAAGGTCATGAATGACCTGCTGGCGCAGACCGACATCATCATCAAGGGTGCGGCGGACGGTGAACTCGACAAACGCGCCAACGCAGATCTGTTTGTGGGTGGCTGGAACCAATTGGTCAAGGGGGTGAACGAAACCGTGACCAATATCGTCAACCCACTCAATGTGACAGCGGACTATGTCGACCGTATCGCCAAGGGCGACATACCGCCGACCATCACGACGATTTACAAGGGCCAATACAACACCATCAAGAGCAACTTGAACGCCTGCATAGATGCCACCAATGCGCAGGCGAACGCTGCCAAGGCAATCTCTATGGGCGATCTCACGACGTTGGTCAAGGTTCGGTCCGAGAACGACCTGCTGGCCAAGAGCCTGATCGATGTCAACCGTGCCATCACCAAACTCGTGGCGGATGCCAATGCACTTTCCAAGGCCACGGTGGAGGGTCGTCTCAATGAGCGCATTGATGTCGCCAATCACCAGGGCGACTACCGCAAATTGGCCGAGGGACTGAACGCGGTGATGCTTGCCATGAGCGCCCCGGTGCAGGAGTTGCAGACCGTGCTCAGTGCCATGCAGGCGGGTGACCTGACACAATCCATGAAGCGTAGTTACGAAGGAACCTGGGACGAGCTCAAATCCGCCTCGAACACGATGCTGACCAAGCTGGTGCAGGTGGTGACCGATGTCAATAACGGGGCGCAGGCCTTGGCCGCGGCCTCGGAACAAGTGAGCTCTACGGCGCAACAGCTGTCACAGGCTGCGAGTCAACAGGCCGCCAGTGTGGAAGAAACCTCGGCCTCGATTGAGCAAATGACCTCCAGCATTGCGCAAAACACCGAACACGCCAAGGTCACCGAGGGCATGGCCAGCAAGGCCGCCAAAGACGCAGCGGACGGTGGTGAGTCGGTCAACGCGACGGTCGTCGCGATGAAGCAAATTGCCAAGAAGATCGGCATCATTGACGACATTGCGGCACAGACCAACCTGCTGGCGCTGAATGCCGCCATTGAAGCCGCGCGTGCCGGTGAGCATGGCAAGGGCTTTGCGGTGGTAGCCGCAGAGGTGCGCAAGCTGGCAGAACGTAGTCAGGTGGCCGCGCAGGAGATTGGCGAAGTCGCCACCAGCAGCGTGGAGCTCGCTGAAAAAGCCGGCAAGCTGCTCGCGCAAATGGTGCCCGCCATCCGCAAAACAGCCGACCTGGTGCAAGAAATTGCTGCGGCATCGAGCGAACAGTCGTCTGGGGTCGGGCAAATCAATTCGGCCGTGGGCCAACTCAACGCGTCCACCCAGCAAAACGCAACCGGCTCCGAAGAGCTGGCAGCAACCTCGGAGGAGATGAGCAACCAGGCCGAGCAGTTGCAGCAAACCATGTCGTTTTTCCGGCTCGAAGGCGCGGGTAACCACAGGGCACCCGCGCCCCAGCTACGCAAACCCGCCGTCGGTGCCAAGGTCGGTCCCCTGAAGCACGGCCCGGCCAAAGTCGCCAATCGAGCCGCCAATGTCTCTGGCGCTGAAATTGATGAGTCCCAGTTCTCCAGGTTCTGACACCACACCGTGCACAGCGGCCCTTTCGCTATGTTCTGAGAGGAGATATTCATGAACGCATTGGTCAAAGCCAAAGCCAGCCCGCTGGGCAGGCAAGCCGTGGCGCAAGAGGTGGACGAGCACAAGCAATACCTGACCTTTACGCTCGGCGCAGAGATGTTTTCGCTGAGCATTCTGTGCATCAAGGAAATCATCTGGTATGCCAACCTGACCGAGGTGCCCATGATGCCCGAGTGCATCCGTGGTGTCATCAATTTGCGGGGTGCGGTGGTTCCGGTGATGAACTTGTCTGCGCGCTTTGGCAAGGTAGCGGCGCCGATTACCAAGAATACCTGCATCGTTATCGTGGAGCTGGCGCCGGCAACCGAGGGAGAGCGCCAAAACATGGGAATCGTCGTGGATGCCGTTCAGGCGGTGCTCGAGATTGCCGCGTCCGAGATTGAGCCCGCACCGAGTTTTGGCACCAAGATTCGAAGCGACTTTATTGAGGGCATTGCCAAGGTGAACGGCAAATTTGTCATCCTTCTCAATGTCAGCCGGGTCTTGTCGGTAGCAGAAATTGGTCAGATGGGTCGGGCGCAGTCCGTTGTCGAAGCGGGACTTTAGGCGCTAACAAATTCAAACTTTGCAAGTAATGAGAAGAATTCGAACATCAAAGTCATTCGCGGCGAGGGCGCCGCACCAAGTGCGCCCGTGAAGGCGCTACGTTAGCACGGTGGAAGTCCGTGCCAGGGTAAGCCAAGGCCCTGTAGTCGAAAGTAACTGCGTCGCTGTGAAGCGGGGTGGAGAGCAACTGGAGACGAACTGGCGGTCCGCGTACCAGCGAACTCGATTCGGCGGGGTGTTGGCGGCGAGCTGGCTTGGAGAAGGCGAAGCCTGAAACACATCGTATGCGTTGAATGGTGGTTGGAAAACGACATACGGGCCACCCTTGTGGTTGGAGGCGGAACGTTGGGAATGCGTAGCGAGATAAGCGGGGAGACCTGCAGCCCGAGGTGACGGGAGGCAGGAGTCAGAGCCATCGTAGTAGCGATGGGCTGCAAGAGCAGACAAGGCCAACACGCGCTGGAAACGGTGCGCAAACGA
>JAIPCE010000202.1 GCA_021738345.1 Rhodoferax sp. | reverse complement strand
CTGCAGCGTTGAACTCCTGTACGGGTTCACCGAATACTTACGAATCTAGGTTGAAGTGTTGCTATTGCCTGCAGGCAGTGAGTGCGGGTCTATTTCCAATCCACGTATTTGGTGCTACATTGCTTTTCAGACAAGCGGGCAGAGACATCGCACCCGACAAAAATAGTGCTGAGACCCATGTGAGACAACACCATGACTGCCAGGTCGACACAACATATTGACAACGTCATCTCTCGGACATCACTTTCTGCGGGTGCGTCCGCGGTGCTGGGCGACGACCCCATCTTACGGTCCTGGCGACGCTGTGTGACCGATCATGGACTGGACCCTACGCGTGCCCAAGCGGCCCGCGTACTCGAGGCCTGGCAAGTGCGCGAACACCAGGAGCAGATTGAGTCGTTCATGCGGGTGGCCCGTGCCGGTATGGAGCAGCTCTACAAGCGGGTCTCGCCCTTGGGCTATGTGCTGCTGCTGACTGATGCGCAGGGCATTACCGTGGATTGCATTGGCAATGACCAGTGGGACCGTGAACTCCGGCGCTCCGGTTTGTGCCTGGGTGCCGACTGGAACGAATCGCGTGCTGGCACCTGCGGGGTCGGCACCTGCATCGTGGAACAGGCGCCGTTGACCTGCCACCAAGAAGACCACTTCGATGCCACCCATATCGGCCTGACCTGCACCACCGCACCGCTGTTTGACCCGACCGGCGAGTTTATTGGTGTGCTCGACATTTCCGCGCTCACCTCACCCAGCGAGAAGCCCAGTCAGCACCTGGCGCGCCATATGACGGTGATGTACGCCAAAATGGTGGAGGACGCGAACTTTATGCGGCATTTCGCCGACCGGTGGATTTTGCGCCTCGATGTGGATTGGGCGCTGGTGGAGGTCAGCGGCGAGTGTTTGCTGGCTTTTGATGTCGACGGTATCGTGGTCGGTGCCAACACCGGCGCGCGCAGGCTACTGGCGGCCAGCAGGCAAGACCCGTCGCTGCGCTCGCTGGTCGGCAACGATTTGCCGTCGATATTCAAGGTCGACATGGCCGAGGTGTGGCGCATGTCCCGGATCGGCACCACCAGCGAGCGCACGGTGCTCAGCACCCATCTGCATGAACTGTTCTACGCCATGGTCAGCCCACCGCGTCGTTTTGGCAGCAGACTTGTGCGCGGACTGGCGAGCACCAGCGCTGCGACGGACTTCCCGGCACTGGACCACCTGGCCGGCGAAGACGCACAAATGCAGCGACTGATTGACCAGGCCAAGCGCTTGGTCAACAAAAAGGTCAACATCCTGCTGCATGGCGAAACTGGTACTGGCAAAGAGCTGGTGGCGCGTGCCTTGCACGAATCCAGCCAGCGCGCACGCCAAGGGTTTGTGGCCGTCAATTGCGCCTCGATTCCCGAGTCACTCATAGAGAGTGAGCTGTTTGGCCACACCACCGGCAGTTTTACCGGGGCCCGCAGCAAGGGGGCACGCGGTCTGATTCAGCAGTCCAGCGGTGGCACGCTATTTCTCGACGAGATTGGCGACATGCCCCTGCCCTTGCAAACCCGCTTGCTGCGCGTGCTGTCCGGGGGCGAAGTCATGCCGCTGGGAGCCGAAAAGCCGGTCCCGGTTGATTTGACGGTAGTAGCGGCCTCGCACCGGGATCTGCGGCGCCTGATTGCGGACGGGGTATTTCGAGAGGATCTGTACTACCGTCTATGCGGTGCCACGCTGCACCTGCCGGCGCTACGCCAACGCAGCGACAAAGCGTATGTGATCGCGCGGGTACTGCAGCAGGAAGCGCAGCAAGCGGGAGTCTCGGCACGGCTTTCCGGTGCGGCAGCCAACTATCTCACGGCGTACACCTGGCCGGGCAACATCCGGCAATTGCGCAACGTGCTGCGCTATGCCCTGGCGCTGTGTGACGATGGTCTTATCGAGGTGGCGGACCTACCACAGGAAGTGCTGGCAGAGGAACACGTGTTCGCCGCAGTTGGCCAGGAGACCCCTGCAGTGCATGCGTTGACCGCAGTTCCGGCACCACACAGCGCCGCGCGGTCTGCCACACAGGCCGAAACTCCGCAAGCCCAGCAGCTTCTCACCACTCTGCGCCAGCACCACTGGAACGTCACCGCGGTCGCACGTGAACTTGGAATCTGCCGCGCGACGGTCTACCGCCAAATGCAGCGCTACCAGATTGTCTCGCCAACCCAACTCTGAGTCGGGGATCAGGTCGAGAGTTTGCGCCCAAGTTTTTGTTCGACCGATGCCGTCTTGGACTTAAGCCGTCCGCCCGGTCCGCTGCGGGCGTCAATCTTGATATTGACACCGACGCGCTCACAATCGACGCTCATGGCCTTGTAACAGTCACTCACCACCGCCATCACTTGCTCCCACTCCCCTTCCAGGATGGTGCCCATGGGTGTCAGTTGGTACTCGAGACCGCTCTTGTCAATAATATCCAGCGAGCGCGCCACATAAGCGCTCACGCTGGTGCCTTTGCCCGCAGGCGCCATTGCAAATTCAAGTAAAACCATTTTTCGTTCTCCTACTTTCAATCTTGAAACACCCGTTCGCCTGAAGCCCGCAGCCTAACCAAGAGCTGCTGAGTCAGCTGTTGCGCCAGATCATCTGGCGTGGGCTGGCCTGGATGCGCTACTCTCCAGGCCTGAGTGACATCGGTCAGTGCGTCTGATAGATAGCGACGGTCACTGCCAAGTGCGGCCTCAAAGGCGTTGCACTGCTCGGTCATTTGGGTGGCCCGCGCGTCGAGCAATACCAGCGCATGCGCCAGCACTGCCTGCGCACCACCTGCGCGCCGCCAATACTGCGCAGTGCCACAGATTTTGCGCGCCACGCCATCGACCCAGACCGCCAGGTTGTAGCGGCCATCGCAAAACGACCCCTGCACGGCAAGTGGTTCGCTCGCAATGCCCAGTGTCTGCAAGGCATCCGCCAACACAGAGCACAGATGCCGATAAACCGGTTGCGACTGCTCGCCCGCCAGGCCATCGCAGGGATAGGCCAGGCTCAGGTTCAAAATGCCCGGCCCCTGCGGCACCACACCGCCACCCGAGCGCCGCGAGCGCACCGGCCAGCCGCTGGAGGCAAAGCGCTCGCTAACGGCCGCCAGACTCTCAAAGCGCTGGTACGACAGCGGTGCCACGAGTGACTGACTGCCGGTCCAGACCGCCGCGATCGTTTGCCCCGACAAGGCTTGTTCCAGCCAGTCCAGTTCAACATCGCCAGTCAGAAGCTGGTCCGGGCTCAGCAGTCTTGCAAAATCAGGCGTTAAAAACACCGCACAATTTCCAAGCCGAGGTCGTCATTGCAGGTCGTGCGAACGAAGGCGCAATGGCGCATCGCGTTCATGGCCCTTGTCAGCCACCAAGTTGTTTAAGAATCAGGCGATTGACTTCGTTAGCGCGCTCCATTTGCACCATATGCCCGGCTGCCTCTAACACCTCGACGCTTGCACCCGGCGGTGCATTGGCAACGTGGGCGGCCGGCACGATGCGGTCTTCACGACCCCAGATCAACAGCACGGGTGGCGTGGTTCCCAACTTGCGCCCGGGCTGTTCAGCCTGTTGCCCAGCTCCAAACAGCGCCGATCCAAGCTCAGTCAACAGCTCCGCCACGCCATCGAGGCGCTTGTACTTGAGTACATCGTCGACCAATTGGCGGCTCACCAGACTGGCATCGGCAAACAGCATTTCGAGCAAAGGCTTGAGTTCACGGCGCGACGGCACGCGCGCAAAACCGTCGATGTAGTCGGCGTTGATCTCATTGCCAAACCCGGCGCTGCCAATCAAGGTGAGCGATGCCACCCGGTCGGAATCCTGCAGTGCCAACTGCGCCGCGATGGCACCGCCCATGGAGTGCCCTACCAAATGCACCCGCTCAACCTGCACCGCGTCGAGAAACGCCGACACCCAAGTTGCCAAGGCGCCCAGTCCGGCACCTGGCAGACGTATGCCGGACTGCCCATGACCCGGCAGATCCAGCGCCAGCACCGGTGCCTTTTCGCCCACCGCGTCGATGTTGAACAGCCAGTTGTCGAGGTCACCGCCAAAGCCATGGAGGAACAGCACCGGCGTGCCCTGATCCAGACCCTTGCGTGCATAGCGGGTCTTGATGCCCTGAACCTCTACATATTGGTAGGCGGGTGGTGCGGCATCGGTGTCCTCGTCGGCGGACGGTGTGACATAGGCCGCCACATAGGCCTCAATATCGGCGTCACTGACATCTTCGCCCGCCATGACCCCCAAAAGAGCCTTGACTGGCAACAAATCCCCCACCGCCGCCAGCTTGCGCCGCAACAGACCTGGGTCGGGCGCCTCAACCGCATTGGCGATCTTGTCGGTTTCGACCTCCAGAATCGGCAAGCCGACGCTGATGCTGGCACCCTCCTCGACCAGCCAGGCGGTGACGGTGCCCTCTTTCATCGACAGGCCCCATTTGGGCATGACGATGGGCGTGATACCAGCCATCAATTCCTCCCGCCCTTGAGCGTGCGGCGCACCGCATCGGCAATCTGCGCGGCACTGGGAATGTACAAATCCTCTAGCGTAGGCGAAAACGGCACAGGGGTGTGCGGTGGTGCCACCATCTCGATCTGCGCCTTGAGCGCGCCAAACGCATGCATCGCCACCTGGGCCGAAATGTCAGTGGCGATATTGCAACGCGGACTGGCCTCATCCACGCACACCAGACGTCCGGTTTTGGTGACACTATCGAGCACGGTGTCGAGATCCAGCGGTGACAGCGTGCGCAGGTCCACAATTTCTACCTCCACACCCTCCTTGGCCAACGCAGCCGCTGCCTCCAGCGAGCGGTGCACCATCAGTCCATAGGTCACGATGCTGCAGTGCTTGCCATCGCGCACCACACTCGCCTCACCAAACGGGATGGCATAGGACGCCTCGGGCACCTCACCTTCAATGGCGTATAGGTTTTTGTGCTCACAAAAGATGACCGGGTCGTTGTCCCGAATCGACTGGATCAGCAGGCCCTTGGTGTCATAGGGATTGCTGGGGCACACCACCTTCAAGCCCGGAATATGGGTGAACAGCGGGGTCAGCATCTGGCTGTGCTGCGCGGCGGCGCGAAATCCCGCCCCGACCATGGCCCGAATCACCACCGGGGTCTCGGCCTTGCCACCAAACATGTATTTGAATTTGGCGGCTTGGTTGAATATCTGGTCAAAACACACGCCCATGAAGTCGATGAACATGAGCTCGGCGACCGGACGCATGCCACACGATGCCGCGCCAATGGCCGCACCTATATAGGCACTCTCGGACAAAGGGGTGTCAAGCAGGCGGTCGCCGTGTTTGGCGTACAAACCCTTGGTGACCCCGAGCACTCCGCCCCAGGCGTCTTTTTCGCCGTTGGCACCGGCGCCACCAACAATGTCTTCGCCCATGCAAATCACCGTCGGGTCGGCCGCCATGGCCTGGTCCAGTGCCTCATTGACGGCTTGTTTCATGCTGATTTTTCGCGACATAGTAGTCTCCTGATTGCTAGGTGTTGTTTGAATTAGTAGCTGACATAGACGTCGGTCGTGAGGTCGGCCAGCGTAGGCAGGGGCGCTGCCTTGGCCTGTTCGACGGCGCTCTCGATCAGCGCCAGCACCTCTGTGTCGATAGCTGCCAATTCATCGGCAGTGATCACACCGGCCGCGGTCACTTGTGCGGCAAGCTTCTTCAAGCAGTCGGAGTTGGCCCGAATATCGTCGAGCTCGCCGGGCGCGCGGTAGGTTTGCGCGTCGCCCTCAAAGTGACCATGGAAACGCACCATCTTGCATTCGAGCAGCGACGGCCCACCGCCTTCGCGGGCGCGGCGGATGATCTCGCCGGCTGCCTCATAGACCGCAAACAGATCGGTGCCATCGACCGTGATGCCAGGCATGCCAAACCCCGCCGCACGGTCGACAAAGCTGTCGACTGCGGTGGCGTAATCGCGCGAGGTGGATTCGGCATAGCCATTGTTTTCCACGACAAAAATGGCGGGCAGGTTCCAGACCCCGGCCAAATTCAGACTCTCAAGAAAAGTGCCCTGGTTGGAGGCACCGTCTCCCACAAAGCTGATCGCCACCTCGCCTTTCTTGCGGTATTTGGCCGCCAGCGCGGCACCACACACCAGCGGCGCCCCGGCACCCAGAATGCCGTTTGCACCCATCATGCCCTTGCTGAGGTCGGCTATGTGCATGGAGCCGCCCTTGCCCTGGCAGGAGCCGCCCTTCTTGCCGTAAATCTCTTTCATCATGCCGAACACATCGACCCCTTTGGCGATGCAGTGGCCGTGGCCACGGTGCGTGCTGGCAATGCGGTCGCCGTCGCCCAAGTGCGCCATGATGCCGGTCGCAGCGGCTTCCTCACCCGCATACAGGTGAACGAAGCCAGGAATATCGCCGCGACTGAAGTCGACGTGCAATCGTTCCTCGAATTCGCGAATGGTGCGCATCGTGCGGTACGCCTTGAGTAAATCCTCGCGGGACAGCGGGAAAGGGTGGGTGCCTGCCATGTGAATGTCTCCTGTTTTAAGGGCTGGGGGAAAGATGGCGGAACAAACCGTCACGCGCAGCAAGCTGCAGGCATCGGGCCACGTCCACCGTGGGAAAAGCATCTTCGCGCAAGGTGACGCTGACCTGCTGTTGCGCGTCAAAGGTAAATTCGCGCTCGCCGTCGAGCGCCACCACACCTGTGCTCTGGGCCACCGGATACGCCTGACCGGCTTGCATCACAGACCAGTCGGCAATGGCAATGTCGGTGATCATGCCGGGGGCGATCGGCACGCTGAGGTGCAACTTCGTCGAGGCCGCGTCGTGCGCCAACTGAATTGCCAGGCCGCCAGGCTCGGTGCGCCCCACCGGGTGCAGCAGGCCGCCGATGGCGCTTAGCCCGATCACCTGGGGATCGGCAAAGGTGAGGTAGGCAGCACTCAAACTGTCGGTCTTCCACAAGGCACGTGCACCTATAAATCGGTCTGAGCCGATGACGGCATCGACAATCGCAATGTCGCGCGCCACGCCATTCACGCCCACTTCCAGCACCTTGTTGGACGCCAAGGCCTGCTCAGCAGTCAACTTGCCGCTGGCATACAACCCGACCGCGAGCGCCGCAATGGTGGGTTCGCGCATTTCAGGAAACGCGTTATTGGTGCCGGTAGACAGGCCGGCAATCGGGACCGCTGGCCAGCCGTCCCGGGTGCCGGCGATGAGCTCGCGCACCACGGCGCGGTGCGTGCCGTCGCCCCCCAGCACCACAATCGCCTTGACCCCGGCGCGCTGCATCGCCCGGGCCGCAGTAAACGTGTCCTCGACACTCGAGGTCACGTCCATTTCGACAAACTCCACCGTAGGAAACCGGTGGTGCACGTTGCGCTCACGCTGCAAGTTGCGCAACAACAGCGAACTGATGCCAGCCCGGTCCGGCATCATCAGCACCCGCTCAATCCCCTGGGACGCCAGGGTGGTGAGCACGCGCAGCACGATATTGACGCGTTCGGAAGTTTGCAGGTTGCTGGCGTTGGCAATAATGCGCCGAATGTCGCGCGCAGACACCGGGTTGGCGATGATGCCGACACAGGCGTTGGCGTTGGAGTGGGAGCTGGCTGCTGTCATGCGGTATGTTTTCGAGTCTGTCGCAGTCCATCGCAAAGCGCGTGCCACGTTGCACTGCAGCAAAACAATGGGTGAACACCTAGCCCCTGGGTCGGGGTCGCATCAGGAGTCAAACCACAGGTGTAACCACTGGAATTGTCGGCCGTTTTTTCCCGCCAAGGCGGGAATCCAGTGGCTGCATTGGAGTCGCATCGTGCGACACCTGTCGCATGGACAAAGCGACAGCTGCGACTTTTTGCGCACGCAGCTGCCAAGACCAATCGACCTGCCGGCTGCAGCGGTTTGACGCTTGCAGGACAATACGGCCCCATGCAAACCAAATCCCCTGAACTACTCCTGCCGGCGGGCTCCCTGGACAAAATGCGGGCGGCATTTGACTTTGGAGCCGACGCAATTTATGCCGGCCAGCCGCGCTACTCGCTGCGTGCGCGCAACAACGAATTCAAACTCGAGCAAATCGGGATTGGGATTGCCGAAGCCCATGCGCGCGGCAAGAAGTTTTTTGTCACAAGCAACCTGCTTCCGCACAACGACAAGGTGCGCACTTATTTGCGCGACATTGAGCCTGTAATTGCCATGCAGCCCGACGGCCTCATCATGGCCGACCCGGGACTGATCATGATGGTGCGGGAGGGCATGGACAAGGGCAACTATGCCGATGTGCCGATCCACCTGTCGGTGCAGGCCAATACCGTCAATTACGCGGCCGTCAAATTCTGGCAAAAGGTGGGCGTGCGGCGCATCATTCTGTCGCGGGAACTGAGTCTCGACGAGATCGAGAAAATCCGCCAGGAATGCCCGGACATGGAGCTCGAAGTCTTTGTCCACGGCGCGCTGTGCATTGCCTACTCAGGCCGCTGCCTGCTGTCAGGCTACTTCAACCGGCGCGACCCCAACCAGGGCACCTGCACCAACGCCTGCCGCTGGAACTACAGCACCCAGGCCAGCGCGATCGATGCCAATACTGGCGAGGCGATTGCGGTCAAGATGGACAGCGGCTTTGACTTCAACACCGCCCAGCAAGAGGCTGAATCGTCTTTTTCTGCCTGCGGTGGCAGCCCACGCCACCCAGAGGCTGATAAAGTCTATCTATTAGAGGAAGCCGGTAGGCCGGGCCAGCTCATGCCCATCATGGAAGACGAGCATGGCACCTACATCATGAACAGCAAAGACCTGCGCGCGGTCGAGCATGTCGAGCGCCTGACCAAAATCGGCATCGACTCGCTCAAGGTCGAAGGACGCACCAAAAGCCTCTATTACGTCGCGCGTACGGCCCAGACCTACCGCCGTGCGATTGACGATGCGGTAGCGGGTCGACCGTTCAACCCCCAGCTCATCACCGAACTCGAAGGCCTGGCGAACCGGGGCTTCACCAGCGGTTTTCTGGAGCGCCGCCCGTCGCAAGACTACCAAAATTATGAAACCGGCCACTCCGACATTGGTCACAGCCATTTTGTCGGCAAGGTACGCAGCATTGCCGAGGGTTGGGCTGAGGTGGAAGTCAAGAACAAGTTTCTGGTAGGCGACCAGATCGAGGTGATTCACCCCAGCGGCAACCATGTGTTTACGCTGGAGCAGATGCGCAATCTCGACGGCGAATCGATTGCGATCGCACCCGGTAGCCCGCTGCAGGTGCGCATACCGCTGCAGGCCTGTTACGACGGCGCCTTGCTGGCCCGGCGGCTGCCGGCTTGAAGCCTACAACGGCCAGTGCGACTCACACCTCGCGATACTGCGTCAGCCGCACCGTATTGACGCCATCGGCATGCAGGTAGTCAACCCGGTCGCAGGCATTGCGGATGATCGTGAGGCCAAAACCGCCTTCGGGAAACTCT
>JAIPCE010000201.1 GCA_021738345.1 Rhodoferax sp. | reverse complement strand
GCGTGGCGCAGATACCGCGCTTGGCACCGCCAGCCAAATCGACGTATGGTCAATTGCCCAAGGGGCAGTCGAACGGGTGCAGAGCAGTAGCTTTGTGGTAGCCGGCATGGAGATTCAGACCGATTCATCGACCGTGTTTGACGGGCTTGCAGCCGCCAACGAGCTCAAGTCAGGTTTGCCCGTGGCAGTGTGGGGCTTGCAGGCCGGTGCCGACGGCAATCGCTGGACTGCGACACGGGTTGCGGTGTTGGCGGGTGATCTTTCGGCGGTCATTAGCACCGGTGTCGTATCGGGGACCACGGCGGCACAAAGAGTCAATGGCTTGCCGATGGCGGGGCCGATGGCACCCAAGCTGATCCCGCAGCAGTTGGTGCGGGTGGAAGGGCCACTGGCCGATTCCAGCCTGCGGGTCGATGCGTACCGGGTGCTGGACTTGCCCGTCAACGCAGCGAGCAGGGGTGAGCTGGAGATCGAGGGCGTGGTGACGGCAGTTCAGGCAGGCGGCCGCTTTATGCTGGGAAATCAGCAGGTCGATGCCAGTTCGGCAAAATTTGACACTACATCGAGTCAGGTTGCGTTGGGAATGCGGGTGGAAGTCCATGGCACCATGCAGGGCCAGACTCTGAAAGCACTCTCGGTGGAGGTACAAAGCAGCCAAAAGCTCGACCGGGCCGAGATCAGCGCCAAGATTGAGCAATTTACCAGCCTGGCCAACTTTGTGGTGCGGGGTCAGCGATGCAATGCCGCAGGAGCCACGATTGCAAAGGGCAAGGCAAGCGACCTCAAGGTGGGGATCAAGGTGAAGGTCGAAGGCACCAAGGCGGGCGACGTGCTGCTCGTCACCCGCCTGGAAATTGACGATTGAGCCTTTTGGCCTATTTCTTGGCCGCTGCCGCTACGGAGGCGCTGCTTAGGTAGTCTGAAACCACCTTCCACTTGCCGTCCTGGATTTGTGACAGGCGCGACGCATCGCTGCCTAGGCGTTTGGTCGCGGTGTAATTGGAGGGGGCGCTACCAAACAGCGGATCGGTGAAGCTCATGTTGTCCATGGTCTTGACGAACGTGTCGGTGGTCAGGTTGGGGCCTACTTTTTGGGCAGCCGCAATGAACGAATCCATCACCAGATAACCGTAGACGGAAAACACGGCCGGGTCTTCGTTGAACTTGGTCTTGTACTTGGCTGCCCAAAAACGAATTCCGGGCGACGCATCGTCCAGATAGGGGTTGGCCACGGTCATGGTGGCGTACATGCCGTCCATGGCCTTGCCACCGAGCTTGTGGATCAGGTCGGTATAGGCGGCGCTAGAGCCCAGGAAAATCGGGTTGAAGCCGGTCTTGCGCGACTCGCCGATGGTGCCAATGGTTTCGCGGATGATGGTGCCCAACACCACCAGTTCGCAGCCTGCGGCCTTCATCTTGGCGACTTGCGAGGAAAAATCGGTGGCACCACGCTTGAAGCTGGTCTTTTCGGTCAGGTCCATGCCTATGGTCTTGAGGCCGTTTTCTGCACCGCGTTGCACTTCAATTCCAAAGTCATCATCCTGGTAAATGGTGCAGACCTTCTTCACATTTTTATCCTTGACCATCTTGGGCAGGGTGATCCGGATCTGGTCAAAGTAGGGCGCGGCAAACGAATACTTGAGGCGGTGCAAGGGCTCGTACATTTCGCGTGCAGCGGTCAACGGGAACAGGTTGACCACATTTTTCTCGAACTGCACCGGCATGGCAGCCAAATTTTGCGCCGTGCCGAGGTGGCCTGCCATGATGAAAATCTTGTCCTGGTTAACCAGCTTCTGGGCTGCCAGCACCGACTTCTTGGGGTCGTAACCGTCATCTTCTACCAGCAGTTTGATCTTGCGGCCATGCACACCGCCTTGTTCATTGGCTTCTTCTGCGCGTAATTGCATGCCATTGCGCAGTTGTTTGCCGTAGCCAGCGAGCGGACCAGATAGGTCCTGGATGCTGCCGACCAGAATTTCGGTTTTGCTGACGCCCTGTTGCTGTGCCATGGACGCTGTCGCGGCCAAAGCAAGGCCCGCAAGTGCCAGTGTGGTTTTTAGTTTCATGTTTCAAGTCTCCTGGGGGGTTGGGATGGGGTGGTGGAAAAATGGTGAAAAAGCGTGGGTGAGCAGAAAGATCAGGCGTAACTACTCAGGTCTTGGTGAAATTCAATGATCCCGTTCGCACTGAATGATCCCGTTCGCACTGAGCGGGGAGCTTGTCGAACAGTCGAAGTGCCTGTCGCATATGTGCAAGACTTCGACAAGCTCAGCCCGAACGGTGTGCAAGGCTCAGCCCGAACGGTGTGCAGGGCTGTGTAGTTACGATCAGGCATACATGGCTTCAATCTGGGGCGCATATTTTTTCTCCACCAACTTGCGTTTGAGCTTCATGGTGGGGGTGAGTTCCTCGTCCTCGGCGCTCAACTGGGTCTCTAGCAGGAAGAACTTCTTGATTTGTTCAACCCGGGCAAATTTCTTGTTGACCCGCTCCAACTCGGCCTGAATCAGCGCCTGGACCTCGGGTGAGCGGGTTAGCGAGGCGTAGTTGCTGAAGGGCACATCAGTGTCCTGGGCGAATTTCTCGACGTTTTCTTGGTCAATCATGATGATGACGGTGAGGTAGGGCCGCTTGTCGCCAATGACCACCGCGTCGGTGATATAGGGCGAGAATTTCAGGTCATTTTCGAGTTCGCTGGGGGTCACATTCTTGCCGCCCGCGGTGATGATGATGTCCTTCATGCGGTCGGTGATGCGAAAAAACCCGTCAGAGTCCACTACGCCCACATCCCCGGTGTGCAGCCAGCCGTCCTGGTCAATGGTCTCGGCGGTTTTTTCTGGCAGGTTCAGATAACCCGCAAACACGTTTTGTCCGCGCACCAAAATCTCGCCGGTCACGGGGTCCAGTTTGACCTCGTTAAAGCCGGCCGCTGGACCAATAGAGCCCGGTTTGATCTGGTTTGCAGGCACGCCAGTGGACGCGCCACAGGTTTCGGTCATACCCCAGACTTCGAGCATCGGCACCCCCAAGGCCAGGTACCAGCGCACCAAATCGGGTGAAATAGGCGCCGCCCCGGTGACAAGAAAGCGGGCATGGTGAATGCCAATGAGTTTGCGCACGTTATTCAAAACCAGCCACTGCGCCAGGTTGAACTGGAACTTGAGCCAGTTGCTAACCACTTGGCCTGCCAGCACGCGGTCGGCAATGGTGGTGCCAACGCCGATACCCCAGGCGTAGGCAGCCTGTTGAATCAGACCGGCTTCCTTGAGTGAAATCATCACCCCGGAATAGAACTTTTCCCAGACCCGCGGCACGGCGGTAAATACCGTGGGTGCAATCTCCCGTACGTTTTCGGGAATGGTTTCGGGGTTCTCGACAAAATTGAGTTTGGCACCGGTGTACAGCGCAAAGTACTCGCCACCCATGCGCTCGGCAATGTGGCACAGCGGCAAAAAGCACATGCGCTCGTCGCGCTCGTCCTGTGCCACCAGGGTGTTGTAGCCACGCACGGTGTAGACCAGACCGCGGTGCAGGTGCATGGCTCCCTTGGGTTTGCCCGTGGTGCCCGAGGTGTAGACCAAAATGGCCAGTTCGTTGGGCTGGCAGGCCGCAATGCGCTGTGTCAGCGCGCTCTCATGGTTTGCCAGGTAATCGCGTCCCAAGGTGCGCAGCGCATCGAGGCTGATGACACCGGGGTCTTTGAGGTCGCGCAGCCCCTCCATATTGAACACAATGATTTTTCGCAGCAGGGGTAGGTGCGCGCGCACTTCGAGTGCCTTGTCGAGTTGCTCGTCGTCTTCCACAAACAAATAGGTGGTGCGTGAGTCCTCGCACAGGTACTGCACCTGCGACGGGGCATCCGTGGGGTAAATGCCATTCGAGACGCCGCCTGCAGACAGCACGGCCAGGTCGGCCCAGACCCACTCGACCACGGTGTTGGCCAAAATTGAGACACATTCGCCCCGCTCAAACCCCAGGTGCATCAGGCCGCCGGCGATTTCGCGCACTGCGACCGCAGTCTGATCCCAGGTCCAACTGCGCCACAAGCCGAGGTGCTTTTGCCGCATCCAGACCTGTGGGCCGCGTTGTTTGACCGCATTCCAGAACATGGCAGGGATGGTTTCACCGGCCATCACGATGTCGTTGCAGGGCTGAATCGACGAGGTGTTCCACAGTCCGCTCATGGCTTGCTCCCTGTGCGGATCAAATAGGCAGCAGCGCGCAGTCCCTTAAAAGCAAAATAGTTCATCGCCATGTCTTTTTCTTCTTCCAGCGGCGTTCGCCGCGTACTCCGTCTTCCTTGAGTCCGAGGTAGAACTCCTTGATATCGTCCTTTTCCCGCAAATGGGCACAGGTGTCTTCCATCACGATGCGGCCGTTTTCCAGCACATAGCCATAGTCGGACGCATTGAGTGCCATGTTGGCGTTTTGCTCCACCAGCAAAATGGTGGTGCCGCGTTCGCGGTTGATGCGCACCACAATTTCAAAAATTTCCTTGGTCAGTTTGGGGCTCAGGCCCAGGCTGGGTTCGTCCAACAAAATCAGGTCGGGGTTGGCCATCAGCGCCCTGGAGATGGCCAGCATCTGCTGTTGGCCGCCCGATAGCAGACCGGCATCCTGCCCCGAGCGTTCCTGCAGGATCGGAAAGTAGCCATACACCGCTGCCATGTCTTTGGCGACACCGTCGCGGTCGGAGCGGGTATAGGCGCCCATCAGCAGGTTGTCATGCACACTCAACAGCGGAAACACCTCGCGCCCCTCGGGCACGTGGCTGAGTCCCTGTTGCACAATCAGCGCGGGATCCTGGGCCGTAATGTTCTGGCCCTTGAATTCGATAGAGCCCTTGCGCGGGTCGATGATGCCCGAGATGGTTTTGAGGATGGTGGTCTTGCCGGCGCCGTTCGAGCCCAAAACCGTGGCAATTTCGCTGCGGCGCACCTGCAGACTCACGCCACGGATGGCCTTGATGGGGCCGTAGGCGCTCTCGACATTCAGTAATTTCAGCACCGGTTGGTCGCTAATGGGCGGTGGCTGCGTGCTCATGCCGACACCTCCGATGCCTTGGGCTCAGTCCGCCGCAACGATGACACATCGTCAACCGAGCCCAGATACGCCTCAATCACACCGGCATCTTGCTGCACTTCGCGCGGCGTCCCCATGGCCAGTACCTCGCCCTGGTTCATTGCCAGCACGCGGTCTGACACCTTGGATACCAGAGTCATGTCATGCTCCACCATCAGTACCGTGATGCCCAGTTCGTTTTTGATGTCCGAAATCCAGAATGCCATGTCGTCGGTTTCTTCGACATTGAGGCCGCTCGACGGTTCATCGAGCAACAACAATTTGGGTTCGGTGCATAGGGCGCGCGCCATCTCAACCACCTTGCGAACACCATACGGCAGGCCGGCGACAAAGGAGTCGCGGTAGTGCTGCAAATTCAGAAGTTCAATCACCTCTTCTGCCTTTTTGCGTGACTTCAGCTCGGTCTCGCGCGCCCGTGCGGTAAAAAACAGGTCTTGCCATATGCCAGTGCGGCGGTGCGTGTGCCGCCCAATCAGCAGGTTGTGCAGCACTGAGGCATGCTCAAACAGTTCAATGTTTTGAAACGTGCGGGCAATTCCCAGCGATGCCACATTTTGCGGTGGCTGCTGGGTGAGCTTCAGCATGCCCTGTGGACCCAGGTAGTCGATCTCGCCAGAGGTCGGGGTGTAAATGCGGCTGATCAGGTTAAATACCGTGGTTTTGCCCGCGCCATTGGGGCCGATCAAGGTAAACACCTCGCCTTGCTGGACATCAAAGCTGACTTTGTTAACCGCCAGCACGCCACCGAAGCGTACGCTGAGGTTCTTGGCGGAGAGAAGTGTGTCCGTCATTTCAGTCGGTCCGATTTTTGGAAGGATTTCTGCCGCTTGAACATGCCCTTGCGGTAGAACGGGAACATTTGCAGGTAGGTCCGAATTTTGAGCCAGCGACCGTACAGACCCATCGGTTCGAACAAGACAAAGGAAATCAACACTACGCCATAGACAAAGCCTTGCAAACCGGGGGCCTGCCCCATGGCAGTCGGCAAAAAGTCTTTGACCATAGAAATCAGCTGCGGCATGCTGATGAGAAACAGCGCACCTAAAAACGCACCATGGACCGAACCCACACCGCCAATCACGATCATCAGCAGCAAATCAATGCTTTGCAGGATATTGAACTGGTCCGGGGAAATGAACTGCAGGTTGTGGGCATACAGCGCTCCAGCAATGCCTGCCAATGCGGCTGACAGCGAAAAAGACAGCGTTTTATAGTAGGCTAGGTGAATGCCCATGCTTTGCGCCGATATTTCCGAGTCACGGATGGCGACAAAGGCGCGCCCGGTGGGCGAGCGCAGCAAATTCAGGATGCCCAAGGTTGCGAAAACAGTAATGACCAGGCACAAAAAGTAAAACTCGTGGCCGCTCTCCAACACCCAGCCAAAAATATTGGGTTTCTTGATGTGGATACCCGCGTTGCCACCCGTCACCGATTCCCAGCGCGCAAGGACTTCTTCCACAATAAAGCCAAACGACAAGGTTGCAATTCCGAGGTAGATGCCTTTGACCCGTAGCGCTGGCAAGCCGACCAGAAAGCCCACGGCTGCGGACAGGCCCGCCGCGCACGCCAGCGCCAGCGGGAACGGCAACCCCAGATTGGTGAGCACCGCATGGGTATAGGCCCCCACGCCCAAAAATGCCGCATGGCCCATGGAGAACAGGCCGGTAAAGCCCGCCAGCAACATCAGGCCCAGTCCCGCGACCGAGTAAATCAGAACCAAAGTGAGCTGCGCCAGCCAGTACTCGGCGAAGACCCAGGGAGCGGCCAGCAGCAACAGCAGCAGGGCGCCATACCAAAATAGATGGCCCCCATGCTTGGCCAGCCGGATGTCTTGCGCGTAATCGGTTTTAAAAATAAAGCGCATCAGACTTTCTTCCTCAGCTTTTCGCCAAACAGGCCGTTGGGCCGGACCATTAGCATGACCAGCACCACGATGTACGCGGCCGTGTCCTTGAAACCATCGGGCAGATAAAAGCCGGACAGGGACTCGACCACGCCGATCACCAGGCCACCCACAATCGCCCCGGGCAGGCTGCCAAACCCGCCCACCACCGCAGCCGGAAAGGCCTTGAGACCAATAAAGCCCATGTTGGCGTGCACAAAGGTGATAGGTGCCAGCAACAGGCCAGCAATCGCGGCCACTGCAGCGGCCAGCCCCCAGGCGATACCATTGAGGCGTTGTACCGGAATGCCCATGTAATAGGCCGCCAACTGATTTTGTGACGCAGCCTGCATCGCAATACCGAGTTTGCTGTACCGAAACAGGGCAAACAACAAAGTGCACAGCACCGCCGTGGCGGCAATGACCGCCATGTGCTCCACATTGAGCACCAGGGCGCCCACATTCCAGACTTCGTCCTTATAGGGCACCGGCAGGGCCTGGGTGTCGGTGCCGATATTGGGAATCATGGTGATCAGGCCGCGCGCAACATACCCAATACCGATGGTCAGCATCACCACAGAAAAAGCGGGCTGTCCCAGAATGGGCCGGATCACCACGCGCTCCAGCAGTACCCCAAACAGGGCCATACCCGCAATGGCGCAAAGGATGGATAGCCAGTAGGGAAAACCGAGCAGGGTCATACCCACCAAACCGCCAAAGGCACCCAGCATCATCAGTTCGCCCTGGGCAAAACTGACCGTTTCGGTGGCCTTGTAGATCAGTACAAAACCCAAAGCAATCAGTCCGTAGATGCACCCCTGTGCAATACCGCTGATTACGAGTTGAAGAAAAAGCACGTTGTCTCCATTTGTTTTTCGCTTGTCTGTTTATAGCTGTTGTGGGCCGTATCTCCGATAGGGTTGTCACTGATGCCGCTGTCTCTGGAGCGACAAAAAACCCGCTGACCGGTGCATAATGAGTACAAACCCTCACCCGGTTGCACCATGTTCTTAAAGCACATCAAGTTCAAAGTCAGCCTGTACTTGGCGCTCGCTCTGGCGCCGGCGATGATTTTTTTCCCCTACTTGATTGTTCAGCACCAGCAAGAGCACCTGCAGCAGGAAATTTCACGCCATGTGATGCAGATTTCCGAGCTCATTGTCAAGAGTACGCGCTATGCCATGCTTCTTAATGAGCAGGAGATCACCGAAAAAATCGTCCAGGATATCGGACGCCAAAAAGGCATCGAGCGGGTCCGGATCATTGACAAGGACGGCACCATCATTCATTCGAGCCAGCCCAAAGAAGAGGGCTATACGGTCGAACAATCCAGCGAGCCCTGTGTCAACTGCCATCTCGAAGGCAAACCGCTGACCAAAGTTCCAGATGAAAAGCGCTGGAAGATTTATGAATCTACAAGCGGGCATCGGGTGTTGGGTGCGATGCAGCCGATCAACAACGAACCCAGTTGCTCCTCGGCGTCCTGCCACGAGCACAAGGCCAACCAGTCGGTGCTGGGCATCGTCGACATTGCCTATTCACTCGAAGAGGTGGACAGCACTTTGCTTCTGCATTCCAATTACCTGCTGCTTATTGCTGCAGGAGTGGTCCTGTTTGTTGCCGCCAGTGTGGGATTGCTGATGCAGCGCCTCATTTATGTCCCTCTGACCGACCTTGAATCGGGTGCCAAACGCGTGGCACTCGGGGACCTGGAGCACAACATCCCGATCCGCAGCGACGACGACTTCGGGCATGTTGCAGGGTCGTTCAACCACATGACGGTCGCGCTCAAAAATGCGATGTCCGAAACCCAGGAACTGGTGCAGACACTGGAGTCAAAGGTCCAAGAAAAAAGCCATCAACTGCAACTGGCACAGGCCGAAGTTGCGCAGGGGGAGAAACTTGCAGCCATCGGGCTGCTGGCTTCAGGTATTGCGCATGAGCTTAACAATCCGCTCACCGGTGTCTTGACCTTCACCTCGCTATTGCGCAAAAAAATGAAGGAAGGTACTCCAGATGCAGAGGACCTTGATCTGGTGATCCGGGAGACCAAGCGGTGTGCGGCCATTATTCGTCGTTTGCTGGACTTTGCCAGGGAAAAAGTCCCGGTGAAGGGATTCTTCAACCTCAACCAACTGATTCAAGACACAGTGCATTTTGTAGACCGACCGGCATCCCTGCAGCAGGTCGATATCTTGACCGATCTGGCCGCTGATTTGCCCCAGGTGTGGGGCGATGCCGACCTGATCAAGCAAGTGTTGCTCAATATCATTGTCAATGCCGAACAGGCGATTGAAGGCGCGGGCCAGGTGACCGTGGCAAGTCGACGCTACATGGCGAAGAAACCACCTGCGCCGGGCGTTGACTTGGTGCCAATGGTGGAAATTGCGGTTTCAGACACCGGATGCGGTATTCCCGAGGCCAATTTGCAGCGAATTTTTGATCCGTTTTTTACCTCCAAGGAAGTCGGCAAGGGGACTGGCTTGGGCTTGTCGGTCAGTTATGGCATTATCAAATCGCACGGCGGGGGC
>JAIPCE010000200.1 GCA_021738345.1 Rhodoferax sp. | reverse complement strand
CCCAGGACGCAGCCCTGATCCAGGTCCAACTATGGCCCACAGCACCATGAATAAACCCATCTACCCCAGCGCCGGCGGCGAGTGGCACCAGCTACGGCTCGCACCAGGCGCCCTGGCAGCGGATGCCGGGCATGGCGTCTTGCCCGATCAGACTATTGTCGTGCTCGACGGCCACATCGCCTGGATCGGCAGCGACGCTGCACTGCCTGCGCAATACCAGTCCCTGGCGCGATTTGACGCAGGCGGCCGCCTCGCAACACCGGGCCTGGTCGACTGTCACACCCACTTGGTGTATGGCGGCCAGCGAGCCAATGAGTTCGCGCTGCGACTCTCAGGTGCCAGCTATGAGGAGATAGCGCGGGCCGGTGGCGGCATTGTGTCGTCGGTGCGCGCCACCCGCGAGGCCGACGAAGACACCCTGTTTGCACTGGCTTCGCCACGGCTGCAGGCGCTGCTCAGTGAGGGCGTGTGTGCGATCGAGATCAAGTCTGGTTACGGCCTGGCGCTGGAACACGAGCGTAAGCAGTTGCGCGTTGCGCGACGCCTCGGTGAGCACTTTGGTGTGACCGTGCGTACCACTTTTTTGGGCGCGCATGCGCTACCCCCCGAATACGCTGGGCGAAGTGGGGATTACATTGACCTAGTGTGCCAACAGATGCTGCCCGCGCTGGCGGGTGAGGGCCTGGTCGATGCCGTGGACGTCTTTTGCGAAAAGATCGCGTTCTCGCTGGCAGAAACGGAGCGTGTTTTTCAAGCGGCACAGTCCCTGGGCTTGCCGGTCAAGCTGCACGCCGAGCAGCTCTCGGACATGGGCGGGTCAGCCCTGGCGGCGCGCTATGGCGCGCTGTCGTGCGACCATATCGAACATCTGGGTGCGAACGGCATTGCCGCCATGCGGCAGTCTGGCACGGTGGCGGTGTTGCTGCCCGGCGCCTATTACACGCTGCGCGATACCCACCTGCCCCCCATACAGGCGTTGCGCGATGCGGGTGTGCCCATGGCCGTTTCCACTGACCACAACCCCGGTACCTCGCCCGCTTTAAGTCTGCTGCTGATGATGAACATGGCCTGTACGCTGTTTCGGCTCACTGCTCCCGAAGCGCTGGCCGGCATTACCAGCCATGCCGCCCGCGCCTTGGGCCTACAAAACGGCCACGGTGCACTTGGCAACGGTCGACCCGCCAACTTTGTGCTGTGGGACCTCTCTGACGCGGCAGAACTGGCCTACTGGCTGGGGCAGCGACCGGCCTGCACGGTTGTGCGCCAGGGCCGTATTGCGATAGACGGCCTGAATCTGGGGGTCGCGCATGGCTGAATCCACCTCCACTCAACGGCTCTTTGCGACTGATGCGCTGCTGCCCAGCGGCTGGGCGCGTGACGTGCTGCTGGCATGGGACGCCAACGGCCAGCTCATCGAAGTCACCGCTGGTAGCGCTATGTCGGCAGATGTGCCAGTCGCCGCCGGCCCGGTGATTCCCGGCATGCCGAACCTGCACTCCCATGCCTTCCAGCGCGCCTTTGCTGGGCTTACCGAATACCGGGGCCAAGAACAAGACAGTTTCTGGAGCTGGCGCGCGCTGATGTACCAGTTTGCGGCCCGGATTCGCCCCGAGCAACTCCAAGCCATCGCCAACTGGCTGTATATCGAAATGCTGGAAGCGGGCTACACCGCGGTGTGTGAGTTCCACTACGTGCACCACGACCAAGACGGCTCGCCCTACGCCGACGATGCCGCGCTGTCGCTGTGCCTTCTGAGCGCTGCGCGAACCGCCGGCATCGGTTTGACGCTGCTACCGGTGCTGTACCAAACCAGCGGTTTTGGCAATACTCCGCCCATGCCAGGCCAGCGGCGTTTTATTCGCTCGACCGACTCCATGCTGCGCCTGCTTGAACATCTCCGGCCCACCTGCGATGCCCAGGGCGCGCGACTGGGGTTGGCCCCGCACTCGCTGCGCGCCGTGCCACCGGACAGCCTGCGTGAAGTCTTGCACGGGCTGCAAGCGCAAGACCCCACTGCCCCCGTACACATCCATATTGCCGAGCAGACCGGCGAGGTGGACAGCTGCCTGGCCTGGAGTGGCCAGCGTCCGGTGGAGTGGCTGCTCAACCATGCACCGGTCGATGCGCACTGGTGTCTGGTGCATGCCACCCACCTGAGCCCTGCCGAAATCGCCCGCGCCGCCGCGACGGGTGCAGTAGCCGGCCTGTGCCCCACCACCGAGGCCAACCTGGGTGACGGCATCTTTGCCATGCCGGCCTGGCAGCGGGCCGGCGGGCACTGGGGACTGGGTTCGGACAGCCACGCCTGCGTCAATGCCGCGGAAGAGTTGCTGATGCTGGAGTACAGCCAGCGCCTGCACACCGGCCAGCGCAACGTGCTGGCCACGCCAGAGCAACCGCAGGTGGCCACAGCCATGACTTTGGCCGCAGTAGCCGGCGGCGCGCAGGCCAGCGCGCGCCCGATTGCGGGTCTGGCCGTGGGCCAGCAGGCCGATCTGGTGGCGCTCGACGCCAAACACCTGGCACTGGCCGGATTGAATGGCCCCGACAAGCACTCAGCCCACGTATTTGCCAGCCATCGCAGCTCGGCAGTGCAATCCGTCTGGGTGGGCGGCAAACTGCAGGTGGAGCAAGGCCGCCACCCACTGCACACACCTGCGGCACGGGCCTTCATAGATGTCCGTCGTCAAATCCTGAGTGGTAAGGGATGCGGGTGACACCCGGCGCACCGCAATTAAGCAGAATGCGCCTACCCGCAGTTGTAGAATTCAAGACCTTGTCAGACAAATATGAGGTGGATCTATGTGCCGTCGTTTCGCATGCTGGGCTCTGCTGGGCTTGATGATGTTTTTAGCCACCAGCCCCGCAGGTGCAGCTGATCGCCTCGCCCGGATTCAAGCCAGCAAGAGCTTGCGCGTCTGCATCTGGCCCGACTACTACGGCATCTCGTTTCGCAACCCAAAAACCCAAGAGCTCGCCGGCATTGACATTGACAATGCGCGCGATCTGGGCAAAGCGCTGGGGGTGGGTGTCGAGTTTGTCGATAGCTCGTTTGCCCGGCTGATTGACGATGTCACGGCCGACCGCTGTGATATTGCCATGTTTGCGGTGGGCATCACGCCGCAACGCCAGGAAAAGCTGCGGTTTACCAAGCCCCACCTAGCCAGCGACATCTATGCGATCACCACCAAGTCCAACCGGCGCATCCAGACCTGGGGCGACATTGACCGTCCCGGCGTGGTTGTAGCTGTCGCCAAAGGCACTCTGCACGAACCCGTAATGCGGCTCAAGCTCAAGGCTGCGGACTTGCGCGTGCTCGATACGCCACAGGCCCGCGAGCAGGAAGTGCAGTCCGGGCGCGCCGATGTTTTCATGACCGATTACCCATTCAGTCGCCGCATGCTTGACAACAGCGACTGGGCACGCCTGATTTCACCAAGCGAGATTTATCACATCACCCCCTACGCGTGGGCCATGCAGTTCGGCGACGATGCATTCCATGCGCGGGTCGAAGAAGTCCTGGCTGCCATGAAACGTGACGGACGCTTGCTGACCAATGCCCGGCGCTACGGACTCGATCCTTTGGTCGTCAAATAAACCCATGCCTCTGGTGTAAATCTGGCCCCGCGCTGATGTCGACCTCCGTTCAAATGACACGCAGCCAGCGTGCCGTGGTTCTGTTAATGGTGCTGCTGGTATGCAGTTGGCTGGCGGCGCTTGGGTTCACGGTATGGCGCCTGCACCAGCAGGCCATCAGCCTCGGTGTGGCAAAAAGTGTGACCCACGCACGCAATTTCGAAGAGCTCCTGACACAAACACTGAAAGTGATTGACATCACAGCCAGCACCCTGGAGCCGCAATTTACCGCGCAGAATACGATCGATGCGGCGGAGGTGGGGCGTAGTTTGAGTGCGGCGTTACGCCCAACGCCCTATCTACGTTCGCTTTCACTGCTTGACGCCAGTGGCAGCATCGTCGCGAGCTCAAACCCCAAGAACCTTGGTGTTCGCATAGATACCCCACGCTTTTTCCCCAAATCCCGCATGGACTCCGATGTTTTGCGCATTGATGTGCCATGGAACGGGCGAGATTTTTCTTCAGCGACGCCTCTGGTAGAAGCACCCGATACCCGGGTTGACCTGAGCTTTGTGCCGGTGATGCGCAAGCTCACCAGCGGCAAACAGGCTCTGTGGTTGCTGGCCGCCCTCAATCCTGACTATTTCGTGAACCATTTTTCGCAATTGCTGGAGCCGGCCGAAGGCTATGTGCAATGGCTGCGTTATGACAGTCGCCTGCTGCTCTCGACCCGACCGACCGATGTGCCAGGTTCGGTCGCCGACAACGGGGTCACCCCAGATCGGCTGGCACAACGTGAAGCCGGTCAGTTCGAACATCTACTGCCCGACGGTCAGCACTTGCTCACTGCTTACCGGACCTCCAGCCAGTTTCCCATGGTGATGGTCGTACAGCTTGATCGGTCGAACCTGCTCGCCGACTGGCACACCGAAGCGCGGTCACTGGCGATTATCGTCGTTCCCGTCTTGCTCGCACTCAGTCTTTTGAGTGCTTGGGCCTGGCGGCGCGAGCAGCGCATGACGTCACAGGAAGTCGAACTTGAGCGTGAAAGACTGCGTGCCGCCACCGTTTTTGACGCCAGTTCCGACTCGATCGTTTTAACCAAGCCTGACGGGGAGATTCTCGCAGTCAATCCGGCCTGCGAGAAACTGAACGGCTACCGGGCATCCGAGTTGATTGGACGCAATCCGCGCATTTTCCAGTCGGGTCAGCAGAACACTTCGTTTTACACCGAGATGTGGGCCCGTCTAATGCAGGAGGGCTATTGGCAAGGGGAAATCATTAACCGCCGCGCCGACAAAAGCGTCTATACCGGGCTACTCACAATCAACGCGGTGACCGACTCCAACAGTCAACTGCTGCATTACCTGGGCGTCACGACAGACATTAGTGCCCGCAAGCGGGAGGAAGCACAGTTGGCCGAGCACGCTGCCACACTTTCCCTGGCCAAGGACGCGGCGGAGGCAGCAAATCGTGCCAAGACCACCTTCCTGGCAAATATCAGTCATGAGTTGCGCACCCCGATGAACGGCATAATGGGAATGACATCCCTGGCAATGCTCCGCGTGACTGATGCCCGTGCCTTGGACCAGTTGGGCAAGGCCAACCAATCGGCGAGCGCCTTGCTGACGCTGATTAACGACCTGATCGAGATATCCAACATCGAAGCCAATCGACTGCAACTTGAAGATGTGCCGTTTGCCCTGGATGGGTTACGGGAAGATACCCTCAATTTGCTTCAGAGCAAGGCGCAGACGAAAGGACTGGCGTTGTCGGTCGAGCTCAGCGACGCACTTGCGCGTACGCCTTTGCGCGGCGACCCGGGGCGTCTTAAGAACGTCATCGTCAACCTTGGCAGCAACGCCATCAAATTCACCAAGACTGGGACGGTAACCGTGCGCATGCTTGCGCTTGCGCAAACCGCAACGGACATCGACCTGCGGCTTGAGGTAATAGACACTGGAATGGGACTCGACGCGACCGACCAAGGTCGGGTGTTCAACCTGTTTGAACAAGGCGACGGCTCAAGCACGCGCAAGCATGGCGGCGTCGGTTTGGGACTGGCCCTGTGCAAGCGGGTGGTGGAGTCGATGAACGGCACAATCGGCGTAACCAGTGCGCCGGGAACCGGCAGCACGTTCTGGTTCACGGTTCGGCTGCGCAAAGACTTGACGCTGCCTGCCGCAGCTTTGGCCAGCGAAGCGCCTTAAGCGTGTGCGCATTGCCTGCGGCTGGGGCAAAACGGGTGCACGGACATGACCAACTACGACGCAGTGTGCCCACCTCTGAAGCACCCAGTGTGCAGGGTATGGATGCGCACCCCTTAGCACACCGGATCGCGAATTTCCAGACGGATGGCATCGATTGCAGCCAGCAGCTCGGGCGCCAAGGGGGTGCCATGGATGTCGAGATTTTCATCGAGTTGCGCCACCGAAGTCACCCCAATGATGGTGCTGGTGACTTGCCACTTGGTGTAGCAAAAAGCCAGTGCCATTTGGGTCGGCGTCATGCCGTTGGCACGGGCCAACGCGTTGTAACGCAAAGACGCCGCCACCGATTCAGGGCGCCCCCAGCGCTGCTGACGAACCGACGCAAACTTGGCAATCCGGCACGCTCTGGGGGCGTTGGGGCCATCAATTCCACTGACATCGTATTTGCCGGTTAGCAAACCAAAGGCCAACGGTGAGTAGGCCAGCAGTGACACTTGCAAACGGTGCAGGGTCTCATCAAGACCGTTTTCCACACCACGGCTCAGCAGACCATAGACGTTTTGCACCGTCGCCACCCGTGGCAGACCGTGCTGCTCGGCCAGACGCACAAACTCATGCACGCCGTAGGAAGTCTCGTTGGACAAGCCCACTGCGCGTACCTTGCCGGCCCGGACCAACTGACCGAGTGCTTCCAGTTGCTCATGAATGCTTGTCACGGGCGGGGTCGACTCCGGCTTGTAATACAGACCCCCAAACATCGGAACCGAGCGATTCGGCCAATGAATCTGGTACAGATCAATCACATCGGTCTTGAGGCGCTGCAGACTGCCTTCACAGGCGGCCACAATGTCGGCAGCAGATAAGTCGCCCTTGCCACCCCGAATCCAGGGCATGCCGCGCGAGGGCCCTGCGACCTTGCTGGCGATCACCAGCTTCTGCCGCAACCCAGGGCGTGCTGCCAGCCAATTGCCCATGATCTTTTCCGTGGCATTAAAGGTCTCGGCCCGCGGCGGCACCGCATACATCTCGGCGGTGTCAATGAAGTGGATACCACGCTCCACCGCACGGTCCAAAATGGCGTGTGACGTGGCCTCGTCGACCTGCTCGCCAAACGTCATAGTCCCCAGGCAAATCGGGGTAACCTGCAAATCGCTCTGTCCCAGTGTGACTGTTTTCATGCTGTTAGCTGAATAAAAGTTGTAACAAGTGAAGTTTAGTTTGAAGATAGCAGGAACTCGCACCGCCTTAGCAGCAACCGACATGGGCTGCCCGTACAGCCAGCGCGCAATGTTAGACTAGGCGCTTCTTTCAGCCTCTGGATAAACACCATGAACCGCTGCAACGCGTCGAAGCTGCACCCTGCCTTGTTCTCCGGGTTTGCCTTGTACCTGCTAGCATGCATCTGCAGCGCTGCATGGGGACAGACCGTGGGGCGACCCATACCGCAAAAGGCCCAAATTGCCCAGATGGTGGTGACACAGCCACCCAATGTGCTGCTCAACGACCTCCCCGACCGCTTGTCACCCGGCGCGCGCATTCGTGGCCCCGATAACCTGTTGGTTCTATCTGGCGCACTGGTGGGAAAAACACATCTGGTGCGTTACCAACGTGAACCCAACGGACAAATCCATGAAGTCTGGATTTTGAACGAGTCCGAGTCCCAGTCACCAGTGGGCCGGAACCCATGAGCACCCAAAGGTGTAGGCAATTGCCCGGGTCTGCCAAGCGGCCTCAAAGCGCGCATTTTTTCTATGACAGCGTTGTCGATCCTGCGCAGCAGGGCATTCCGTGCTGCGTGGAGTTCAGGTGCGGCACAAGCTGTGAGAGATTGACATGACCAAAAAAGTGTTCATCAAAACCTTTGGTTGCCAAATGAACGAGTATGACTCGGACAAAATGGCGGACGTGATGGGTGCTGCGCAGGGCTACCAGCAAACCCAGAATGTGGACGAGGCCGACCTGATTTTGTTCAACACCTGCTCGGTCCGTGAAAAGGCCCAGGAGAAGGTGTTCTCGGACTTGGGGCGCGTCAAGCACCTTAAAAGCAAAGGTGTGCAAATCGGCGTGGGCGGCTGCGTGGCAAGCCAGGAGGGCGCTGCCATCATCGCGCGCGCGCCCTATGTTGACGTCGTGTTTGGTCCGCAAACCTTGCATCGCCTGCCCGAATTGCTGGCGGCCCGCCGGGCAACAAACCAGCCCCAGGTTGACATCAGCTTTCCGGAAATAGAAAAGTTCGACCACTTGCCTCCTGCCAAGGTAGAAGGGGCATCCGCCTTTGTGAGCATCATGGAAGGCTGCTCCAAGTATTGCAGCTACTGCGTCGTGCCCTACACCCGGGGCGAAGAGGTGAGTCGCCCCTTCGACGACGTGTTGGTCGAGGTAGCTGGCCTGGCGGACCAGGGCGTCAAGGAAGTCACGCTGCTGGGACAAAATGTCAATGCCTGGCGCGCGCCCATGGGACACACCTCCGAGCGTGCCGACTTTGCGACGCTGCTTGAGTATGTGGCTGACATTCCCGGCCTGGAGCGACTGCGCTATACCACCAGCCACCCCAACGAATTCACCCCCTCACTGATCGCCGCCTACGAAAAAATCCCAAAGCTGGTCAGCCATTTGCATTTGCCGGTACAACACGGAAGCGACCGAATTCTGATGGCAATGAAGCGCGGCTACAGTGCGATGGAATACAAAAGCACGGTGCGCAAACTGCGCGCCATCCGTCCGGACATGGCCATGAGCAGCGATTTCATAGTGGGTTTTCCCGGTGAAACGGAGGACGACTTCGGCAAGATGATGAAGCTGATCGACGACATTGGCTTTGACAACAGTTTCAGCTTTATTTACAGTCCCCGCCCCGGCACTCCGGCGGCAAACCTAGCCGACAACACGGCCCACGAAGTCAAGCTGCGCCGCCTTCAGCACCTGCAAGCGGTCATCAACCAAAGCATG
Source organism: Rhodoferax sp. (assembly GCA_021738345.1). Lineage (GTDB taxonomy): Bacteria > Pseudomonadota > Gammaproteobacteria > Burkholderiales > Burkholderiaceae_C > Allorhodoferax. The sequence continues at coordinate 791 of JAIPCE010000200.1, read as the reverse complement.
GCCGCCATCAGCGAGCGCCGCGTGGGCACGCTGCAACGCATCCTGGTCGAGGGCGCCTCAAAACGAGACTCGGATGAGCTGATGGGTCGCACCGAGTGCAACCGGGTAGTCAATTTCAAGGGTTCAGCAGGCCTTATCGGGCAGCTTGTTGATGTACGCATTACCGAAAAACGCACCTACACGCTGCGCGGCGAAGTGGTGACGCCCCCTCAGTCCTGAGTCCTGAGTCCTTAGCCTCAGGACTCGTCAGGGTCGTACTCGGTGTCTCTGACCCGAATGTTGTATTTTTTCATCAGTGCCTGAAAATTTGAGCGTTGCATGCCGGTTTCTTCGGCACTCTTGGTCACATTGAAGCCATTGCGCTTTAAGGTTTCTTGAATAAACAGCTTTTCTACATCCTCTACCGATTTCTCGCGCACCAGTTTTTTGACGCGTTTGAGGTCTTCACTGGTGCGGGGCACCTCCAGATCACTCTTGGGCAGCGATTCGATGATGTTGACCAAATGGGCCTGGTGGATCGCGCTGTCAGAGGCAAGAATGACTGCGCGCTGCATGGTACTTTGCAACTCCCGCACATTGCCGGGCCAGTCGTATCCGGTCAGCATACTCATCGCCGCCTCGGATATCTCAGAAACGGGTCGCTCCAATTCATTGCAGAACAGTTTCAGAAAATGAAAGGCCAGCGCCGGAATGTCGTCGCGCCGCTCACGCAAGGGCGGCGAGTGGATAGGAAATACGTTGACCCGGTAGTACAGGTCTTCGCGAAACGTACCCTGCGCAATCATGGCCTT
>JAIPCE010000199.1 GCA_021738345.1 Rhodoferax sp. | reverse complement strand
TATGGGATTGACCGCCTTCTATTGGTATATGGGGATTGGATTCGTCGCCTTGGCCTCACTGTCTATCTACGGAAAGTGGTTCAAGCATCGCGACGCGCCTGGGAACATATACGCGATCCTTGAACCAAAAGTTACTTGGAAGCAGCGGGTTGCAAACGTATTTCTGTACCCGCTTGCGATTGTGTTTATCTTAATTCCGATATGGCCATTGTTGGTAAGCATTGAGCTTAATTTTCCCTGGCACAAGTTCAAATTCTGGACCGATAAGGCTGCACGCTCTGTCCCATGGACCTTGACGGACGAGGAATCAGCGTTCAAGTTGACGAAAGCAGATTTGCTGCAAAAGTTGAGTATTGCGGACATCGAAGCGAACGAGCGGGTGTTTGATCCGCTCCATGCCGTGCCTGACCTGCCGTTTGGGCACCTCAATGCAGTCTGGCAAGCTTATGTAGAAGGCTTGGAGCCTGACTGCGAACTATGGTCTTTCAGTGGACGCTGGAAAACGCAATACCGTGACTGGCAGATGCAAGGGTACGTTGCACTACATGGCGAAAAAATTGGATCCTACTTTCTGACTTCACAAAAATCGATGCAAGCAACGTGAGAGGCGGGTTGATGATCAAACCGGGAACACAAGGTGGAGCGCTGGCGCATCTTAGTTGGCTGCCCAGTGGCAAGCAGCGCAGCCTTCCGTGACCTGACCGCACCATAACAGCCTGAATCGGCGCCCGGCACTGACCAGACTCAGCCTTGCCTGCTGGGTTTTTCTGGCACTTGTTCCACTTTTCAACGGGAAGTAATAACAGGTTGATGTGTCATTACTTTCGTGTTTGTAACAAGTTACACTTGATTCGAATCACGGCGACCGCGGGTAGGTCCGAACTTGGGCAAACTCATTACCCGGGTATAGTCAACCAAGACCCGATGTGTGACAGCAAGGGTTTGACCCGGCCTAAGTGCTGGGTTTTTTTTTGGCCTAAAAGGCAGTGTGCAAATTTGCACAATCGGCTGAGCGGACCTCGCGCGCGGGGTAATGGTTTACCGCAAGGTTGGCGCAAGCAGTAGAGGGTAAAAATACCCGAACTTTCTAGGGTATTTACCATCTAACAGCCCAAAGGTTCTTGGGGTACTATCGGTCCAATGGAATGGAGATCAACATGACAAAGCTGCAAAAAGAGATTGAGACGTACAACCGTCTGCTGCCGAGCCTGTTGCCGAAGGTTGGGAAATATGTGCTGATCAAGGGCGATTCGCTGGTTGAAACCTTTGATTCTTACCAAGATGCCATGAAGCACGGATACGCAGAATTCAAGCTGCAACCCTTCATGGTCAAGCAGATTGCGCCGGCCGAACGCATTGCCTATTTCACCCGCGATCTGGTCGCATGCCCAGCATAACGGTAAGCAACGGTGCGGCTGGACCGACGCTTAACGTCCTGATTGGTCCAAGCGAGCCGCTTCAGAAGGTTTTGGAGGAAGCTGGTTTACCTGTCCCATCTCCTGTAAGCGGCGTTTTTCTCGTAGACACAGGTGCATCCCACACCGTTGTTGACCAAAGGCTCATACAGCCACTTGGATTAAGCCCAACAGGTACAGTCCTTTGCCATACCCCGTCAACGGCTGGCAATGCTGTGCCTATGTACCAATACGACTTGCTGATCTACATTCCAAGCAACAGCCAAACGCTAGGATGGTATTTGGACGCGGTGCCGGTGATGGCCGGTTCGTTCGAAGGTCAGGCCATTGACGGGCTGATAGGGCGTGACATCCTTGATCGCGGTCTGCTGGTCTACAACGGTCAGAACGGCCACTTCACGCTGGCTTACTGATCCAACCCGTTGTAATTCCACCTGATTAAACCGCCCCTTGAGGCGGTTTTTTTGCGCCAAACTTACAGTCACTGTTGGGGCATACAGCATGCCCGTATAATTCCCAAGCACAAAGGCAAAAGCCAGCGCACCCTTACGGGGTTGCTGGCTCTTTGTGCACCATTCCACCTTGAGTACGTCTGGCAGGACTGTCAGGGTGGTTTCTCTATAGCGCGAGAGGGAGTATAGCACTTGCTGCAATGCAGCATGACTAGGTGCTAACCCTTAGCGCGGTTTTATTGAAAGACCTCGCCATGAAGAATCATCAGCTCTCCCTCTCCCTCATCAGCCATAGGGTGCAGGACTCGATCATCGAGCAGCGCGCCGAAGATGGCTACATCAACGCCACCGCCATGTGTAAGGCGGCTGGAAAGCAAATGAACGATTACACCCGGCTTGACAGCACAAAGGCGTTTCTCGCAGAGCTTTCAGTCGATACGGGAATTCCCGTTTCTCAATTAATTCAAGTACTTAAAGAAGGGTGGAAGGGACAAGGCACATGGGCACACCCGCATGTGTCAACACACTTGGCACAGTGGCTGTCGCCAAAGTTTGCGGTACAGGTGTCGAAATGGGTGCATGAATGGCTGTCTGGCAAGCGCACACCAGCCAAGCTCCCGTACCACCTGGAGCGCCACATGATTAATTTCCATAAGATACCTTCTGGCTATTTTTCTGTGCTGCAGGAAATGACGAATCGGCTCGTGGCCCCGATGGAGGCGCACGGATACCGACTGCCAGACAACATGATGCCCGACATTGCGCAGGCGAAGCTGCTGTGCAAGATGCTGCGTGACAAGTATGGGATAGACACCAATGCTCTGGAAAAGTACACACACACTTTCCCAGATGGACGCGAAGTACTGGCCAACCTTTACCCGGTGAAATACCTGGGAGAGTTTCACGTCCTGATGGCCGAGGAGTGGTTGCCAAACAAAGCGCCAGAGTACTTCAGGAAGCGCGATCCGTTGGCGCTACAGGCGCTGGATAAGATGCTTTTGCTCACCGCATCAATGAGGCCGAATCTGAAACTTGTTCGATAGCCGAGTCGATCCACCCGCGCGCGAGGGCAGGCCTTTTGACTTCCTCAACCGGTGGAAGTGAGGCGGTATCTCCAAAGCTGGATATACCCACCAGAGTGATGTGAGAAAAGCCCACATCACCGCCAGCGTGCAGACCGTAGGTGACACGCGATATAGGCGGTCACATCGTTGTACCGCCTATATCTAACTCTAACTCCGCACCCGGTGCGAAATTGCCCGCAAAGCCGACTCTTGCAGTGCAGGGGTTCTATTTGTGGGATTTCCCCACAAATGGTTTCCACCGACTGTGTGAACCTCGGAACCGATGTGCAAATCGGCACACCGATCAAAGCGGGATTTTCCGTTCTGCTTGCATAACTGGGTAAGGATGCGGGCGCTGAATGGTTGCAGCTCATGCACAGCACACTGCCAGCGCCCACGGCGTAACCGAACCCCAGTGACCTGCGGACAGCGCGAGCGAAGTGGCACAGGCCGGAATAAAAAGCCGTTTCCCGGTAATGTCCAAAGCTGTCACACTGATGACTGATTTTGCATTCTTGGGGCATCACCTGCAACGGAGCACCGTCATGGTTGGCGTGGTGATCTGTCTGAATGGTAGGAATTCCCCAAACTTGCCTACACCAGCGCCTACATGAAAAAATCATAAAAAAACCCTGCTACTGATTATATAGCAGGGTTTCTAGTACCCGTAAGGGTTTTAGGTGGCTCCTCGACCTGGGCTCGAACCAGGGACCTACGGATTAACAGTCCGGCGCTCTACCGACTGAGCTATCGAGGAATGAAGCCTCAAATTATAGCGTGTAAATTTTGATTTTTCGGCGCCCAGTTGCTTTTTGAAATTTTTACGGTCTCACGCAGGGTCAGCGGGATGCTTGCGGAGCAACTCCCAAAAGCTGGTGTAGTCTGGGGCTCGTGGTGGTGTATTGCATGCCACCTCTCTTACTCGGAAACACCAGGTCAGCCGCGGCGTAGGCGGCAAGTGTTGCTTCGTGGAAGCCGCACAGAATCAGCTTCTTTTTACCGGGGTAGGTGTTGATATCACCTACGGCAAAGATACCGGCCTCGCTGGTGGCGAATTTTTCGGTATCGACCACGAGTTGTCGTCGTTCCATTTGCAGACCCCATTGGGCGATCGGTCCGAGCTTGGGTGATAGCCCCAGGAGCACCAGCAAGCGATCCAGGGGAATTGCTTGCGTGCGTGTGTCGGCGCCTAGCACTGTGACGCTGCTCAATGCAGCAAGCCTCTCCGTAAAACCCTGGATCTGCCCCGCGATGAACCGGATCGCCGATCGGTCGCAGAGCTGGCGAAATTGGCGTGTAGTCTCTGGGTTGGCCTGGAAAGCGTCGCGCCGGTGAATCAGGGTGACGCTGGCCGCCTTGTAAATGTTGCCGTCTTCATGCGCTGGGCACAGACGCAACGCATGTTCCAGCGCGGTGTCAGTTCCGCCCACGATCACCACATGCTTGTTTGCGAAGTATGCCGGGTCGTCGATCGCATAAAAGAGTTGGCGGCCCGCAAACGATTCGATTTCGGCAATGGCGAGCGTGCGGGGTTTGAATGCTCCGACACCTGCAGCGATAAAAAGGGTTCGGGTCAAAAAGCATTGGTCAGCATTTGTGGTGACCAGCAGTTGCCCCGACGGTTGCCTTTCTACCGTATTGACTTCCTGCCCCAGATGGAGTCCGTGCTGAAAAGGGGCAATCTGCTGCAACAGCCGGCGCGTCAGTTCCTGTCCGGTGCACACTGAGATGGCCGGGATGTCATAGATGGGTTTGTCGGGGTAGAGCTCGGCACACTGTCCACCGGGGTGAGGCAGGCAGTCAATGATGTGCGTGCGCATTTCCAGCAGACCTAGCTGAAATGCCTGGAATAGCCCGACCGGGCCTGCTCCGATGACAAGGGCATCGGTTTCGATGCTGGCGCGCTGCGTTTGCGCCGTCATGCGCGTTCGGCCGTGGTTTGTGAGTTAACGACTAACGCAACAGGTGGGTAAGCTTGCCGGTTTTGTCTTTCCACTCTTCAGCTTCAGGTAGCGGTGCTTTGCGCTTGGTGATTGTTTTCCAACTGGGGAGCTTGGCAAGCTCGGCGTTCAGCTTGGTCATATGGCGCTGGTCTTTGGGTACGTCTTCTTCGGCGTAGATGGCGTTCACCGGGCACTCGGGGATGCACACTGCGCAGTCGATGCATTCATCGGGATCAATCGTGAGGAAGTTGGGGCCTTCGCGGAAACAGTCCACGGGGCAGACGTCGACGCAATCGGTGTACTTGCATTTGATGCAGGCTTCGGTAACGGTATGGGTCATTTTGAAATCTTGGCGAAGTTGTAAGAGGGCCGGCGCGGTGCGCTAATCCGCCCGATTTTATTGGCTTTTGACACATCGGCCGTTTTGAGGGGACGTAATTCTGACAATCAACGGTATTCGCGCCTATTGCAGCAGCAGCGCCCCCGAGGTCTTGTGGCTTGCCGTATCGACCAGTATCAGGGAACCCAGGACCCGGCTGGTGAGGTAGGGTAGAGCTGCAATCGGCTCTTGCAGCGTGACTTCGATGTGGCCAATGGCATTGGGCAGAATGTGGTCGGCCTCATGCTCTTGCAAGGTGTTGACGTCCAGGCTGTGCACGATGCGTTTGATTTTTGCCTTGATCCAGCGGTGTCCATGCAAGGCGAGATAGATCCGGCCCGGTCGCAGGGGCTCATCGTCCATCCAGGCGACCGTTGCGTTGATGTCTTGCGCCGGCTCGAAGTCCTTGGCTCCACTCGACGAAGCCAGGATCCAGTCGCCGCGCGATATGTCCACCTCGCAGTCAAGGACCAGGCCAGCGCCATGGCCGGCGGCGACCCTGCTGGGTACGCGGGTGTGGTTTAGCACCTGCATCACCTTGGCAGACTGGCCGCCGGGCAAGATGGAAATGGTGTCACCTGCCTGCACCGTGCCGGTGGCAACGCGGCCCCAGAAAACGCGGCGGCCCTGGCTGGTGTCGCTGCTGGAATGGAACTTTTCTACCGATTGCACAGGAAATGAAAATGGCAGGTGGGTTTCTGCTGCTGTAACCGGAAGCTGCTCCAGCAAGCCTAGCAAGCTCAGGCCCTGGTAGCCGCACCAGTTTTGGTTTGGGTGCACTACGTTGTAACCCAGCAGTGCAGAGATCGGCACGATTGCGGCGACGTCAATGCCTGCCGCTTGGGCAAAGGTATGCAAGGCGCCGCTGATTTTCCCGAAGGCCTTGGCAGCGTTCCCTTTTGTGCCGGCCTGTTCAGGGTTTTCCAGGGCATCGAGCTTGTTGATGGCAAAAATGATATTAGGTACGCGCAGCAGATTCACCAGCAGCGTGTGGCGACGGGTTTGGGGCAGCAATTCGACTGCCTGGTCGGTTTGCCAATTGAGCTTGGTGGCATCGACCAAGACCACCGCCGCATGGGCGCTGCTGGCAGCGGTCACCATGTTGCGGGTGTACTGCTCGTGGCCGGGGGCGTCGCCGATGATGAATTTGCGCGCTGGTGTCGCAAAGTAGCGGTAAGCCACGTCGATCGTGATGCCCTGCTCACGTTCGGCGCTGAGTCCGTCGGTGAACAGGGCAAGGTCGGCAGCTCCGCTTTTTGAGACGTTGGCGAGTTGGTCCTGCAGGACCGAGCGGCTGTCGATCAGCATGCGGCCAATCAGTGTGCTCTTTCCGTCATCGACCGAACCACAGGTTATAAAACGCAGGGCAGACTGGGTGTCGACTGGCGAGATTGCGGTTGTAGGCATTAAAAGTATCCGTCTTTCTTGCGTTTTTCCATCGAGGCATCAGAGGTTTTATCATCCATTCGTGTCGCTCCGCGCTCGCTGATGTCCGCGGCGAGTGTTTCTTTCACAATGGCGGCGGTGGTGGCGGCCTGGCTCTCGACCGGGCAGGTGCAGGTAATGTCACCCACCGTGCGAAAGCGCACATGGCGCAGCTCCACGGTTTCGCCGTCTTTGGCGGGTGTGAGTTCGGTCACCGGAACAAGCAAGCCCTTACGCTCCACCACCTTTCGCGGGTGGCTGTAATACAGCGAAGGCAGGGCAATGCGCTCGCGGTCAATGTATTGCCAGACATCGAGTTCAGTCCAGTTGGAGATGGGAAACACCCGGAAATGTTCGCCGGGCTGCAGGCGGTTGTTGAACAGCGTCCAGAGTTCGGGACGCTGGGCCTTGGGTTGCCACTGGCCAAACGTATCCCTGTGGGAGAAGATACGCTCTTTGGCCCGTGCCTTTTCTTCGTCCCGGCGCGCGCCGCCGATGAGCGCATCAAAACTAAACTCGTCAATCGCTTCGAGCAGCGTCACCGACTGGTGCACATTGCGCGATTCTGCGGGGTGGGCCAGGCGCACCGTGCCACGTGCCATGGAGCCCTCGACACTGCGCACGATGAGCTTGGCGGCCAGTTCCTTGGCGCGAATGTCCCGGAATTCGGTCACTTCCGGGAAGTTGTGGCCGGTGTCAATCATCAACAGCGGGAATGGAATCTTGCCGCCCCGGTACGGACCGTCCTTGCTGACAAACGCTTTTTCTGCGCATTTGAGCATGACCGCCGAGTCTTTTCCGCCAGAAAACAGCAGGGCAGGGCGCTCGAAGGCTGCGGCCACCTCGCGCAAAATAAAGATGGTTTCCTCCTCGAGCGCATCCAGATGCCGGTCGCTGAGGTGGAGGTGACGCATTTCGGTCATCGCGTTCATATCATAAGTCTCCGGTAATATTCATCGAAGCAGCGTGGATTTCTGCGAGGTCACTTTGCGTTGATGTAGCGGTTTTGACGTGCAGGCCGCACTCTTTGACAGCACCGCCGTCCTGGTCCGCTTCCCACCACCAGCGGCCGGAGCGAAAATCCTCCCCCTGGCTGATGGCGCGGGTGCACGGCGCACAGCCGATACTGGGGAAGAACTGGTCATGCAGCGGGTTGTAGTCGACTTGGTTGGCACCCAGGTAGTGCCAGATGTCGCCCCAGGTCCAATGCGCCAGCGGATTGAATTTGATCCGCGCTTGCGAATGATCGATCAAGGGTACATCGGCGCGCGCGACAGATTGCTCGCGGCGCAAGCCGGTGATCCAGGCGTCTTTGCCTGCCAGTGCGCGCTCCAGCGGTTCCAGCTTACGGATAGCGCAGCAGGTTTTGCGCAAGGTCATGCTCTGGTAGATCGAGTCGAGCCCTTTGCTTGTGACAAATTCCAGCACTGCGTCTTGGTTGGGCGAATACACCGTCACTGGAGCGCGACTGCTGCGTTGGAAGCGATCGAGCAGAGCCAGCGTTTCTTCATGCAGACGGCCGGTGTCGAGCACGAATATTCCAATGTCAAGCTGTAGCGTGTTGATCAGGTGGCTGATCACCATGTCTTCGGCGCCCAGGCCAGAGGCCTGTACCAGCGTGGGCGTGGTCGGGCCTTGCACCCGGGCAGTGGGGTGCAAGGCTGCCGCACTTTGTAGCACCAGTTGTGCCTCGGACAGCTTGTCGCCAAAGGTGTCCGAGCGATCTTGATTCCTAGTGACCGCATTCATGCAGCAGGTCTTTCATGGAATCTGGGCTTCGAGCCTAAGGCATCGCCCTGGTAAAAGCCGATGTAGCGCTCCAACTGGCGCTGCGCAAGCGCGGGGTTTTGATCTGATCTCAACACCGCAACGTCAAAACCTGAGCGTTTGAGTTGCAACAGCTGGTCGATGAGCACGTCGCCAGTGGCCCTGATTTCGCCATGAAAACGGAGACGCTTGCGCAGCAAGTAAGCCTGGCTGTAGGCACGGCCGTCAGTGAACTTGGGAAAATTGAGGTCGATGCGCTGGATTCCATGCAGTTCAAGGTTGCGCGGATCTTCGGTGTTCGCAAGGGTCAACACCTGCGTGTCGCAAAAGTCGACTGCGTGCTCGGAATGTGGGATGAATTGCATGTTTGTGGATAGGTTCATAGGGGTGGGCATCACACTGCCTGGGCATCGCGGGTATCACGCATTTTTGCAAGCGATTTCATCAGGCGATGCAGGTCCGCCTCTTGCTCGCTCAGTCGCGCGGAGTTGGCTGCTGCCTTGAAGGTGTCAAGGCCCACCCGCTTCAGAGTTTCGATAAAGGTTTCACGTCCCACGCGATGTTGCCGAAAGGTGTCGAGCACTGCCTCGATGACGTCGGGTACCTCGATCGCACCAAATGCGGGTCCGACGATCTTTCCGGGCGTCGCACTGCCGCTCAGGGTCGATCCGTCGGACCCTCCCAGGGATATCTGGTACCACTCTTTGCCGTCCTTGTCCACACCCAGTACGCCAATGTGGCCGCTGTGGTGGTGTCCGCAAGAATTGATACAGCCGCTTATGTGCAGGTCGATTTCGCCGAGGTCATGCAGTTCTTCCATGTCCTGGTAGCGCTCGGCAATGGCAGCGGCAATCGGGATAGAGCGGGCATTGGCCAGTGCACAAAAGTCGCCGCCGGGGCAGGCAATCATGTCGGTCAGTAGCCGCACGTTGGAGCGTGCCAGCCCGGCATGGCTTGCTGCCACCCACAATGCTGGCAGATCCTCGGCGCGGACCCAGGGTAAAAGCAGGTTTTGGTCATGCGTGACACGCAGTTCGCCCGCACTGAAGGTATCTGCCAGATCGGCAGCGGTGTCGAGCTGGTCGGCATCT
>JAIPCE010000198.1 GCA_021738345.1 Rhodoferax sp. | reverse complement strand
GCACTGATTGCCCACCGCGCCTTGATTGGCAATTTACCGGGCTTTGTCGCGAGTCAAAACGGCTTTGGGCAGGCTGCGGATAGCGCTTTGGCCGCACTCAGCGCCGACCCGCTACCGACTGCCTCTGCGGTGCAGAGCGTGTTTTGGTCACCCGCGGACTGGGCCTGGACCGGTGGTCTGATGGATGCCTTGCTGCCGACTTTGTACTTTGGCAACACCATCATTGCGCAGAGTGCGCGCTTCAGTCCGCAGAGTGCACTGCAGCTCATGGGCCAGTGCGCTGTGACCCATACCTTTCTGTTCCCCACCGCGCTCAAGGCCATGATGAAGGCCTTTCCCGGCACACCGGGGCACTTGGTCAAGGTGATTGACGAGCAGGGTGCCGAGTGTCCGGTCGGTGTGCCCGGCGATGTGGCGGTGCATCGGTGTGACGTGCATGGCGACCCGGACCCGGTCTTTTTTCTGGGTTACTGGAACAACCCCGCTGCCACGGCGGCCAAATTTACCGGCGACTGGTGCCGCACGGGCGACCTCGCGGTGCGCGACGCCGACGGTTACCTGTGGTTTATGCAGGCGACGCCAAAACTGCGTATTGGACCGGCGTTTCTGCTACCGCAAGAGAGCCGGAGCTCGGCCCGGGACTTTCAAACTGGTCAGCTCCAAACCAGCGGTTCAGATAGATCGGTGAAAGTCGGCAATGTGGTGACCATTCATCAAAGTGTGCGCCTGCGTTTGACCAGAGGCGGAATTAGGTTTCCGTTCTCCGTGGCAGTCAGTGGGATGCCGCAAAAAGTCAGCAGCAGTCTTTCATGTAGCGAAAGGCACTTGGTCAACATCACAAAGGCATACTTGCTATTGATCGATGCAACTGCCGCGCGCTCAAAATCAACCGGAACCTATTGCTCTCAATGACTGGACTTATCGGTCCCACTGTGCTGAAGAGTCAATTCATTCAGGGCAGTAACAGCTTCTCCGATATCCGACATGATGCGCACTCCCTTGAGTTGCTTTCTGATGCCCGACAGGCCTGCACCCCCTGCCCAAATCTGAATCTGTGGCGGCAGCAGGCGCCGTAAATGCAGTAAGGTCGGCACCACATCGCGTGCCGGATAGGCAAAACTGAAGGACAGCGCAACCACATCTGCCTTGCATGAAATGGCTGCCAACTTCAGAATGTTCAGGGGAACATCCGATCCAATGTTGATCGTTCTGGCTCCCTGCTCTGCCAGGGCGGCCTCGATCATCAGCAACCCCAGCAGATGGCGCTCTCCCGGTGCAAGGGAGAACAACAAGACACTCGGTATTGGCAAACCATCCTTTGGCTTGAGCTTAAGGATTTCCGCGTGCAACAAACGTTCGACGCAACAACTGCAGAGGTGCTCATGGTGAATGTCAATTTCATCGCGACTCCAGGCCCCGCCAATGCCGTTCATCAGTGGAGTAACCGTATTGCAGACAAAGTCCAGCAGAGTGCGCTTGGCTCGTTCCTCAGCCAGCAAGGCACTAAATCCCGCCAGGTCAGTGCGTTTAAGTTGTTCAATAAGGGCCTGAGTTGATTCATCGCGGAACATGACCGGAACCGGCGGGCTCAGGGCAAGTTTGAGTTTTTCAAGCTCCCGGGAGGGCTTGCCCACAACTTGGTTGGGTCGAAAGCCAGCCTCAAGCAAACGCTTTATCAAGAGAAGCTGGCTGATGGTCTTGCGTGAATAGGCGGCTTTGCCATCAGCAGTTGATTCCGCTGGAGGAAATCCAAAGCGCTGGCGCCACTTTCGCAGTTGATCCTTCCCAAAACCCGTTTCACGCTCAATTTCTGACGGCGAAACAAAAGGTGCAGTGCGCATGGTGGGTCAGGGTAGCAGCTAAATAAACATTTGTCCGAACTGTTTTGTCACGTTTATCACCGCTATCTTGTCCTTGTGGACCGATATTGGCCACTCATGATCGTAAGTAACCCGCGATAGGTCTGCGATTCGGAAGAGTTGCGAATGGATTCGATGTTCAAAGCGCTGAAAACTCACATCATTGGTCTGACTGGTTACGCCGCGCAATCTTTTCTATGTCTGTTGTTACTTGTTCTTCCCTTCGCCGCCTCTGCGCAGTCGATATCGGTTCAAAACCTTGTCGTTTTGGTCGACGCCGATGGCAGCGAAACCATTGCCAGCGTCAGCGCGCCCGGTGCAGCGCAGCGCTTCACGCCGCTGGACGGGTTGTTTAGCGCCGGTTATACGCGCAAGGTGCACTGGCTGCGCTTTAGCGTGCAAGCGCCAGCGGCTGGGTCCTGGTGGCTGGAGGTGATGCCACCATTTCTGGATGACTTGCGCCTGTTTGAGCCAAGCAACTCCGGCTTTGCCGAGCGCCGCGCGGGCGACCGCCTGCCGTTTTCCAGCCGCGAGGAAGAGTACCGCGGCTTCATCTTCAAGCTGGCCCTGGCCGACAGCGCGCCGCACACCTTTTACTTGCGTCTGCAGACCACCAGTGCCTCGCTCGTGACACTGCAACTCTGGCAGCCCGAACGCTTTCAAGGATCGAAGGATTTTGATCATGTCGTGATGGGGTTATTGCTCGGCGTCTTTGTGCTGGTGCTGCTGCTTAACCTGCTGCTCTGGTGGGGCACGCGTGAGCCGCTTTATGGCTGGTTCAGCCTGTACGTTGGTGCCAATTTGCTGCTCAACTTCGCCTTTACCGGCTTGGCGGCCCAGTACCTGCTGCCACAGATGCCCCTGCTTGCCGATGCTGCCGTCAGTGCCAGCGTGCTGATCTTCCTGGCAGCCACTGCGCCCTTTTTCCAGCGCATGGTGCGGGTCGATCGCTCGCAAAAGTTCTATTTTTACTTCTTTCGCGCCATGGTGGTGCTTCCCTGCGTTTTGCTGATCTCGCTCTTCACCGGCCACTACACAGAGGCGGCGCGCATTGCCGTGAGTTTCACCGGGCCGTCGACATTGCTGATCCTGTACCTATCGACTCGACTATTGCGTGACGGTCAGCGCGAAGCGCGGTACCTGCTGGCGGCTGCAGTCTTGGTCCTGCTGACGCGCATTTTCGGTGTTCTGTTTTCGTTGGACCTGCTTCCGGGCGCGCTGGGCATCAACGTACTCCAGTTGCAGCGCTGGCTACCGTTGGCCGTGACGCTGATCATGCAAATCGCGCTGGCCGTGCGCCTGCAAGAGTCCAACAAGGTCAAGCACAAGGAAGCAAAACGCACTGCGCTGGCAGAACGCGACACGCTGCACAGCCTGCATGTGCACCAGATCGAGTTGAAGGCGCAAAATGAGGAGTTGCGTCGAACACAGGACGAACTCGACACCTCGCAGGCACGCTATTTCGACTTCTACGACCTGGCGCCAGTGGGTTATTGCACCCTGTCTGCGTCCGGATTGATTCTTCAAGCCAACCTGACCGCGGGACTGTTGTTCGGCTTGCACCGTTCTGCGCTTCTACAGAAGCCAATCACCCGTTTCATCCTACCGGCCGATCAGGACAACTTCTACCTGCTACGCCAACGGATTGACAGCACCGGAGAGCACCAGGACTGCGAGTTAAGGCTGCTGAAGAAGGATGGCGCGCCCTTCTGGGTGCATCTGGATGCCTTGGCGGCAAAGGATGATGACGGCGCACCCGTGCTGCGCATCGTGCTGACCAATGTCAGCGCGCACAAGCAACTGGAGTTGGAGCGCAATACGCTAAGAGCGGATGTCCAGGATCAAGAGGCACGCTGGACCGTCGCGGCAGAGGCCATTGGAGACGGCTTTTGGGAATGGGACATTTCCTCGGGTGAAATGCTGCGCTCACGCGTGTTCGATGCATCACTGGGCTACGCTGAGCAGGATGTACCCCTGACCGCAGAGGCCTGGGTTAAGTTGATCCATCCTGATGACCTCGCCCGCAATGCCGCCTGCCTGCAGAATTACCTGACCGGCAAATCTGCGACCTACACCATCGAAATGCGCCTGCGCACCAAAGACGGGAACTACCGTTGGGTGGCGTGCCGTGGCACCGGTACCGCTTGCGATGCTGCCGGTGCACCAACCCGGATGGTCGGCATGCACACCGACATCAGTGAACGCAAGCAAATCGAAGTGGCACGGGATAGTGCTCTGGAATTGCTGAAGAATATCGCCAGCCGCGTGCCAGGCATGGTTTACCAGTACCACTTGCGCCTCGATGGCAGCTCCTATTTTCCCTATGCCAGCGAGTCCATCCGCGACATCTACGGCGTCAGTCCAGAGCAGGCCCTTGAGAATGCAGCCGCGGTCTTTGCCTCTATCCATCCCGACGACCACGACGATGTGGTGATCTCGATTCAGCAGTCGGCCGCCGACCTCACCCCCTGGGTGCACGAGTACCGGGTCAAGTTCGAGGACGGCACGGTGCACTGGCTGTTGGGCAATTCACTGCCGCAGCGCCAGGCCGATGGTGGCACGCTCTGGCACGGCTTCATTACCGATATCACAGCGCGCAGAAAAACAGAGGCGCAACTGCCCGCAGCCCATCAGGCGCTGGCAGCCCAAAGCGTCGAGCGAGCCAAGCGTGCTGCCGAACTGGTGGTCGTCAACGATGAGCTGACGTTTCAGAACGAGGAAAAAGGCAAGCGTGCTGTGGAACTGGTGGTCGCCAGAAACGAGGCCGACTCGGCCAATCTGGCCAAGAGCCGCTTTCTGGCCACCATGAGCCACGAAATCCGCACCCCCATGAACGCCGTGCTGGGCATGGCGCAGGTGCTGCTGCGCCCCAACATTTCGGAGGCCGACCGGCTCGATTACGCGCGCACCATTTTCAACTCCGGCCAGACCCTGCTGGCCCTGCTCAACGACATTCTGGACCTCTCCAAGATCGAGGCCGGCAAGGTCGACCTGGAAACCATCGCGCTGGAGCCAGCGCAACTCATTCGCGAGACACAGACCCTCTTTGCCCAGACGGCGCACGCCAAGGGTCTTTTCATCGAGGCGCACGGGAGTGCTCCCGAGCGGCGCTACCTGGGCGACCCCAACCGCCTGCGCCAGATGCTGTCCAACCTGGTGAGCAACGCCATCAAGTTCACCCAGCAAGGCAGCATCCGCATCGAAGCATCCGAGGTGGCCTGTACCGGGCAATGCGCCACCCTTGAATTTTCGGTGTCTGACAGCGGCATCGGTATCGCCAAGGACAAGCAGGCCCTGCTATTTCAGACCTTCTCGCAGGCCGACAGTTCCACCACACGCCACTACGGCGGCACCGGGTTGGGCCTGTCGATCGTGCGCACGCTGGCGCAGGCAATGGGCGGCGAGGTCGGCGTGGAGAGTGAACCTGGAGTTGGCTCGCGCTTCTGGTTTCGGGCGCGACTAGACCTGGCCCCAGCCCACGAGCCCGCAGCGCTGGCGCAAGCCACGGTCACCGCACACATTGGCGCTAACGGGCCGCCCGCCCTGCTCAGGGGGCGCGTGCTGGTGATTGAAGACAACCCGGTCAATCAGAAGGTGATGCTGGCGATGCTGGGCCCGATGGGCATGGAAGTCACGCTGGCAGACGATGGACAGCAGGGTCTGGAGCGCGTCATGGCGTGCAACTCGGTGGATGTGATCGTGATGGACTTGCAAATGCCGGTGCTCGACGGCTATGGTGCAACCCAGCGCATCCGCCAGTGGGAGGCGCAAGCACAGAAGAAGCGCACTCCTATCATTGCACTGAGTGCCGATGCCTTCGAGGGCGTGCAAGCGCGTTGCCTGGCCACCGGTATGGATGCGGTGCTGAGCAAACCGGTGCTGCAAGGTGACCTGTGGGCGGCCCTGGCCAAATGGCTGCCAGCGGTGCCGGCGGACGTGACGGTGACCTCTGCACCGGCTGTTGGCAAGGTTGTTGACTCCACAGCCATCATTGCCTTGATCGATCAAATCTTGCCCATGCTGGCGCACAACAAGGCCGATGCCATTGGCCGCTTCAAGGCCTTGCAAGAACTTGTTGCCGGCACCGATCTGGCACCTGAAGTGGCCGAAGCCGGTTTGCCTCTCCGTGAATTTCGCTTTGACCTGACGCTCAATCGCTTGCGCCAGATGGCATCCAAATACGAATGGAAAACTGCACCATGACCATGCCAAGACCCCGAATTCTCACCATCGACGACACGCCGGCCAATCTACAAATGTTGATTGCGGCATTGGCGGTCGATTTCGACATTCAAATTGCCACCTCGGGCGCGCTGGGACTGACCTATGCCCAGCAAACAAGGCCAGACCTGATCCTGCTCGATGTGATGATGTCCGAAATGGACGGCTATGAGGTCTGCCGACGTTTAAAGGCTGACCACCAACTACGAGACATCCCCGTCATCTTCCTGACCGCACTCGGTGATGCGCAGTCAGAAAGTGCCGGCCTGGCGCTGGGTGCAGCCGACTACATCGCCAAACCGGTCAACGTGGCCACCGCCCAGCAAAGGATTCGCAATCTGCTCGAGCGTGAGGCGATGCGCCAGACGATTCAGACCCAATTTAGCGAACTCAAGCAGGCCACTGACCTGCTGCAGACCGCGCGCCAGCGTGAACTCGAATTTGGCAACGCCATCCAGCACACCCTGCTGCAGGGCGTAATCCCCAAGGGAATCGAGGGCGCCAGCGTCAGCAACTTCAGCCAGCCCTCGCAGGTAGTTGACGGCGATTTCTCCGACATCCGCCGACTGCACACCAACAGCTTTGACATCCTGGTGGGTGATGTGATGGGCAAGGGCGTGGGCGCAGCGCTGATTGGCGCCGGTGTCCGATCTGCCTACCACCAGGTGCTGGCCGACCTGCAGGTGGTCAAGTCATTTGGCACGGTGCTGCCCACGCCGGCGCAAATCGTCAATGAACTGCACCGCGTGTTGACATCGCGCCTGGTCGAATTGTCGTCCTTCGTCACGCTGGCCCTTTACCGCTTTGACCTGGAGTCCGGCACGCTGACCTATGTGAACGCTGGGCACACACATGCACTGCTGCTGTGCGCGGCGCAGGGCAAGGTGGTGCCGATTGCGGGTGAGAACCTGCCGATTGGCGTCCTGCCAGACGAGGTCTATGCCGAGGTCTGCGTCCCGATTGGCCAGGGTGACAGCCTGCTGATCTATTCTGACGGTATTACCGAAGCCTGCAACCCCGGCGGCGAGCAATTCGGACAGGAGCGATTGATCGGTGCCTTCGAGGCCGGCCGAGCGGCGGCGCTGGTGCCGTTCGCGCTGCTGGACTCCCTGCAGCAGACGATCAAAGTGTTTACCGGCGGCGCACCGGCGCTGGA
This sequence comes from Rhodoferax sp., assembly GCA_021738345.1. Classification (GTDB taxonomy): domain Bacteria; phylum Pseudomonadota; class Gammaproteobacteria; order Burkholderiales; family Burkholderiaceae_C; genus Allorhodoferax. The sequence goes on along the minus strand of JAIPCE010000198.1, from coordinate 2,327 downwards.
CGATCAAACCGCCATCGTTGTCGAGTGGCCCAGCGATGTCCATCCCTTGACGCGGGCAGAAAGCGTTGCAGAGCCCCGGTCCCTGACCATGCACCGGCGCGCCGAAGCAGTGGCACGCAACTTTCTCACCGAGGCCTCGCGCAATGACCGCTACCTGTCGGCCGCAGAGGCACAGCAGGTCATGTATGAGTTGCGCGTGCACCAGATTGAGCTCGAAATGCAAGCCGAGGAACTGCACCGCACACGGATTGAACTGGACGTCGATATGGTGGAGCGTAAGAAGCTTGAAGACGTGTTGCGCGAGAGTGAACTGCGTTACCGCACGGTGGCCGATTTCACCTCCGACTGGGAGTATTGGATACTGACGGACGGATCCTTGCGCTATGTATCGCCGTCGTGTGAACAGATCAGTGGTTACACGCCCACAGAGTTCTACGCCGAGCCAGACTTGCTGAGCCGCATTGTTTATGCTGACGATCAGGTTCTTTATGCGAAACACCGGCACGACTTGTCGCTGCCGGGCGGACGCGAAGTGCTGGATTTTCGAATCATGACCAAGGGCGGTGATATCCGCTGGATCGCCCATGTATGTCAGCCGGTCTTTGACGGTGAGGGCAAGCCCACCGGTGTGCGTGCCAGCAACCGCGACAACACCGATCGCAAACTCATGGAGGAGCAGGTGCGCCAACTGGCGTTTTATGACCCGCTCACCCATTTAGCCAATCGCAGGCTGCTCAACGATCGCCTCAGCCAGACCCTGCTGACCAGCAAACGCAGTGCGTTTTATGGCGCGCTGATGTTTCTGGACCTGGACAATTTCAAGCCACTTAACGATCACCATGGACATTCGGTCGGTGATTTGTTGCTGGTGGAGGTTGCAACGCGGCTCAAGGCTTGTGTGCGCGAGATCGACACCGTGGCGCGCTTCGGTGGGGATGAGTTTGTGGTGCTGCTGGATGAACTGGCACTCAGTCATGCCGATTCGCTGTCCCAGGCCGCAGTCATTGCCGAGAAGATTCGGCTGGCTTTGGCTGCGCCTTACGTTCTTGGCTTGGAGCAGGAAGGGGTAGACAAGGGCACACTGAACCACCGCTGTACGGCGAGCATTGGCGTCACCCTGCTTTTGCACGGTGAAGCGAATCAGGACGACGTCTTGGTACGTGCTGATGCCGCCATGTACCAGGCCAAAGAGCGGGGGCGCAACCGGGTGCAGTTTTATGAAAATAGGGCTGTAGCCCCCGTTCAGATTGCGTGAGAAGCTATGAAAACAGGAGCATATTGGACGGTTTCACAGCATTTGACTACTTGAATGCGTGACAAGAGACCCTTTGCGCGGCTTCCTCCTGCCGGAACAAAATGGCCTCCGCCACATGGCAGCCTCGATGAGGCACGCCCTGGCGTTAGCGCCTGCCGCCAGCGTACCCAGGTCTTCTGTGCTGGTGACGCACTATCAAAATTTGAATATCGTTATCCGCAGTGCGATAGACAACCGAGTAAGGGAAAATCTTCAAGGGAAAACTTCTTCGTCCACGCGTAGTTGGTGTACCGAAGCCAGGGTTTTGCACCAAAAGCGCGACAACACGTTCAAATTCATCAAGAAAACGCACTGCTACCGCGGACCCGGCTCGTTCAAGGTAAAAATCGATTGCATCGGCAACATCGCTTTCCGCCCCTGGGTGAAGCGAAAAGCTCATTGATTAAGTCTGGCTCGAAGCCGCGCAACGGCTTGTTGACCGGGTACTGCCGCTACCAGCCCGGATTCAAGTTCCGACTCCCTTCGATCCGCCTCCAGTTCCCAGGCTTGCTGGACTGCGCTATCCGTGTCAATGCTTGCAATCAACCGCTCGAACAAGCGTGACCGATCGGCTGGGGTCAATTGAAGAACTTCGGCTTCCAGAACTTCCAGGTTAGTGCTCACTGTGACCTCCGGGCAGGGTAAATGCTTGATAGGTCTCAGTTTGCCACAAACCTGCTGATGTGCACGGTTACGCGGATAAAGACCTGTGTGCGCGAGATCGACACCGTGGCGCGCTTCGGCGGTGATGAGTTTGTGGTGCTGCTGGACGAACTGGCGCTGAGCCTTGAAGATTCGATGGCGCAGGCCGCAGTCATTGCCGAGAAGATTCGGCTGGCTTTGGCTGCGCCTTACGTTCTTGGCTTGGAGCATGAAGGGGTAGACAAGGGCACACTGAACCACCGCTGCACGGCGAGCATTGGCGTCACCCTGCTTTTGCACGGTGAAGCGAATCAGGACGACGTCTTGGTACGTGCTGATGCCGCCATGTACCAGGCCAAAGAGCGGGGGCGCAACCGGGTGCAGTTTTATG
>JAIPCE010000197.1 GCA_021738345.1 Rhodoferax sp. | reverse complement strand
AGGGGCTGTTACTCCCTTCTCCCAGGGGGTGAGGAAGTGAATAGCCTGGGGCGGGGGGGCTGTTACTCCCTTCTCCCAGGGGGTGAGGGAGTGGATAGCCTGGGACGGGGGGGCTGTTACTCCCCTCTCCCTGCGGGAGAGGGGTTGGGGGTGAGGGCGTTTCAGTCACCAAAGCATCCCAAATTGTCTGAAGTACTGCTTGAGTTTCCTGCAAAGTCTGGTTGTTCCAAAAACGGATCACCCGGATACCTTGCTGCGCGAGATAGGCGGTACGGCGGGCATCTTTCGCACGCCCGGTTTCCTCATTGTGTTGGCCACCATCCAACTCGATAGCCAGCTTTTTTTCATGGCAGTAGAAATCCAGAACGTATGGGCCTAGCGGATGCTGGCGGCGAAACTTGCTGTCGGCAAGGCGACGGTTGCGTAACAAAGACCAGAGCAGGTTTTCAGCATCGGTTTGCGAGCCGCGAAGTGAACGAGCGAAGGCGATGTGCTCCGGCGGAACATTGTGGTGGTGGGCTTGCGGTGTTGTGGCACCCTCACCCCAACCCTCTCCCGGAGGGAGAGGGAGCGAACAGCCGCTATCGGCTGTTTGGCTGTGAGTCCCCTCGCCCCCTGGGAGAGGGTTAGGGTGAGGGCTGTTGGCCAAGGGGGATATCAGCCGCAAATACGGCATAACCACCGGGCAGGGCTGGCCAGGGTGACGGGTGTGCCACCAGGCACCGAGCGAGTTGTGCAGCAAAAAGTCCACCATGTAGGGCTCGGTAAAGAGCTGAGTGACGGCGGGCAGCTCGTCGGCACCGATCTTGACCTCGGAGGCGTTGACTTCGTCCTTGCGTTTGGCTTGCCAGAATTGGTAGACCCAGCCCAGGCTGTCGCTGGCCTGAAAGACTTCTGGCGGCAGGTTGGAGAGCAGCCGCTCCAGCTCGCGCTGGTGTTCGGGTGCAAAGTTGATTTCAAACACCGGGCTGTGCGGTTTGAAGACTTGCGGCAACATACGCGCGGCCAGCTTGCCCGCCAGCTCCCAGTGGCTTTTGGCACCCATCGCCATATCAGGATGGTTGTCGACCATGTCGCGGCAATCGTCCAGCGACACGGCAGCGCCGTTGGCATCATTCGGTTCACGCCACATCAGCAGGTTGTTTTCGGCCAGAAAGCGGGCAAACAACATGCGGTGCCAGTGCTCGTAGGCTACTTCCAACACCAAGGGTTGCAGCTCGACGCTATTGTTTTGTGCGCTGGTTGCGCTGATGGCACGGGCGTGAGCGCGCAATTTCCTTCTTAATACGCGTTGGGGCTCGTCCAGATAGTCGGGCACCTTAGGCTCGGCCACCGCCAGTTGCGCCAAGGCGGCGCGGCCCGCTTTTTCAGCCACGTCGCGCGCCGCCTTGACGGTGTTTTCAAGCTGAGTACGCAGGGGTTTGGGCAGGGGGGCGTTGCTCGGGGTTTGCATGGTGTCAGTTCCAAAGGGGGTCGGCTTCCCAACCTGGGGGGAAGCCTAAATCTGAAGGAGCCATGGCGGGGTGGGTCTTGAACAAGTCCATCAGACGCACGGGCCATTCGTCTTGCGTGTCTAACGCACGCGAAAACAGACGCATCACCACATACCCCCGCAGGCGAAAGTACCCGATAAAGAGCAGCGCACGCTCAGCATCTGCAAGTTGGGGGATGGCCAGACCTTTGGCTTGCCAGCGGGCAAGCAGGTCGGCATTAGACAGGGCGGGTTTGCTGTATTTCATGACAAACCGCCCGCAGAAAAAAGAAACCCGCCCTGGGAGCACTGTACAAAAACCGAAGTTTTAGCCTGAAGTGTGGCGGGTGTTGTTGCAGCAAGTGTAGCATCCGCCGCCGCTGGCGCAGGTGATTGGTCGATGGAGGTGACAGATGACATGGAATTCTTGGTATGTTTTTAGTTATGCTTTTAATAGCTGTTAGTGCATAGTGGACGGGCGTTAGAAGCCATTTTTCTTGTGAAAATTAGACCGCCATCGGCACCACTGGCCATTGCGGGAAATTTACGTTCCAGCGCTCAAGGTTCAGTACGACGCAACTTCGCGCCAGTGCCTTTTCCCAGTGTGGGCCGGCCAAGCCAACCGGGAGTTGTTGCCGCAGTTCTTTGCTGAGCACGGACAACAGGCACAGGTAGCGCACGGGTTTGTCGGCTTTGCCCTGCGCCCAGCGGTACAGCCAGGTATCGCGAAACTTGTGTTTAAGCACCTCGCGCAAGTGGTTGAAATGGGCCAGACGTTCGTCACGTTGATGCCCTGCAACGGCGCTTTTGAAGTCGTAGTCATCGGCCGCATGGAAGTCTTTAACCTCAATAAACAGGTAGTCGGTGGGCATCTCCACCACCAAATCGACTGCCTTCATGGCATGCGACAGGCCATGAAAATGCGGTTTGGCCCTGTCTTTTTCATCAAATCGAAAGGCATCAAGTGCCCCGGTGAATTGAAACGCAAAACCATCGGTTTCAATTTTCATTGACCCAGCCCTCCCATCGACTGGGCAATTTCGCGGTCCACCAGTCCGGCAAAGGCGGTGTCGATGGCGTTGGGGGTCAGCGCGTCGTAGCTGGCAAAAGAGGCGCAGTTGATGTTGTCAGCCGCGTCACGGTACAGGCTGTGAAACAGCACTTGGTCGCTGGAAGCCTTTTGCAGGTCAAACTCTTTGAGCAAAGAATAGTTGTGGGTGCTGATAAAGAGCTGCACGCCCATGCGCTGAAGTTCAATCAAAATTTCAACCACGGTGCGCATCAGCTTGGGGTTGAGATTGGTTTCGGGCTCATCCCAAAACAGAATGCTGCCATTGAGCAAGGTGCCGTTTTGAATCAACACCCATAGCAGTCCTAGCTTGCGGATGCCCTCTGCCAACAGGGTAAATTCGAGTTCGCCTTGCTGACTCTTCAGGAAAAACTCTTCATTTTTGGCAATCACCTTGCCGTCCATTGACTGCTGAAGAATGTCGAGCAGTTTTTTGCGAACTTGGTCCGTGGGGCCTTTGAGCGAACCCAGAAATACCCGGTCAATGATGTCGGCATAGACCTCTTCAAAGTGAATGTGGCGCAGGTTGTAGAGCGAGCGAAAGCCCGGCGCATTGGCCATCATGTCTTTGACCGGGATATAGACCGACTCCACCGGATGCTCTTGCCACAGTTTGTGGGCACCAGAAACGCTGGCCTTGGCGGGCTCTTTGGTGTGGTTGGACAAAGACAGCTTGACAGCGATGGATTTGGCAAGGCCTGCCACCTTGCGCGTGACCTCAAAACTGCCGCTAGTGCTACCGGTTTTGCGCTTGACCAGGCGACCAATTTGCTCGCCTGAGGGCAAAAACACCCTATTTACCTTGTCGGCCAATGCCTTTTGGCTTTTGCTGATGTCGCAGGCGGCGTAAATCACTTTGAACAGGTGGGTCTTGCCGGAACCGTTTTCACCAATAAACAAGTTGATACCGGAAGAAAACTTGACGGTCAAACTCTCAAAAGCCGTGAATCGTTCAAGTTTGATTTGCTCAATCATGGGTGTCTCCAGGTGTTTGTTGCTGTAGCTGAACGTCTGAGGATAAGAAAAGCAAATTTGCAAATGAAGTCAAGCTGCTGCATGGGTGACCTCTATCAATGGCAGAGTGGGCTGCGACAACACCCGGTTGACAAAGGAGTCTGGCTCGGCGCGACGACGTTCAAACTCTTGGAGTGAATAGCAGCTTGGGTTGATTTTTCGGCCCAATTGGGTTTCGGCGGGCTCCAGCGCGGCCAAGACTTGGCTGAGCAGCAAGTCGCTGCCCACCAACATCACATCAATATCGCTGCGGGCAGTGTCGGTTTGTTTGGCCACCGAACCATAGACCCAGGCGGACTGCAAATTGGGCAGCAAGGGCTGCAAGGCATCGCGCAGCACTGGCACCGTGCCCAAGGTCTTGCGCGTCAAGGCGACCAATTCAGCATAGACAGGCGATTGAGGGTTGGCCTGAAAGCGGCGCAGGTTACCCACTGCTTGCGTATCGACCAGGCCCGCCGTGGCCAGGCGGTTGAGCTCCCGTTGCAGCGAGGCGCTGCCCAGGCCGGTAAGGCGGCGTAGCTCGTTAAGGTGATAGGCACGGTCCGGTTGGCCGAACAGCCAGGCATAGAGGCGCGATTGGCTATCGGTAAAAATCGCTGAACTGATATTCATGCCAAATATTAGCACGAAGAGGCTAATTATTGGCACAACTTTGATGAACATATCGCGTTAAAGCGCTACCGGCCCATTCTTCAACTTCGCAGCCAGCAGCTGCTCCACCTCAGCCAACCAGACCTTCAGCTCAGCCTCGTTGTTCAGCGTGCGTTTAGGGATGGCAACATGGACAACGTTGGGCTTAAGCAGCAACACGGCAGAGTGGCGTGCCGCGTCAAAGCGGCTGCTGAGCGCCTGGGTCTTGGAAATCCAGTGGTCCAGGTTGCATTCGTCCAACGCGTCCTGCAGTTGGTCAGGCGTTGCCAGCTCGATTGGCTTGAGCGGCGCCAGGTGATGGTCTAACGTCAACTTGCTGCGCTGGTCATCGGTCAGCTTGGTCCAGTCTGCATCGGCAGTCAGATGGGCTTGCTGCGTGGCAAAGGCCGCGGTGAAGCCCTGAAGCTTGGCGTTTAGAGCCTGGCGAAGCAAGTCGGCGGTGCGGTCCAGCAAGGGTCGCACGGCATCTGGCTCGGCCAGCAGGCTGCGTTGGGTCTGGATGGCATCTTTCTCAGCCACTATGTCTTCATAGGGGCCAAGGTCTTTGGCGTGTTCCAGCAGGCTGGTAAGCTGGCTCCACACCGGCAGACGTTTGTGAATAGCTTCTGCAATAGTGGTCCACTGCTTGGCTAAGGCCACCAATTCGTCATGCCGGGTGTAAAGCTCCAGCAGTTGGCCGTTACCCGACTGGGCCTCCAACGCTTCGATGGCGGTGAGCTTGGGCGTGGTGGGTGCGGGAGCCACGCCACCGGCCTTGCCGGCCAGGTCGCGTAGCTTGGCAATCAGCAGGGGAACTTTGGCCAACTCTTCCTTGGGCTGACAAGGCACGCCCACCGCGCTGAACAGCTGGCGAATTTTGATGAGCTGCGGCGGCGTGATGGTGATGGACTCTTGGCGGAAGCTGGCCTGGGTGAGCTTGTTGCGGTCCAGGCTTTTGGCATCGACCAGTTTGCTGCTCGCATCCATGGCACGGATATGACCAGCAGACAGCAAGGCAAACAAAGCGCCATCTATGGCATCACGCGGCCAACCAAAGGGTGGACCCTCGAAGTTGTCGCGTATCTCGCTGCCCTTTTTGCCGGGGCCGATGTAGGCCAACAGCTTTTGACACACGGGCTGCTTGTCCGCTTCTTGGGTGTGCCCCACCGCCTTAAGGGCTTCGAGGTTGCCCTTACGCGCCTCATCAAGCACCTTGCTCCATTGGTCACTGTCTGCGATATCAAAGTCTTTGTAGAGACGGATAGCCGAGGCCTTGGCTGCGCGGTTGATGCGGTCGGACAGCTCATTGCCCTCGGTCACTTCTTGTCCACCGGCCTGGAAGACACGGGCTCCGGCAAAGAGCGTATCCAGCAGGTCCTTCAATTCTTTGTCGGCGTTGCGTTCGCGGCTCTCCATGGAGCGCTGGGCATCGCGGCCGGGCTCGGTGGCGGGAGTGCCTTTTTTGCGCAGGGTAGCGCGGGCAGATTCGAGCGCGACGATGGCGTTGGTCAGCTCGGTTTTGTTTTGGGCGCGCAAAAAGGCAAACAGCGTGGGGTTGTTGGAGGGCTTGGATTTGGCCTCGGCAATGACGGACCTTTCTTCGGTTTGCCAGCCGTCTTGCAGCCACAGGTACAGTGATTTGTCGTTGTCACGCGGCAAGGTCTCATCGAAAGTGGGGTTAAGGCGGCGCTCGACCTTGTCTTTGCCTTGCACGACACGCACTTTTTTCAGCACTTCGGCAAACCGGGCTTTGAACAGGTCAGCGCGTTGTTGTTCGATACGCTGGGGCGACGCTTTGAGTTCAGCCTCCTGGGCGCGAAATTCTTCGTACCAAGCACTGGATTCGATGGTTTGCAGGCGGTATTCCAGGCCGTTGGGCCCGGCCAACGACATGACCAGGCGGTCGTCGTTTTGCAGCTTGTGCAGCAGCTCGGGCAACTGTTTGCGCAGGTCGCTCGACCCATTGGCCAAATCGGTCACCAGCAGGTCAGCCAGCACGTTGTCAGTGGCGCGCAAGCCAATGTCCAAGGCCGCATCGGCAGGTAGTTTGTTGATGAGGTAAATGAGTTTGAGCAGCTTGCCCTTGAGCTGAGCGCTGGCATCACCGGCGGCAAATCGCTGAACGTTCTCGTACACCTCTTTGGGCAATTGCGCGGTCGACATTAAATTGGCGGCAATTTGGTCGTACAAAAAGTCGCCCGACACCACATGACCCAGAGGCAGCTCGGAGGTGGCCAACACGGCCTCATGCACCACGCGCAACTGGCTGCGCAGTTGTGACACGGTTCCGGTGGTGTCGATGGTGCGCAGCACGCGCTCCCAGAAGCGGCGGCGCACCGGCAGGATGGGATAGTCGTCACTCATTAACTGTTCGTCTTCGGTGACATGTTCGAGTTTGGTGCCACGCAGGTGGCGCGAGATTTCACCGAGATTGCCACGCCAGGATTGCTCGACCAGAGGGCGCGCCGAGGGCTTTTTGGCCAGGATGATTTGGCGCGTGACGTTTTCGACATCGACATCGCTGAGCATGACGGGCACGGGGAAACGCCCCATCAAGCGCATCAAATTGGGCATGCCCGACAACGCAGACTGGCCGGTACCGATAAAGAGCAGTTTGCCGGTGAAGTGCTTACACAGCGACTCGGTCATTTCTTGCACGGCGTAGGCTTTTTCGGCATCGTTGCCGATGTATTGCTGCACTTCGTCCATCACAACCAGAGTCAGCGGGAAGTTGTCGCCCTCAGACAGGGCTTGGGTGATGGCATCGACCATTTGCTCGTTGCTGACGTCCGTGACCTGCGGGAACTGGGCTTTGAGCAACTGGCGGGCTTCGGACTCGCTGTTGGCCATGCCGGGGCGTACGATGAGCAAAGCTTTGGCCAAGTGGTTGGAGACGTACATGTGGGGCAGCTCTTGCGCCAAGCTGCGTCCCACTGCCTGCAATTGCGACTTCAAAGGGTCCAACAGGGCTTCGTGCTTTAGCCACAGCACCAGCTGCGCCTGGTTGTATTGCGCGGGCAAGCCCTTGGATTTGAAGATGATGGAGAGCAGTGCCAGGCGTACCTTGTCGCCCGCGCCCGCACCCAGTTTGCCCGCGGCGGCATGCAGGCCGCCGTGTCGCTTGCCCTGGATGGTGAGTTCTTTGAGCGGCTGCGCCACTGCATCGGGCAGCCGGGCCAGGCTGCGAGCGGCCGCGCCATCGGCAAACTTGTAGTCAGTCCACAGGGTGCGCAGCATTTTGGCCAAGTGCGATTTGCCGCTGCCGTAAAAGCCAGAAATCCAAATGCCGGGCTGCTCGTTGCGGCTATCAAGGTTGAGCAGAAACTTTTCCAGCACGGTTTGCAAGCCTTTTTCGTACTGGCCATTGCAGACAAATGTCTCAAGCTCGTAGCGCAGCACGCTTTGGGCGGCTTCGGAGTGGTCCTCAGAAACTTCGGCTACGCCATTGTTGACTAGGCGATTTTCTGACGGCAGCTTGTTATAGATTTCTTTGTTAAGCATTGCAATTCCTCACCTTGTGTTGAATCTTCCCGATGGTCAGTTATTCAGTTGCAAGCAGCGGCACAGCCAGGTAATTCCAACCGTCACGTGCGTCGAGCAGTCGATAGGTGTGGTTTTCGGGGTGATGTTCCCCAGGAAAAAACACCAGCAGCCGCCCTGGGACACAGTCTTTGATGCCCTCGACCAATGTGGAAACACGGGCCAGACCAAACAAACTACCGACACCCAACAGCGCAACGACGGTGTCCGGCGTGGCCTGCGCCGTGATGCGGGTCGTGAGCAGCGCAATCAGGTCCGCTACGAACTCTGTCAATTCACCGGTTTGGTAGCCGGCCAGGTCTTCAGGTGTCTCAAAATACGCGTTCCTATATTCTTGCGCAGACATCCACTGCGGGAAGGCGTTGGTCACGTCAATCAGCAGCCACTGCTTGCCGGCTTGCTGAGTGACCAGTGCAAACTCGTCAGCGTTGGCACGCAAACGCAGCTCGTCGCTCTTGTCGTACACCGCAAAGATGACGCGCTGCACCGCTGCCAATCCAGCTTGCCACGGCACCGTGAGATGCTGGCGATAGGTGGCGACGAGCTTGCTGACTTTAGATGACATGGGAAGCCTCCTGACACATTTGTTCTTCTTCAGGGGTGAGGTAGTCCGGAAATCGGACCTCCTTGACACCACCAGCATTCAAGAACACCAGTAAACCTCGGTGAAAGGCAGAGTTTGCCAGCGCCTCAAGCTCACCAGATGAGCCAGGGAGCAAGTTCATCCATGTCGACGTGAAAAGCCGCTGACCTGATAGGCCTTCCAAGTGCCCGAGAAACAGACAAAACACGACGTTAACCGCTGTCACGGTGGGGATGGAGCGGGTTTTTCGAGAGTGCCCCTGCAAAAAACCAGCCGCGGTCCAGCTGCCATTGACGTTTTGGGCAAAGGATTTGAGCGATGCAGGGCTGAAGCGGTCTGGGTGGGCGTCTGCCAAACAGCGCTCAAGGTCTTCACGCGGGGCCAAGACACCTGGCTGCTGGGCCAAGACAAATGCTTGCGTGCCGCGCAAAAGAGGGTCCCGCGCCAAGGCCGCAGTAAGTGCCAAAACGGGTTGTGCCGCAACATCCACCGGCCATAAGCGGCGCAAAGCGCGAAACAGTGGCAACTGCGCGTCCAGCCCGTACAACGTGGTCAGATGTCTGAGTGCCAGCTCGCGGGATTTTTTGGTGGGCTTGCCAAGGATGTTTTCGGTAAGGATGGCATGGGCATAGTCTTCGCGGGCACCCTGTACAGGAACATGTGCGAAAAGACCTCGCAGGTCGTCAAGCATCATGGTGCGCGCAGCGTGTGGGCCATTGATGCCGCGGCGAAAGCCCAAACGTTCGGTGACTCGCTGCCTGGTGTCGTTCACTCGTTGCGATAAGCAGATTTCAGCGCACTGCAAAATTCACTGTGGGCACGCTGATATCAGCAAACGATGCGCCCAAGGCGAGTTCGCCCTTACCGTGTAGCACACACTCTTCGCGTCGCAACAGGATGTCGGAGCCGGTGTGTCCTTCAAAACGCACCCAACTGCCATAGCTGCTGACATCCACCAGCATGACGCTGCCATTGCGCCACTCCAGGCGGGCATGGGTGCGGGAAACACGCGGGTCGTTGACCACAAACTCCATATTGCGCACACGCCCAATATTGACCGGCAAATCGAAGGACTTGAAAAGCTTGGTGTACCCCATCCAGGACAGCTCGATTTCCCGACCCAGGGCATCGATTTCGCCAGATACATAAGCCGGATCAAGCTCCGCCTGCATGGTCAGAAAATCAGAACTATCGTCCTCACGCCACTCAATTTGGTAGACCGTGCAAGGTTCAGCGCGACCCCGAATATGGATCGGCCCCAAGATTCTGAACGTCACGCCCTTTGCTTCGTCAACCGTGCTC
>JAIPCE010000196.1 GCA_021738345.1 Rhodoferax sp. | reverse complement strand
GGGCGAGATCGAGCAGGACAGCTTGCCGCGCCTGCATGGACCCGAAGGACAAAGTGCCGAGGTTCTGGCGATGTATCGGGCACTCAAACCCCTGTTCGACCACCTGGATCTGCCGATCGAGCAACTGTTGCTCTCGGTGGGCGGCAGTTGGCAGGCCCGACTCGACAGTGGTGCCAACATCGAGTTGGGGCGTGGTGGCGTACCGGCGATTGAGGCGCGCGCGCATCGCTTCCTGAATACCTTGACACAGGTCACGGCGCGCTACGCACGCCGTCCCAATGCCCTGGAATCGGCGGACCTGCGGCATGAAAACGGTTACGCAATTCGTTTGCGCGGTGTCAGCACCTCGCCCGTCGTGGTTCCCAAGAAATAGCGAAAGAAATCAAATTAGGTAAGCCCATGGCAAAAGAATACAAGGATTTGGTTGTCGGACTCGACATCGGAACCCACAAGGTGATGGCGGTGGTGGCCGAGGTCATGCCGGGCGGGGAACTCAAGCTCGCCGGTCTGGGCATTGCCCCGAGCACCGGTCTCAAGCGCGGCGTGGTGGTGAATATTGATGCGACCGTGGCGAGCATTCAGCAGGCGCTCAAGGAGGCCGAGCTGATGGCTGACTGCAAGATTACCCGGGTCTATACCGGCATTACCGGCAGCCATATTCGCGGCATCAACTCCAGCGGCATGGTGGCAGTGAAAGACCGCGAGGTGACGCAGGCCGACGTGGCGCGGGTGGTGGAGGCCGCCAAGGCCATCCATATTTCCACCGACCAGCGTCTGCTGCTGGTGGAGCCACAGGAATTCATCATCGACGGGCAGGACGTGAAAGAGCCCATTGGCATGAGCGGCATTCGTCTCGAAGCCAAGGTGCACATCGTGACCGGTGCCCAGAGTGCTGCAGAAAACATCATCAAATGCGTGCGCCGCTGCGGACTGGAAGTCGAGCAACTGATGCTCAATCCGCTCGCCTCTAGCCAGTCGGTGCTGACCGAAGACGAGCGCGAGCTGGGCGTGGCGCTGGTCGATATTGGTGCCGGCACCACCGATGTCGCGATCTTTACCAATGGTGCGATTCGCCACACTGCCGTCATTCCCATCGCGGGCGACCTTATTACCAGCGACATTGCCATGGCCTTGCGCACGCCGACCAAGGACGCCGAAGACATCAAGGTAGAAAGCGGCCACGCCAAGCAACTGCTAGTCGACCCTGACACGCAGGTGGAAGTGCCTGGCCTGGGCGACCGGGGTCCGCGCATGCTGAGTCGCCAGGCACTGGCAGGTGTCATCGAACCCCGCATTGAGGAAATTTTTGCACTGGTCAACCAGGTCATGCGCGAGTCGGGCTACGAGGAGGTGCTGTCCAGCGGCATTGTGCTGACCGGCGGCAGTTGCATCATGCCGGGCATGGTCGAGCTTGGCGAAGACATCTTTTTGAAGCCGGTGCGCCGTGGCATCCCCAAGTATTCCAGCGCCCTGTCCGACATGGTCGCGCAGCCGCGCGCCGCCACTGTCATGGGCCTGCTCGAAGAAGCCCGCCTCGGGCGTATGCGGGGCTACCGCGTGTCGCAAAAAGCGGGCTCGATGAAAACCGCATTCAGCACCGTCAAAGACTGGTTTGTAGGAAATTTCTAACATGACAACCCCCCCCTTGCGCGGCACCAGTTCCGCCCCGAATTCCGCAGACCCCTGCGACACCGCTCGTCGGCGGCTGGCGCGTGCCAGCCCGCATGGGCGATGTCGACGCGCAGGCCCACCGTTATCAAGCGCACCCCAGAACTTTATCCAGCACCACCCCATTAACCCAGACCATAGACATTCCGGAGAACACCATGGCCATTGAAATGATTGAAGAAGAGGCATTTAACCAAGGCACCCAGATCAAGGTGATCGGGGTCGGCGGCGGCGGCGGTAACGCCGTCGAACACATGATCTGCTCCGCCGTCGGCGGTGTCGAGTTCATTTGCGCCAACACCGATGCCCAGGCCCTGAGCCGCAGCGCCGCGCACAAGACCATTCAGCTCGGGTCCAGTGGCTTAGGCGCCGGCAGCAAGCCCGACAAAGGCCGCGAAGCCGCCGTGCTGGCCGAGGCCGACATTCGCGCCGCCATCGAAGGCGCGCACATGCTGTTTATTACCGCCGGCATGGGCGGGGGCACCGGCACCGGCGCGGCACCGGTGATTGCGCGCGTCGCCAAGGAAATGGGCATTCTGACCGTGGGCGTGGTGACCAAGCCCTTTGAATTTGAGGCCGCCAAGCGCATGCAAAACGCCGAGGCCGGTCTGGCTGAGCTAGAGGCCAACGTCGATTCGCTGATCGTGGTGCTCAATGAGAAGCTGCTCGAAGTGCTCGGTGACGACGTCACACAGGACGAGGCGTTTTCCCATGCCAACGATGTGCTCAAAAACGCGGTTGGCGGAATTGCCGAAATCATCAATGTGCCCGGTCATGTGAACGTCGACTTTGAGGACGTGCGCACCGTCATGGGTGAACCCGGCAAGGCCATGATGGGCACGGCGACCGCCAAAGGTCCGGATCGCGCCCGCATTGCAGCCGAGCAGGCTGTGGCCTGCCCGCTGCTGGAAGGCATCGACCTGTCCGGTGCCAAGGGTGTACTGGTGCTGATTACAGCAGCCAAGGGTTCGCTGAAACTGTCCGAATCGAAACTGGCCATGAACACGATACGAACCTATGCTTCCGAGAACGCACACGTGATTTACGGTACCGCCTACGACGACGCGCTCGGCGAAGACATCCGCGTCACCGTAGTGGCCACGGGCCTGTCGCGCCAGGGGCGCAAACCCATGCTGGTCAAACCCGAGCCGCTGAAAGCTACCGGCACCTATGGTGGCGGCCTGCAGGTGCCCACGTTGCTCGACGCAGTGGCGCGCGGCGGCAGTGGCACAGCAGTGGGCGGTGGCATGTCTCAAACCGACTTTGGCACGCTGCAAGGCCCCGCCGTCTGGCGCCGTCCCGACCGCACCAATGCGGCGGCACGGGTCGATGCGCTATCCAACGGTGGCATGGACGACTACGAAATCCCCGCGTTCCTGCGTAAGCAAGCGGATTAATCGGGTCACGCGCGCCAGCCTGGCCGTGTTGCGCGCACTGTCAGCGCTGGGCTGTAAGAATCCCATCCAGGCGCGCCTGGAACGGGCTTTGCTCGGAGTGATCAGAGCATCTTTGCCGCCAGCAGCGTCTCGATTTCGTCCATGATGGCGGTCATGCGCTGGTTCAGTGCCTGGTAGGGCTGGGGCGTGGCCAGGTCCAGCCCGGCGTTTTTGAGCAACTGGTAGGGTGGCACCGAGCCGCCAGCCCGCAGCACATTCAAAAAGGTCTCGCGCTGCTGCGTATTGCCCGTGAGAATGCGCTCGCCAAAGGCGGTTGCGCCGACAATCGAGGTGGCATACACATAGACGTAGAACGGGCGGTAAAAGTGGGGAATGAACGCCCACTCCTGGCAATACTGCGGGTCAATTTGCATCACACCCGCATCCGCACCGTGGTATTTGCGCAGCAGACCGCAGTACAACTGGGTCAATTTCTTGCCAGACAAGGCCTCGCCGCGCTCCAGGGCGTCGTGGGTGGCAAGTTCAAATTCAGCAAACATGGTCTGGCGAAAGAAGCCGCCGCGCAGCCGCTCCAGCGACTCGCTGAGGTAGAACAGGCGCTCTGCTGGCGACTTTGAGGTTTTGAGCATGTGGTCGCCGAGCAGCGCCTCATTGGTCATGGATGCGACCTCGGCCACAAACAGCGAGTAGCCCGCAGTCTCGGGGGGCTGGTATTTGTTGGCTAACATTGTGTGCCCGCCATGGCCCCACTCGTGGGCGTAGGTGGTCAGCGAGGCGTAGTTGTCCTGGTGGTTCAGAAACACAAACGGCACCATGCCATAGACGCCGGTCTGGTAAGCCCCCGACGATTTGCCATCGGCCGGGTAGGTGTGCATGGAGCGCATAGAGAGCGCCTGGGTCAGCAGGCCCTGGTATTCGTCGCCCAGGGGTTTGGTCGCCGCCAGGGTCAACTCCGCCGATACGTCAGCCGAGTAGCTGCGCTGGATATTGATGAGCTCGGGGTAGACATCGTAGTAGTGCAGGTCCGGCAGCTTGAGCAGCTTTTGGCGCAGTTTGAAATAGCGGTGCAGGGTGGGCAGCGCGGCGTTGGCCTGCGCCACCAGCGTGCGGTACACGGCCTCTGGAATCTCGTTGCCAGACAGACTGGCCGCCACGGCCGACGGGTGCTTGCGCAGGCGCGCGTTGACCACGCCCGCCTCGACCCGAGCAGAAAGGGTCGAGCCGTAGGTGTTTTCATATTGGCCCAAGACCTTGAAAAAGGCGTCGAATGCCTGCTTGCGCACCGCACGGTCCGGGTGCTCGCGCAGTTTCTGGTAGCCGGTCTCGTTGACCTTGACACTCTGGCCATCGACCATGAGCGTGGGCCACACGGTGTCGGTGGTGGCCAGCAGGGTACGCGTGTTGCTGGGTGCGTTGATGACGGGTGACAGTGAAGCAATGGCGCCTTCGGCTTCTGCGCCCAGCGTGTGTGGTGCACGGCGCAAGGTGTCACGCAGGCCGACCGCGTGGTTTATTAAACCGGGCTCGGCGCGTAAAAACGACTCCACGGTGTCGCGGCCCAGCGCTTGCACCTCCGGAGAAACCCACGAAACAGCTGCGCTAAAGCGCCCGCCAAGTGCCCGCATCAGGCCGGCACGCTCCTGGTTGCGGGCATCGCGGTTGTCGGTGCTTTGCTGTGTGCTGGCATACACCGCGAGCCGCCGCCAGCGTTGGGTCTGGGCCGAAATGCGGTCCAAGGCTGCGCGCAGGCCGGTGGCTGTGTTCAGCGTACCCTTGAGCGCCGCCAGCTGCGGAATTTCCGCGAGCACGGCGATGCGCTCGGCATCCCAGGCGGCATCGTTGGCATACAGGCCTGTCAGGTCCCAGACATAGCGGGGGTCGGTGGGTGACGGTGCTGGCTTGGCGGGTGCAGTCGCCTGTGTCGCAGGGGTCACTGCGGTAGTTTGGGCCTGGGCAGTGGCCGCAAGGCCCTGCAACACCAGCGCGCAGGCAATGGCGGTGGCGCACTTAAGTGGCTTGGCAGTGCGATTAAAAAGTTTTTTCAAGGGAGTCTCCATGGGCTTGGGCAAAGTATGGCATGCCTCGTTTTTGCCTACAGGGTGCCATGGATTGGCGGCGCGCCCACAGCGTCTCAGGGGCCTAGCGCACCACCGTGAGAGTGGGTAACAGACGCGGCGTCGAGCGAGGGTATTGTCTCGACCGCAAACCCCACCACAGTGCGCTTTTCCTTGCTGAATTCGACACCGATCAGGTGTATGGGCTGGCCGTCGGCGCGGTATTTTTCGGCATAGCCACGGTCTTTGATCTGCTGCAAGGCTCGGCCTTGCGGTTCATGTTCGACTACTTTGAACTCAAATAAATACACCTGTCCGCTAAACCGCACCGCCATATCGATGCAGCCCTGGTTTGTTGTGTCTTCTAGCTGTATGTCTAGGCCCAAGGCGGCGAAATGGCTGTAAAACACGCTGGCCCAGTAGCCCTCGTAGTTGGCAATGGGGTTGTTCCGATACCAATCGTGGGGAATGCTGGCAAAGAAGGCGCTAAACAGCGTCTGCAAGCCACAAAAATCGTTGGCGCGCAGTAGCTCAATGAGTTTAAGCCGGTTGCTAAACGACACCCGCTCGTTGGCCCCCAAGCCAGCCAGCAGGCTGACGTTCAGACTGGATTCGACTTCCAGGTTAGGATAACCCAGCTCGTAAACCCATTGGCCAAGCAGTGGCTGGCTCAACTTGTGAATGGTCAGGTAGCCGGTTTGAAACAGCAGCGCCTCGGGAGCGATATGGTCCACATCAAAGGTGGACAACAGCGCTTCGCCGGACTGCAACTTCGCCAAGTCAGGGGTAAAAAACCCCTGCCGACTCAATAACTTGACCAAAAACGTCGGCGTGCCGGTCTCAAACCAGTAGGGTGCAAACTGTCGCTTGTCGAACAGCAAGAGCAAATCGAAAGGGTTGTAAACGGCCGTGCCCGTCCAGTTATAACCGTTGTACCAGCGGCGGATTTCGTCACGGTCCATGCCTTCGATTTCAGGGGCGAAGACGGTGTCGACATCGGCATCGGTGTAGCCGCACAGGCTGCTGTAACGGGCATCGATGGTGATGTCGGTCAAGTGGTTGAGTCCGGAAAACAGGCTCACTTTGCTGAATTTCGACACACCGGTCAGAAAGGCAAAGCGCACATGGGCGTCGCCCTCCTTGATGACGGAATAGAAGTCCTTCAGACCCTCGCGCATCTCGCGCGCAATCTGGGGTTCTTCGATGCGGTCGAGTATGGGTTTGTCGTATTCGTCGATCAAAATGACCACGCGCTGGCCAGCCTGCTCCGCAAGGGTGCGGATCAAGGTCTTGAACCGGCTTCGGGCATCCGGAAAGTTAGCGGGCAGGCCATGCACTTGTTCATGAAACGTCAATTGCTCATGCAGACTGGCCTGCAAATCGGCCGCCGAGCCCAGCACGCCACCGCCAAAGCTAAAGTGCAGCACCGGGAACTTCAGCGACCAGTCCCAGTGCTTCTCTGCATACAGGCCGTGGAACAGAGCTTTATTACCTTCGAAGAGTTCCTTCAGCGTATCAAGGAACAGCGATTTGCCAAAACGGCGCGGACGCGATAGGAAATACTGCGAGCCTTTGTCTATGAGTTGCAGCGCAAAAGGTGTCTTGTCGACGTAATAAAAGTCGTCTTCGCGAATCTTGGCAAAGGTCTGAATGCCGATGGGAAGTTTCTTGCGGTTCATGGGGGCAGTCAATCAGAGCGAACGACCGGTCGAATTTTACGCCGGCCCTGTTTTTCACACGGCTTCGTCACTTTGTTACTTCGCTCCGGTGTGCTTGTCGCACCACTACAGCAGCCGGGATCGGTCCCCAGCAGGATGAGTTGCATGCAGGCTCCGTGGGGCCGGACAAATTGCAGCATGCCTTGTGCGACCTTTCAAGCGGCCAACCTTAGCCCCACTGCACGCAGCGCATGCTCAGGGTGCCGGCTTGAAATCCCTCGTAGACAAACCGGGCTTTCTCGGATGCGCTGGCTGCACCTACGGCATACAGCAGTGGCCAGTAATGGTCTGGGCTGGGTACCGCCATCTTTGCGCCTGGGTCCAAAGCCAGGTAATTGGTCAAGGCTGCAGTGTCGTTGGCCAGCAGGGCGGCTTTGACAGCGGCATCAAAGGTTTGCGCCCAGGGCCTGGACGCAGCCAACCCGGCGGCGGCATCGAAGTCAATGGCGCGCAGATTGTGGGTTACGTTACCGCTGCCTAGCACCAATACGCCTCGGTCCCGCAGCGCGGCCAATGCCCGGCCCACGGCCAAATGGTGCGCGCCGCCCTTGGCGTAGTCAATGGACACCTGAAACACCGGAACATCGGCCTTGGGAAACATATGGTGCAACACCGACCAGGCGCCGTGGTCCAGGCCCCAGTCAGTAGACGGCTTTGCCGCTTGTGCCACCAATGCCTTCAGCGCCAGTTTGGCAAACTCTGGCGACCCGGCGGCGGGGTATTGCATATCAAACAGCGCTTGTGGGAAGCCGCCAAAGTCGTGAATTGTTTGGGGCTGGGCTTGCACCGCCACCCGGGTTTCGTTGGGCGTGAGCCAATGCGCTGACACCACCAAAATGGCCTTGGGGCGGCCAAGTTCCTGCCCCCAGCGCTGCAGCGCACGCGTGAAGTCATTGTCTTGTATCGCGTTCATCGGGCTGCCATGCGCGACAAAAATGGAGGGCATACGTTTTACCGATTTTTCCGAGGCAGCGCCGGCCAGGTCGCCAAGGCCTACGAGTGCGGTTGATAGAGTAGCGTTCACAATCTTCCTTCTGTTGATTTGCATGGCGGATTTCTGCCTTTTGCCGGCGGTGGATGGGCTGCACCAAGTTGCGCAGATGCACTGAGTCTAGGTCACTGACCTTGAAATGAGGTGCCGATCTTTTGAGCATTCCATTCAATCGATTTGAACGGGAACCTAGAATCACATGCCATGAATGTCCCCTCCCAATTCCTGACCCTCCATCCTGCCTACCTGGCCACTGGCGCACTCGACGAACTGCGCGCCGCGCAGTTTGGCCGGCTGGACGCGCAAGACCAGGTCTATCTGGACTACACCGGCGGCGGTCTGCATGCGGCGTCGCAGGTGCAGGCGCATGCCCAACTGCTCAGCGACCATGTACTGGGCAACCCGCACTCAGTCAGCCCGAGTTCGATGGAAATGACGCGCCGGGTCGAACAGGCACGCGCTGCCGTGTTGGAGTATTTTCATGGCACGGGCGAGTACACCGCCATCTTTACCCTGAACGCGTCGGGCGCACTCAAACTGGTGGGCGAGTCTTACCCCTTTGCGCCTGGGGGCCAGTTTCTGTTGACGGCGGACAACCACAATTCGGTCAACGGCATCCGCGAGTTTGCAGAAGCCAAAGGCGCCACGGTGACGTACGCACCCATGACCCGGCCGGAACTGCGCATCGACCAAGTGGCGATGGACACCCTGCTGGCAACAGGCGGCCCGACGCAGGCCAATTTGTTGGCATTTCCGGCGCAATCGAATTTTTCAGGTGTCAAGCACCCGCTCGAACTGGTCGCGCAGGCACAGGCCAAAGGTTGGCACGTGCTGCTCGATGCGGCTGCCTTTGTACCGACCAACCTGCTGGACCTGCGCGTGGTACGCCCGGACTTCGTCGCCCTCTCGTTTTACAAGATGTTCGGTTATCCCACCGGGGTCGGTTGCCTGCTGGTGCGCAAACCCGCGCTCTCGGTGCTGCGCCGTCCCTGGTTTGGCGGTGGAACGGTCAACTTTGCCACCGTGCAGGGCCGCATGCACGTACTCTCGCAAGGCGAGGCGGCGTTTGAAGACGGTACGCTGAACTACCTGGGAATTCCGGCCGTGGAGATCGGCCTGCGCCACCTGCAAGCGGTCGGTATCGAGACCATTCAAACCCGCGTCTACTGCCTCACCGAGTGGTTGATTACCGAGCTACTGGCGCTGCAGCACAGCAACGGCCGCCCCATGGTGCGCCTGTATGGCCCAGCCAACATGCACATGCGGGGCGGCACAGTCACCCTCAATTTGTACGACCCTAATGGCCACCTGGTGGACTACCGGCGCGTGGAAGAGTTGGCCGGCGAGGCGCACATTTCGCTGCGCACCGGCTGCTTTTGCAACCCTGGTGCCGGCGAGACCGCCGAAGACCTCAACGAAGACGACATGCGAGCCGGCATTGCGCAGGTGGGCAGCGAAATCAATCTGCTGCGGTTCTCGCAGGCCATGCAGGCCCGTGGCGGCAAGAGCGCGGGTGCGATCCGGGTTTCCACTGGCATTGCCAGCAATTTTGCAGATGTCGAGCGCTTCCTGCACTTTGTCGTGGGCTTGCGCGACCAGACTGCGCTCACGATCGGCTCGGTGTCGTTTGACATCGAATCCTGCCGAGTCGTGCGTGACGGCGGCTAAACACGGTTTTTTTGCGGCTTCGGGGCAGCCGATTCTTCGGCCTATTCTGTTCATGGCAACACCCTGCAGACCGGCAGGCGCTCAGCAAAGTGTCCCCCCTTGAAAATGCGAGAA
>JAIPCE010000195.1 GCA_021738345.1 Rhodoferax sp. | reverse complement strand
TGGCGGCGCTACAGATATAGGTGCGGTCTTCGACGCGGGCCACGTCACTGGGGTCAGAGCAGGCCTAGAAACTGTGGGGGCGCTTGGCCGGGTTGAGTTTCTTGAACGTGCCGGCGTCGACCAGCAATTGGCACAGGCGCTGGTACTCTTCGTCTGAGCCATCGCACCAGTAAACAGCGTCCGGCTTGGTGAGTACAGCCATGTCCGCGACCCAGGCAATCAGCTTGGCGTTCTTGACGTAACTGGGGGTGTTGAGGTTCAGGCCGGATGTGGCAGGTTTGTTCATTAAAGCTCCTAGTTTGAAAAACGTTTTTCCAAAGTCCGTGCTTTAAAAGGCGCAATGTGACTTTGGGAAAACGGTTTCCAGACGCCTGCGAAGAACCGCAGGGGACAGGGTTGGTCCCTAGCCTCAATTTTAAGAACAGGTAGCGCGGATACCGGCGAAATAGCGCCGAAAGTTATGCAAAACCCGCATAGGGTTATGCGGATAAGTATCACCAAATTGGTGTATCAGGCCATGGAGATCGCGATAAAGGCCAACAAAAATATCAAGGCGCCGCCCACCACGGGCAACACCAGGGGAATCACCGGCAAAACGGCTTCAACCGGGTCGACATCATGGGTTTCGGTGGACGTGGCTGGAGCAGACATGGTGGTTCCTTCGGGGCTACGGTATGCGAGAGCCGAGATTCTATCCAGATTGTTGAATCAGCAAGTGTTTCACACCAGTTGGGCGTCCATGTCTGCGCTTTGCAACAAGGCCAGCACCTCGGCTACATGCGCGTGGCCGCGCGTCTGCAGCACCAGTTCAATCTCGACATTTTGCGCTGACAACATGGTAAATGCGCGTTGATGGTGTACCTCGTCGATGTTGGCACCGGCCTGGGCCACCATGGCAGTGATCCGTGCTAGCGTACCAGGAACATCCCTGGCGCTGACACGCAAGCGTGTGAGCCGCCCGGCACGCACCATCCCGCGCTCGATGATGGAGGCCAGCAGCAAGGGGTCGATATTGCCACCGCACAGCACCAGACCGACGTGTTTGCCACGAAACCGCTGCGGATACTTGAGCAAAGCCGCCAATCCGGCAGCGCCTGCGCCTTCCACCAGGGTTTTTTCGACCTCAAGCAGCATTACCAGTGCCTGCTCAATGTCACCTTCCTCGACCAAAACCAGGTCATCGACACTCTGGCGAATGATTTCCTGGGTAAGTTGTCCGGGTGTGCCCACCGCAATGCCCTCGGCGATCGTGCTGCTGCCCTGGGGGTAGTGGGTGCCCTTGATGGCGTTCACCATGGCCGGGAAACGGCTGGTTTGCACGCCCACCACCTGCATATCCGGTTTCAGTGCCCTCGCAACGGTGGCCATACCTGAAATCAGTCCGCCACCACCGACGGCGACGATGAGGGTGTCCAACTCCGGCACCTGCTGCAGCATCTCGAGCGCGACGGTTCCCTGGCCCGCCACAATTGCCGCGTCGTCATAGGGGTGTACAAAGGTCAGCGCCTGATCGGCCGACAGAGCCAGTGCGTGCCCGCGCGCCTCATCGAGCGTGTCGCCGTACAAAATGATTTCGGCACCAAAGCCGCGCGTCCGTTCAACCTTTACACCGGGCGTAAACCGAGGCATGACGATAACTGCGCGCAATCCCAGGCGCTGCGCATGGTAGGCCACGCCTTGGGCATGGTTGCCGGCACTCATGGCGACCACGCCCCGGCTCGACTGCTCTGGGGTGAGCTGTGACAACTTGTTGCAGGCACCACGCTCCTTGAAAGAGGCAGTGAACTGCAGGTTTTCGAATTTCAGATAGACCTGCGCGCCGGTTATTTCGGACAGGGTCTTTGAAGCGACACAGGGCGTGTGCAACACATGCGCATGGATGCGCTCAGAAGCGTCAAGGATGTCTTGGTGGGTGATCATGGGCGCATTGTGACGGGCTTTGTGTCGTGCCTTGAAAACCCGTGTCAACCGATGGCACGGCATGCGCGTCATAGGAACCGGCAGTTGGGATGAGAACGTGGTAACCGAGCAGCACCGCAAGCCTTGTTTCTTCTGGACCTCGATTGTTTTATAACGACTTGCTTTTATGCACAACAACACCATCACAGTTCCTGAAAAAGGAACTTACCAATGGCAACTTTTTGACTATTGGTCCGACGAATTTCGCACTACCAATGCGGACCACTCGGCGTACATAGCCTTGAACTTTGCTGGCGTACTCGACGCCTGCCGCGCCAAGTTCCAGGCATTGATAAAGCACCACCGCCAACATGTTGCGGACCAAGTCTGTGGGCAACGCCACAGCCGGGCCATCGCCCGGCTGCAGGCCACCATGTCGGGTGCGGCCATGTCGTACGAGAGCTGCTTTCGTCAGCATTGACCTTGCGTGCTTGTTCAAATGTCGTCTCCATGACGTTCTTGCGCACCGCCAGACCTGTTTACCTGGCGATAGACGCCACCACGCGTAGCACTTCCTGTGCATAGGCCTCCAGTTTTTTAGCCCCGATGCCGCTGATGCCTTGCAGGTCATCGAGTGAGTTCGGCGACTTGTGCGCGATGGCGGCCAGCGTGGTGTCGTGAAAAATCACGTAGGCAGGCAAATTGTGTTGCCGTGCCACTTCGGCGCGCCAGGCTTTGAGCGCGGCGTAGCGCTCAAGCGCCGCACCATCGAGCGCCATCGGCGCCCGGACCACGGCTGCACCGGGACCGGTCCGTTTTTTCTTGCGGTCGGCACTCGCAGAGATGGACGCCCGGAGTTGGACCGGGACTTCCCCGCGCAAAACCGCACGCGACTTTTCTGTCAGTCGCAGGGTGTTGAAGGCCTCGGCATCGACCGCCAATGCGCCCGTCGCGATGAGCTGGCGCAGTACACCGCGCAACTGCTGTTCCGAGTAATCAGCACCCAGACCAAAGGTACTCAGCGACGCGTGACCATGTTGGCTGACTTTATCTGTGGTTTTGCCCCGCACAATGTCCATCAGGTGCCCGGCACCAAACGACATGCCATTGTGTTGCTGAATCCGGTAAATGGTGCTGAGCAACTTGCGGGCGGCGTCGGTACCGTCCCAGACAGCGGGCGGGTGCAGGCAGTTGTCACAGTTTCGACAGTTGTATCGGACGCCTGGCGCCTGAATCATGCCCTGCGAAGATAGGTTGGCAGGATGCCCGTCAGAGGGCATGCTGTCGCCTTCGATTTGCTCACCAAAATAGGCCAGCAAGCGTGCGCGACGGCAGTCTGTGGCCTCCGCCAGTGCCAGCAGCGCATCAAGTTTGCCGCGCAAGGCCTGCTTGAACTCCTCACCGGCCGGGCTCTCGTCGATCATCCTGCGCTGGTTAACCACGTCCTGCAGCCCGTATCCCATCCAGGCGTGCGCCGCGAGACCATCGCGGCCCGCACGGCCCGTCTCCTGGTAATAGCCTTCAATATTTTTCGGCATGTCTAGATGCGCTACAAATCGGACATCCGGTTTGTCAATGCCCATGCCAAATGCAATGGTGGCCACCATCACGATGCCATCCTCTCGCAAAAAACGGTTTTGATGGGTCTGACGCAGCCTGGAGTCGAGCCCGGCATGGTAGGGCAATGCCTGGATTCCGGCGTCGACCAAGGTCTGGGCGATGTCTTCCACCTTGCGCCGCGACTGGCAATACACAATACCCGCTTCGCCCCCATGCTCGCGCTGGATAAAACGCAAGAGCTGTTGCGTGGCGTCACGTTTTTCGACGATGGTGTAGCGGATGTTGGGACGGTCAAAACTGCTTACAAAGGCACGTGCATCTTGCAATTGCAGACGTTCAAGGATGTCTTCGCGCGTGAGGGCGTCGGCGGTGGCGGTCAGCGCCATGCGCGGCACGCCCGGGTAACGCTCATGCAAGACCGTCAGCGCCCGATACTCAGGTCTAAAGTCGTGTCCCCATTGGCTGACGCAATGCGCCTCGTCAATGGCAAACAGACCCAGTTGCTGGCGCTGCGCCAAAGAGTCCAGCAAAGACAAGAACCGGGGCGTCGTCACACGCTCGGGTGCGGCGTATAGCAGCGTCAGGTCCCCGCGCAGCATGCGTTGTTCGACTTGGTAGGCAGCCTCGCCAGTCAGGGTCGAGTTGAGAAAGGCGGCGCTGACTCCGGCCTCATCGAGGGCACCGACCTGGTCGTGCATCAGCGCAATCAGCGGGGATATGACGATGCTGATGCCCAAGCCCGCGCGTTGGCGCGCGATGGCCGGAATCTGGTAGCACAGCGATTTTCCGCCACCCGTGGGCATCAGGACCAGGGCATCGCCGCCTTGGCACACATGCTCTACGATGGCCTGCTGGGGTCCGCGAAATTGCGGGTAGCCAAAGACCTCCCGCAAAATCCCATGCAGACTGGCAGTTTCGATCACAGAGGGCTGGAAATGTGCGGTCAAATCAAAAGACGCTTCGCGAAGTTGGGGTCCAAGTTCCATATTGTCGCCGCATGTGCAACGCGCCTTGCCAGGATAGACCGGCAAGTGGGGTGCGCGAGGATTGTGAATTAAAATACAGGGGTCCCGAGGGGCGCTGCAGCTTCCTAGCGTTTGGTGCAAAGGAAGTCAGGCTTGGGCAACGTCAACCGCGCTCACTTGCTATTTTTTACAAGTGGAGCCCTTTCATGCATTCTTCCAGTTACACGCGTGGCCAGGCCTTGCCGGGTATCTTGGCGCAGCGAATCGCCATTCTCGACGGTGCCATGGGCACCATGATTCAACGTTTCAAGCTCGGCGAGGCGCAATACCGAGGGGCCGGCTATTCCGGACCCGGCAGTCAGACTGCGCGTTTCAAGGACTTTCCCAGAGATGTAAAAGGCAACAATGAGCTCCTGAGCCTGACCCGCCCCGACATCATTCGCGCTATTCACGAGAGTTATCTCGCAGCGGGCGCTGACCTGATCGAAACCAATACCTTTGGCGCGACCTCGGTGGCCCAGGCGGATTACGACATGGCGGACCTGGCCGTGGAAATGAACCTGGTTTCGGCGCGCATCGCCCGTGCCGCCTGTGACAAATATTCTGCACCCAACAAGCCCCGCTTTGTCGTGGGCGCCTTGGGGCCAACTCCCAAGACTGCCAGCATCAGCCCGGACGTCAACGACCCAGGTGCGCGCAACGTGAGCTTCGAAGAACTGCGCGCTGCGTATTACGCGCAGGTACAGGCGCTGGTTGAGGGGGGGGCCGACGTGCTGCTGGTCGAGACGATCTTTGATACGCTCAACGCCAAGGCTGCACTGTTTGCGATCGACGAGTACTTTGAAGCCTCCGGTGAGCGCTTGCCGCTGATCATCAGCGGCACCGTCACCGATGCTTCCGGGCGGATTTTGAGCGGGCAGACCGTGACCGCGTTCTGGCACAGTGTGCGCCACGCCAAACCGCTGGCCATCGGCCTGAATTGCGCGTTGGGGGCGGCGCTGATGCGCCCCTATATCCAGGAGCTCAACCGCGCAGCGCCTGAGACCTTCATCAGTTGCTATCCCAATGCCGGGTTGCCCAATCCCATGAGTGACACTGGCTTTGACGAAACCCCCGAGGTCACAGCGCGGTTGGTACGAGAATTTGCCGCTGAGGGGCTGGTCAATATAGTGGGCGGTTGCTGCGGCACCACACCCGATCACATAAGTGCGATCGGAGAGGCAGTGGGACCCCTATCAGTCCGGTCCCTGCAGCGCAAGTTTTTCTACCCAGAAACCGCCTGAAGGACCCATTCCGAGGCCGTACTTGGGACTTCAGCTACGGGCGTAACGTTCCAGTTCCTGGTGCATGGCTTTGGCGAGTTTGGCGTACAGACGCAGCTTGCGAGCATTGTCACGCAGTCGTTCGGCCAGGCGGGCGGCAATGGCCAGCAGCAACTTGGCACCCAGGCTGGGTTCGTTGGCAATCAGGGCGGCAAGGCCCTCGCGGCTCAGAATGGCAAACATTGAGTCGGTACTGGTGGTGCACGAGGCCGAGCGAGGCTCCATATCCACCAGACCCACCTCTCCTACCACGCTGCCAGGCCCCAGCACACGAATCGTGACCGGCTCGGTACGGCTCACGGTAATGCTTTCCACAATCACTTCGCCGTCGAGAATCAGCGCCATAAAACCTTCATCATGGGCATCGCCCTCTTTGATGAAGGTGGTGTCTGCCGGAATAAAGCGCGGGCTCATATAGCCCACGACCACACGCGCCTCTTCAATCGAGAGGCTCATGAGCGCTGTGGGCGCGGTCAGCCACTCAGCGGCGCGCTCAAAGGCGTCGTCGCCTGTGGTGGCATCGCTTGGGCCGTCGGACGGGGGTTCGACCATGGTGTCGGGTTCGGTGGGTTATTCGGTAGACCGGAGGGCATATTAACGCAGGCCAGGCGGGCAACCGGGATTGGCGCTTAAAATCGAGGCATCCAAGGAGCGTTGCAGCAGGTATTTTCCCACCTGTCAGGCTTGGATGTCGCAACGGCGCTCACCTGAATATTTCTTGTTAAACCAGGTGAGATCCATGTTCCCCACGTCCATTCCCCCCATGATGCTGTCCGGCCTGGAGCCGGTCACGATCGGCGTTGCCACGGGTGCCGCTGGTACCGCTAATGCCACTAATACCGACGAATCACTTGACGGTCAGGCACCTCGCGCCTCATTCGTCAACATCGGCGAGCGCACCAATGTCACTGGTTCCAAGGCCTTTGCACGCATGATCCTGAATGGCGAGTTTGAGCAGGCGCTGGCCGTGGCACGCCAGCAGGTAGAAAACGGCGCGCAAATTATTGATATCAACATGGACGAGGCCATGCTCGACAGCCAGGCCGCCATGGTGCGTTTTTTGAACCTGATCGCCAGCGAACCCGATATTTCGCGCGTGCCGGTCATGATTGATTCAAGCAAATGGAGTGTCATCGAGGCCGGCCTGCGCTGTGTACAGGGCAAGGGCATTGTCAACTCGATCAGCATGAAAGAGGGCGTGGATGAGTTCAAGCGCCAGGCGAAGCTGGTGCGGCGCTACGGCGCGGCGGCAGTGGTCATGGCCTTTGACGAAAAAGGGCAGGCCGACACCTTTCGGCGTAAAACCGAAATCTGCGAGCGCGCCTACCGCATCCTGGTAGACGAGGTGGGCTTTGCGCCCGAAGACATTATTTTTGACCCCAACATCTTTGCCATTGCTACCGGCATCGAAGAGCACAACAACTACGCGGTGGATTTTATCGAGGCCACACGCTGGATCAAGCAACACTTGCCTGGTGCCAAGGTGTCGGGCGGCGTGAGCAATGTAAGTTTTTCGTTTCGCGGCAACGACCCGGTTCGCGAGGCCATTCACACGGTATTTCTGTACCACGCGATCAAGGCCGGCATGGACATGGGTATCGTGAACGCGGGCATGGTCGGCGTTTACGACGAGCTTGATGCCACGCTGCGCGAGCGGGTCGAAGATGTGGTGCTGAACCGCCGCCCCGATGCCGGTGAGCGCCTGGTCGAAATTGCCGAAAACGCCAAGGGCGCAGCTAAGGACGATAGCAAGAAGCTCGAATGGCGCGGCAGCCCTGAACATCCGGTTGCTGTAGCACAACGGCTAAGTCACGCCCTGGTGCACGGCATCACCGACTTCATTGCAATCGACACAGAAGAGGCCTACCAGCAGGTACTGGCCCGGGGCGGGCGTCCCCTGCATGTGATTGAGGGCCCCCTGATGGACGGCATGAACGTGGTGGGCGACCTGTTCGGCCAGGGCAAGATGTTTTTGCCGCAGGTCGTCAAAAGTGCCCGTGTCATGAAGCAGGCGGTAGCCCACCTGTTGCCGTATATCGAGGCCGAGAAACTGGCCATGGTGCAAGCCGGCGGCGAAGCTAAAGCCAAGGGCAAGATCGTGATCGCCACGGTCAAGGGCGACGTGCATGATATTGGCAAGAACATCGTCACCGTGGTCTTGCAATGCAATAACTACGACGTGGTCAATATGGGTGTGATGGTGCCGGCGCATGAAATTTTGGCCCGGGCCAAAGCCGAAGGCGCAGACATCATTGGTCTGTCGGGCCTGATTACCCCGAGTCTCGAAGAAATGAGCTATGTGGCGGGCGAGATGCAAAAGGACGACTACTTTCGCAGCCGCAAGATGCCCTTGCTGATTGGCGGCGCAACCACCAGCCGAGTGCACACCGCCATCAAGATTGCGCCGCACTATGAGGGTCCGGTGGTGTACGTGCCCGACGCGTCGCGCAGCGTCGGGGTGGCGCAGGGTTTGCTGGGCGAGCAGGCACGCCACTATATTGAAGAGCTCAATGCCGACTACGTACGGGTGCGCGAGCAACACGCTGGCAAAAAGCAGACACCGCTGTGGAGTCTGGCGCGCGCCCGCGCCAACAAGACGCCGGTGGACTGGACCGGCTACGTGGCGGTCAAACCCAAGTTCCTGGGGCGGCGTATGTTCAAGAATGTGGACCTGGGTGAATTGGTGCCGCTGATCGACTGGTCGCCCTTTTTTCAGACCTGGGATCTGGCAGGGCCTTATCCCGCGATTTTGCAGGATGACGTGGTGGGTGAACAGGCGCGGCGCGTTTTTGCGGATGCGCAAGCCATGCTCAAGAAAATTGTCGATGGCCGGTGGCTCACTGCCAATGGCGTGGTGGGGCTATACCCGGCCAACGCGGTGCAGCACGACGACATCGCTTTTTTCAGCGACGAGGCGCGCAGCCAGCGCGTGCTTACCTGGCACGGCCTGCGCCAACAAGCGCAAAAGCAGGTCATTGACGGCCAGCAAATGCCCAGTCGCTGCCTGGCCGACTTTGTCGCGCCCGCGCACTCCGACTATGCCGGCCTGTTTGCCGTGACCGCCGGCATTGGCGCAGACAAGCGGGCGCAGGCCTTTGAGGCCGCCCATGACGACTACTCCGCAATCCTGCTCAAGGCCCTGGCCGACCGGCTGGCCGAAGCTTTTGCCGAAATGCTGCACCACCGCGTGCGCACCGATTTATGGGGCTATGCCAGCGACGAAAAGCTCAGCCCCGCCGACTTGATTGGCGAAAAATACCAAGGCATTCGCCCGGCCCCTGGCTACCCCGCCTGCCCCGACCATGGCGCCAAAAAAGACATGTTTGCCCTGCTGCATTGCGAAGACATCGGCATGGGCCTCACCGAAAGCCTGGCCATGACCCCCGCCGCCAGTGTCAGTGGCTTTTATATTGGCCACCCCGAAAGCTGCTATTTCAATGTGGGCAAGATCGGTGACGACCAGTTGCACGACCTGGCGAAGCGGCAAAACGCCGATCCGGCGGCCCTGCAGCGCCTGCTAGCGCCCAATTTGTAGCGGCGGCGCAGCAGTCCGATGGGGCTGCTGCTGGCCCTGCGCGGCAATCTTCCGCGAAGCATGCAAGAATAAGTGCAACCGGAACCGCCATGTCGTCACTGTATTTGGACCATTTTGGGCTGCAAAAGCCGCCTTTTCAGATCACGCCAGACTTGGGCTTTTTTTTTGCCGGCGGCAAGCGGGGTGACATTCTCACCGCCTTGCTGCATGTGGCAGGCCATGAGGAGGGCATCATCACGCTGGTTGCCGAAGTCGGTAGCGGCAAGACTTTGCTGGCACGGCTCATGCTCAGCCGCCTGGGTGCCGATATTTGCACGGTCTATCTGGCCAACCCCAGCTTCAGCCGCCATGAAATTCT
>JAIPCE010000194.1 GCA_021738345.1 Rhodoferax sp. | reverse complement strand
CAACAGTCTGGCCCTGCCCTGGTGCTGCAAGTCTGCAATGCTTTGACCTGCCGCTTTCGCCGAGTCGAAGCCCCGGCTTTGCAGCAGCAACTTGCCGGCGGAGTCAACAAGCTTGAAATAGAACTTGCCGTCTTTTTCGCGGTATTGTTTGAAGCTGGCTGATGCAGCCTTGGTAGCCTTGGTGCTAGATTGCGCGGTTTTGCTGCCAAGGCTGCGCAGTCCCACGGCCTGGCGCAGCGTGGTCATGAACGGCGTGGCAATCTGGCGGGCACGCACGGCACCCGCCAGCAGCAGGTTTTCCACGCGACCGGGGTCATTGATCAGTGTCTCGTAGCTTGCGCGCATGGGCGCTATCTCCTGGTCGATACGTTCAAACAAACGTTGTTTCGCATCGCCCCAGGCAATGCCCTGTGCATAGGCCTGGCGCAGAGCCTCGGTTTCTTCGGCGGATGCGAAGGCCTGGTAAATCTGAAACAACGCGGACTGGTCGGCGTCTTTGGGTTCGCCGGGCGCGCGCGAGTCGGTCACGATGCCCATGATCAGTTTCTGCAACTGCGCGCGTGGTGCGAACAGGGGAATGGTGTTGTCGTAGCTCTTGCTCATCTTACGCCCATCGAGTCCTGGCAGCGTGGCGACCGTTTCTTCTATTTCGGCCTGTGGCAACACAAAATGCCTGCCATACCGGTGGTTGAAGCTACTGGCCATGTCGCGCGCCATCTCCAGGTGTTGCACCTGGTCACGTCCGACCGGCACCTTGTGCGCGTTAAACATCAGAATGTCGGCACCCATCAGGACCGGGTACATGTACAGACCCGCGTTGACATCGCTGTCGGGGTCCTGCCCGGCTGCGGTGTTTTTGTCCACTGCCGCCTTGTAGGCATGGGCGCGATTGAGCACGCCCTTGCCTGTGACGCAAGTGAGTAGCCAGGTCAGCTCCGGTATCTCTGGAATGTCGGACTGGCGGTAAAAGGTGACCCGATCCGGATCGAGGCCGGCGGCCAGCCAGCTCGCGGCAATTTCCAGCGTAGAGCGCTGAATGCGCTCGGGCTCTTCAATCTTGATCAGGGAATGGTAGTCGGCGAGGAAATAAAAGCTTTCCACCCCCGACGTCTGGCTGGCACGCACCGCAGGGCGAATTGAGCCGACGTAGTTGCCGAGGTGTGGGGCGCCCGAGGTGGTGATGCCGGTGAGAAAGCGAACAGGTTTCATGGGAGCGGTCTGGAGGGGGCAAGTACAAAAATCAGCGAATTAGCCAAGCCAACGGTGACAACAGGAGCTGGAGCGCTGCATAGGTCAAACCCATCACCGGCCGCATCCAAAGGGCGCTGACGACACCCGCGACGACCAGCCCCATGACAATAAAAAAGCCCCAGGGTTCGATGCGCGAGAACAGCACGGCTTGCCGATAGGGCAGCAGCCCTACCACAATGCGCCCACCGTCCAACGGCGGCAAGGGAAACAGGTTAAACGCAAACATCAC
Organism: Rhodoferax sp.; assembly: GCA_021738345.1. Lineage (GTDB taxonomy): Bacteria > Pseudomonadota > Gammaproteobacteria > Burkholderiales > Burkholderiaceae_C > Allorhodoferax. The sequence goes on along the minus strand of JAIPCE010000194.1, from coordinate 8,237 downwards.
GATGTTGACGAGCACGCCGGCCTGGCACATCTCAAGGAAAAACGCCTCTCTGACGTCCATGCCTTCAAACAACAAAGCGAGTATTGCCCACAGCAATGCCTGTCCAAAATTAGATGCAGGACCGGCCAATGCCACCCACACCATGTCGCGTTTGGGGTGGCGCAAGTTGCCAAAACGCACAGGTACCGGCTTAGCATAGCCAAACAAAAATGCGCCGGAGGTAGCGAGGTACAACAGCAAGGGCATGAGAATGGTGCCCAACGGGTCGATATGCACCACCGGATTGAGGGTGACACGCCCCAAATTCCAGGCCGTGTTGTCGCCAAAATGGCGTGCCGCATAGCCGTGTGCGGCTTCGTGCACCGTGATGGCAAAAAGTACCGGTAGCGCGTAGAGCGCGACCGTTTGAATGAATTGAGCAATGTCCACGTGGGGGCAACCTTCGATAGTTAAGGGTGAATGCGACCGGCGAGGGCGTTATAGCCCAAGGATACTGAGATTGCCACGACCCTGACGAATCACCTCGGGGTCGACATCGGTCAGATCAATGACGGTGGTGGGCTCCTGGGCGCAGGCACCGGCATCCACCACACCCGCAATCAGACGCTCATACCGATCCCGTATTTCCTGTGCATCATTGAGGGGCTCGGTCTCCCCATCGGCGATCAGGGTGGTGGCCAGAAACGGGGCGCCGTGAATCTCCAGTAGTGCTTGAAGGGCCTTATGTTCTGGCACCCGCAGCCCGATGGTCTTGCGCGAAGGGTGACTGACACGGCGCGGCACCTCCTTGCTGGCCTCAAGAATGAAGGTAAATGGCCCCGGGGTGGCCGACTTGAGCAAACGGTACTGGCGGTTGTCGACGCGGGCGTAGTTGGCCAGTTCGCTCAGATCGCGACAGAGCAGGGTCAGGTGGTGTTTGTCATCGACACCACGAATCCGGCGCAAGTGGTCGGCGGCTGCCTTGTCATCGAGGCGGCACACCAGTGCATAGCTCGAATCGGTCGGCACCGCAAGAATGCCGCCCTTTTCCAGCAGGGTAGCCGCCTGCTTCAAGAGGCGGACTTGCGGGTTGTCGGGGTGAACTTCAAAATACTGGGCCATGCGTCTACTGGATGCGGGCGGCGAGGGCGGTCCAGACCGGCGTCAGGTTGTCGGGCAAAAAGGGCAGGGTGCCTAGCTCGGTGTGGCTTTCCATGGGACTGTGGAAATCGCTGCCACGCGAGGCAAACAGGCCATACTCGCGCGCGGCGTCAGCGTACACCAGATATTCGGCTGGGCTGTGGCTGCCGGTCACCACTTCAACCCCTCGGCCGCCGTGTGACCTAAATTCCGTAAACAAGGCAAATTCTTCGTTGGGTGTAAATTTGTAGCGTGCCGGATGTGCCACTACGGCTACGCCTCCGGCATTGATGATCCAGGTCACCGCGTCTTTCAAGCTGGCCCAGCGATGCGGCACATAACCCGGTTTACCCTCGGTGAGGTACTTGCGAAACACCTCGTTGGTCTCCTTGCAGACACCGGTTTCCACAAGAAACCGCGCAAAGTGCGTGCGCGAGATCAGCTCCGGATTGCCCACAAATTTCAGTGCGCCGTCAAAGGCCCCCTGGATGCCGACCTTGGCCAGGCCCTGGGCCATCTGCTGGGCACGCGCTTCGCGGCCACCACGCGTCTGGTGCAGCCCTGCCACCAGTGCGGCGTTGTCCGGATCAAAGCCCAGGCCCACGATGTGCACGGTTTGGCCAATAAAGGTCACCGAAATCTCGACGCCTGTCAGGTACTGCATGCCAAGTGCCTTGGCCGCCGCCGCGGCACGCGACTGACCACCAATTTCATCGTGGTCGGTCAACGCCCACAAGGCGACGCCATTGCCACTGGCGCGCGCAGCCAGCTCTTCGGGGGTCAGAGTCCCATCAGACACGACAGAATGGCAATGCAGGTCGGCGTTTTGAAGTGTGTTCACGCCTGCATTTTAGGCGTTCAACCCGGACGGGCGGCGCGGTCTTTGGAAAACCATCCGCGCTTCAGAAATCGGGTGGGCTTTCGAAATTCAGAAAACGTTGTGTCAGCGGATGGATGAATGCCAGCGCATCGGCATGCAGCAGCAGGCGCGGCGATCGCACTGCCACCGCCGGAGTAGCATACAGGGTGTCCCCGAGGATCGCATGTCCGATGGCCTGCAGATGCACCCGCAACTGATGCGTCCTGCCGGTCAGTGGCTGCAGTGCGACCCGAGTCTGGTTCAATGCAGCGTCAAAACGCAGCACTTGAACCTGCGTCTGGCTGGACTGTCCGCCTTGCACGGCAACCACGCGCCGCGGGCGTTGCAGCCAGTCCGTGGCTATCGGCAAATCGATCAGCGTCTTGCCCGAAGCACCAGGCTGCAAGTGCCCATCGACGATCGCGACATAGTGTTTTGCCACCTCGCGCGCCGCAAACGCCTGGCTGAGCGCGCGCTGCACTGCGGCTCCGCGCGCCATGAGCAGCAAGCCCGAGGTGGCCATATCCAGCCTATGCACTACCAGCGCATTGGGGATGTGCGATTGTGCGCGTCGGCTCAGGCAGTCTTGTTTGTCAGGGCCACGCCCGGGGACGGTCAACAGGCCAGACGGCTTGTTGAGGACCACGATGGCATCGTCCGCATAGACCAGTTCGATGTCTGGCAGCAGGGCATGGTGTTCAGGAGCCATACCGGTCGGTGATCAGGCGTTGCACCGTTTCACAGAGCTCGTTGACGTCATTAGGCTTGTAAATCAGTGCCTTGGCACCTTCGTTCATTGCGGTACGTTCCAGTTCGGGTGTGATGTAACCCGAGGCCAGTGCCACCGGTAGCTCGGGGGCAATCCGCTTGGTGTCACGCAACAGATCGAGTCCACTATAGCCAGGCATGTTGTAGTCGGTCACCAGCAAGTCAAACGCATCGGGCTGGTTCTGCAGCGCAAGCCGGGCCTGGTGCGGGTCGCTGAAGGTGGTGACGGCAAAACCCTTGCGCGTCAGCACCCGCTTTACCAGAAACACCAGCGCAGAATCATCGTCGACGTACATCACATGGCGCCCCTTGCCGTGGACCTTGATGGGCAAGCCCGGTTCGCTCACAGCGGACTGTGCAGGCTCCAGGGTGATTGGGAAGTACAGGGTAAATATGCTGCCTTGTTGCAGTTTGCTTTCTACCTGCACCGCGCCCTGATGGGTTTGCATGATGCCGTGCACCACGGACAGGCCCAGCCCGGTACCTTGTCCGACCTGGCGGGTGGTAAAAAAAGGCTCAAAAATCCTGGACTGCGTGTCTTCTGACATGCCGTTTCCGTTATCGGTCACGGTGAGTGTGACAAAACGTGCTGGAGTGAGCCCCAGACGCCCGGCCTGGGGCTGCTTCAGCTCACTGCTGGCGAGTTCGATCTGTACCGTGCCGCGCTGCTTGCCCACCGCCAATATGGCATTGGTGCACAGGTTGAGCAAGGCCTGCTCCACCTGGGTCGCATCGGCCATTACGGTGTAGCGATCGTCCTTAATCGTGGTCAGCAACTCAACCGAAGGCGGCAGCGTGACCTTGGCCAGTCGGGCTGTTTCATGTACTACTTCAGCCAGATGAATCGGAATGCGCTTGGGGAGTTCATTGCGGCTGAAAGTCAATATCTGGCGTACCAGATCACGGGCGCGCCGCCCAGCCTTCTCAATTTCGAGCAGACTCGTGAGCGCTAGCGAATCCTCACTGATGTCTTGCTTGGCCAAACTCACGTTGCCCAGTATGGCACTGAGAATGTTGTTGAAGTCATGCGCAATGCCGCCAGCCATGGTGCCCATGGCCTGCATTTTTTGCGACTCGCGCAACTGGGTTTCAAGCGCCAGACGTTGGTTTTCGGCCTGTTTTCTGGCCGTCAGGTCACGTGCGAAAAGCGTGGTGATGGCGCCGTGCATGCCACTGGCCTCCCGCCCTTGCTCGCGCGAGACACTGATTTCCACAAAAATTGCCTTGCCTTGCAAGGTGTTCGCCTGGAACTCTCCCAACATGGCCTGTGCCGGGACCGTACAGGTATTGAGCCGGGTCGCCACATCGGGTAGAAAGCGCCCGAGGGGGCTACCGAACGCCAACTCCGACGGACAGCCAAAAAGGGTGGTTGCTGCAGGATTGAATACGGTGATGCGTTGGTGCTCATCGATGCACACAATCGCATCCAGCGATGAATTGATGACCGCCGCCATTCGGTTCTCGCTGAGCAGCAGGTCTTCATTGCGCTGGCGCAGCACGACCGCGCTTTCTTGCAGGGCGTGGCGTTGCGCCAGCAAGGGGCCCTGGTCAATGATGGCGCAAATGAAGTGTGCCAATTCGTCCTGCGGATTTTCGATGCGTGCAATGTGCAGATCGCCGGTGAATGTGCCCTGGGAACCGGCCAGAAACACCACCTCGCTGACCTCACTGGTGCCTTCGGACTTGGCGCTCAAAAAGGCCACAGCCACCACGTCGGCATGGCCAGCGCTAACAAAAGGCAGCAAAAAATGCAGCGGCTGGTCGGTCTCCAAGGGTTGAAACAGCCGAAGCGCCATGGCATTGCTGGCCAGGACCAGACCCTCTTCATCGACCACCATCAAGGCCAGTGGCACATTGGAAAAAAGGGTGGCGAAGCGCTCGGATGCGCCCTCGGCCTCTTGCTGGCTGTAACGCAGTGCCGTGTTCTGGATTTCCAGCTCGGCCTGGTACTTGCGCAAATCCTCGATCATTTGGGACGGCGCATACCCGTCGAGTATGACGTCCTGACCCGGCGGGTTGGGACGTTCACTGGCTGCTACTTTTGGCGGGTGCCTGACTTCAATCGTGCGTCGGCGCGCGAATCGGTTCATGGGCGCATAGTGGGTAAAACCCGCATCATAGTGTGTCCTCAACCCACACAACCGGGCGCCCCTGGCGGATCCAAAAGGCATAATTTTTGCCATAAGCAGCTTCCACACGGTGCCGTTTGACCTTAAGTGTGGGCGTTACAAAGCCGTTTTCAGGCGTCCATGGTGTCACCACGACGCCCAGACAGTCGAGACGCTCGTGCGGTTCAAGCTGCGCGTTCACCCACTTCAGGTGGCGCTCCAATGACTCTTCCATCGGTGCCTTGTCGTCTTCGCTGGCGCATTGATTTGCCGCTTCGACCGAGAGCATGACCAGGGCCAGCGGCTGGGTCAGGTTGGCACCTGTGACGGCACAGGCCTCGATGGCGGGGTGCATCACCAAAAGGTCTTCAATCGGCGCCGGAGCCACATATTTGCCTTTGCTGGTTTTGAAGATGTCCTTGACGCGTCCGGTAATCGTTAATTGGCCCTGTGCATTGATGTCGCCCTTGTCGCCGGTACGCAGCCAACCGTCCGCTGTCATGACCTGCGCGGTTTGGGCAGGCTCTCGGTAATAGCCTTGCATCAGCGCGCTGCAGCGCATCTGTATCTCGCCATTGATCGGGTCGATCCGACTCTCGACCGCGTCGTAGGTCTGTCCCACGGTTCCCACCTGCCTGGAACCTGGCAGCGTGGAGTGTGAGATGCCGCAGTTCTCTGTCATGCCGTAGACCTCGATCAGGTCCAGGCCCAAATTTCGGTACCAGCGCAACACCTCATGTGGCATGGGCGCGGCACCCCCTGCCGCAATGCGGCATTGGTCGAGCCCCAGTCCTTTGAGAATTTTGCGGCGTACCCAATATCCAAGTACCGGGATTCGCAGCAAATTATTGAGTTTTTCAGCGGGCATCTTTGTGTGTACACCATGCTGAAATTTCACCCACAACCTTGGCACCGAGAAAAAAATGCTCGGACGGGCACGCTGCAGGTCTTGCACAAAAGTGTCAAGCGACTCGGCAAAAAACACCTGGCCCCCATAGCGCAAGGAGGCTTGTTCGATCAGCATCCGTTCTGCCACGTGGGCCAGTGGCAGGTAGGAAATGTAGCGGTCATTGTGGTCCATGCGAACACGTCGGGTGGCGCTTGTCACGCCCCAGGCCATGTTGGCAAAAGTATGCACCACGCCTTTTGGTTTGCCGGTGGTGCCAGACGTGTAGATGATGGTGCAGACATCTTCCATATGGAGCCTGGCGGGATTCGCAATTGGCCTGTGCGTGGCGACCAAGGCGTCCCATGCTTGCGCCGAAGCGACTTGGGGTGCCAGCGGCAAAGTGATCAGCGGGAGTTCCGGTGACAGCACCTGATTCAGGCTGCTCAGGTCATCCATCTTGCCGACAAAGCACGCACGGGATTCGCTGTGTTGCAGGATATAGCTCAGGGATTCGGCATTGAAGGTGGGGTAAATTGGCACCGAGATGTGCCCGGCCATCGCGATTGCCAAGTCAGCCAAGATCCAGTGTGCGCTATTCTTGCCCAGGATGGCCACTCTGCTCCCGGGCGGCCAATTTTGACTCTGCAGGAATTGCGCCATGCGGCGTACCTGGTCCGCTGCCTCGCGCCAAGTGAGGGTCTGCAAAACCCCGGCGCCGTTGGGTTGGGTCAAGTACACCCTGTCGGCTGCTTGGTTTTCCCATCGCAGAAGACACTGCAGCGGATGGTCAGCGAGGGATAGGGTGATGGGTGTGGTCATGGGGTGTCTGTTCAGTCAATAACCCCATTCTTATGGACTCGCCCACTTGTCACAAGGGGACTGACCCTAAAGGTCGAGCAAAAGTCCAGGTTATCGCTGTGCTTCCTTGGGGCTATGGGCCAACTCCAGTTTGGCTCTTGAAAAACGAGCGGTTTCATTTCCGGCGACAATGGCGGCCTGTTTACAACACATCCCGCTTCAGGTTTATCGCCAGACATGTCTAGTACGTCAACTTTCAAGGTCCGACCTGCGACCTTGCGCGATGCAAAGAACATCGCCGAATTGCACAACAATACTGCCAGAGAATCTTTCAAGTCGCTGCTCAGCGATGCGGCCATGCCACTGCCGCCGGTGGAAAAGCGGCTGTCATTTTGGCGTGAAGCCATCGAGTACAGTGAGCCACAGGTGTTTGTCGTGCTGGATGCCGACAAGGTGATCGGTTTTGTCGGTTTTGACCGTTCGCGCGACAAGGGGACCCCTCCTACGATGGGCGAAATCTGGGCGATTTATGTGGCCCCCCAGTTTTGGGGCAAGGGGGCCGGCCTGGCCTTGTGGGATGCTGCGCGCGAAGGCTTGCAAGAGGAAGGTTGCACCCATGTCACCGTCTGGGTACCACTTGCCAGTGATCGTGCGGTGCGTTTTCACGAATTGGCCGGTTTCAAACGCGAGCTCAATAGCGCAAAAACGGTGTCCCTTGGTTCGGCAAAGATCGAGGAAATCCGACTCAAGCGTGCTCTGAATTAGCAGGCATCACGCTGTGGGCACGGGTCGGAGCAACAGTCTCAGCGCACCCGCCCGTCGCCTTCGATTTTGAACACCGACACGGTCTGCACCAGCTCGTCTGCCAAAGCCTGCAACGCCGAGGCGGCGGCGGCCATTTCTTCGACCAAGGCGGCATTTTGCTGGGTTGCCTGGTCCATTTGGGACACGGCCTCGCCGACCTGTGCCACACCCAGCGCCTGCTCATGGCTTGCGGAGGTGATCTCGGCCATGATGTCGGTCACACGCTTGATGGAACTTACCACCTCGGTCATGGTGGCTCCGGCCTGATCGACCAGTGCAGTGCCGTGCTCGACACGTTCTAGGCTGGCGCTGATCAGGTTCTTGATTTCCTTGGCTGCCTCGGCGCTGCGGCCTGCCAGCGAACGGACCTCGGTGGCGACCACCGCAAAGCCGCGCCCTTGTTCACCCGCGCGTGCGGCCTCCACGGCGGCATTCAGGGCCAGAATATTCGTTTGAAACGCAATTCCGTCAATCACGCTGATGATGGCAGAAATGCGGTGCGATGATTCATTGATGCCCTTCATGGTGTCGACAACCTGCCCGACCACAGAGCCGCCTTTGACCGCGATGGTTGCGGCATTGACTGCGAGTTGGTTGGCTTGGCGTGCGGAGTCGGCATTGTTTTTTACTGTTGAGCCCAGTTCCTCCATGGATGCAGCGGTCTGTTCCAGCGCACTGGCCTGGCTTTCGGTTCGCGCAGACAGGTCGGTGTTGCCCTGGGCAATCTCGGCGCTGGCCGTGGCGACACTTTCGGAGCCGGTGCGCACCTTGGTAACAATGGCGGTCAGACTTTGTTGCATATGCAGCAACTGGGCCATCATGCTCTGGGTGTCACCCGCCTTTATGTTGATCCGGGTGGTCAGGTCGCCGTCGGCGACGCACTGTGCCAAGC
>JAIPCE010000193.1 GCA_021738345.1 Rhodoferax sp. | reverse complement strand
CAGGTCGGCATCATCGACGCCAAGGGCATCTATGTGTTGGCCAATCTCCCCACCAATGGCAAGTTGGACTTGTCGGATCGGGAGCACTTCAAGGTGCATGTGGCGGCCGACACCGGTGAACTTTTCGTCTCCAAACCGGTGTTGGGCCGGGCCAGTGGCAAATGGTCGATTCAACTCACTCGGCGCATCACGCGCGCCAACGGCGAGTTGGCCGGTGTCGTGGTGGTGTCTATCGACCCCGGCTACTTCACCCGTTTCTACAACGAACTAAGTCTGGGCCGGGAAGGGCTGGCCGCGCTCTACGGTCTGGACGGCATTGCCCGCGCGCGCAAGGTCGGCGGCAAGGAAGAATTCGGCACCAGCGCACCAAACGCCAAGATGTTTGAACTCATTGGCCGAGGCACGCTGTCGGGGTCCTACATACAGAAGTCTGTGGTCGACGGCATTGAGCGTATCTACTACTTCCGCAAGGTGCCGCAATACCAGTTGGCCGTGTCGGTCGGGCTGGATATGAAAGATTTGCTGGCCAACCAGAGCCTGGCAAAGACGGCACTTCGGCAGCAAGTCAGCATCGTCAGCGTCCTGATCATCGCGCTGGCCGTGGCACTGACCCGCCATTTGCGCCAGATCCGACGCGACATCCGGGCGCGCCGCGCAGCCGATCTGGTAATCCAGGACCGCACTGAACAACTCAATGCCATTTTTGCCCTAAGCCCCGACGGCTTTGTCACTTTCGACCGTGAACGCCGGGTCAAATATGTCAGCCCCGCCTTCACCCGCATGACAGCGCAGGCAGCGGGCGTGTTGGACGGACTTGATGAGCGGGGATTTTCTGACTGGCTCGGCCAGCGTTGCAACGCCGGTTCCAGCGGGCTCGACATCACTGCGCTGCGGAACAAAGTGGCCGAGAAAAAGGCCGACGCAAGCCAGACGATCGAGATCACCGGCGACGGCAAGCGGGTACTGAAAATTGGCCTGCGCTGCAGCGACTCCACGTCCGTTTCACAGATCCTCTACTTCCGCGATGTGACGCACGAAACCGAAGTCGACCAGATGAAGAGCGAGTTTCTATCGACCGCCGCCCACGAATTGCGCACGCCCATGGCCAGCATCTTTGGATTTTCGGAAGTCTTGCTGCACCAGGAGCTTGACCGCGAGTCACAAAAAGAATTCCTCGACATCATTTACAAGCAGTCCAAGTTGATGGCAAAAATTCTCGATGAACTGCTAGACCTGGCACGCATTGAATCGCGCCGTGGAAAAGACTTTCGCTACAGCCAGGTCTGTCTGCAGGATCTGGCCGCGGACCTCGCCAAATCCTTCATTCCGCCTGAAGGCCGCGACCCCGTCGAACTTGTGCTGCCCGAGGACCGGGCACTGGTGCTGGCAGACTCCGGCAAGCTACGCCAGGCGATGCTCAATGTGCTGTCCAACGCTTACAAATACTCCCCAGGCGGTGGTCCGGTCGTGCTGGAAATCGGCACCGCCAGCCAATATTGCGCAACGCCGCGCATCTGGATTCACATCAGTGACCAGGGCATAGGTATGACGCCAGAACAGCGTGAGCGCGTGTGCGAGCGCTTCTACCGGGCCGACACTTCGGGCAAGACCTCGGGCACCGGCCTGGGCATGAGCATTGTCAAGGAAATCATTGACCTGCACGGTGGGGAATTGGCGATCAGCAGCACCTTGGGCCAGGGTACGCGCGTCAGTTTTTGCCTACCTGGTTGAGCCCCACCTCACGAGACATGTCACCCATGAAACTTCTGGAATCCCTCAAGCTCAACACCAAGCTGATCCTTGCGGTCGGCGCCCTGCTCGCCATTCTGATCGGCATCGGACTGCAGTCCATTTACAGCAGCCGCCTGCAAAGCGAAGAAGTACAACGCATGTATGCACTCGAGCTGCAAGGTGTCTCCCATATCAAGGAGGCCAGCATCCACCTGATGCAGATGGGTCGCTCGCTGCGGCAAATGGTGCTTTCGCCCGATGCCGAAAGCCGTGCCGGGGCGTTGAAGGACCTCAATGATGCGCGCCAGATATTGAACCAATCCCTGCACGAAAGCGATCAGCTGTTTTACCGGCCCGAAGGGCGTCGGCTGCTGATTGACATTCAGGACGTGCTGGCCCAGTATCTGCGCAATGTTGACCATGTGACGACGATGCTCGCGTCTGACCAGGCATGGCAAAGGAGCGAGGTCGCACGCTTTTTGGCAAGCCCTGAAAACGTGCGCATCTTCAATGCCACCGACCAGATCATGATCAGCCTGGTCCGCCACAAGGAAGAAGCGGCCAGGCAAACGGCACAGGACGCGGCCGCCTTCTCGCAGGTCATGCAATACTCGATCACCGGCTTCCTCGTTCTGGGCGTGTGCGTGGGTATTGCCCTCGGGGTCGTTCTGGCGAGCTCGGTGCGCCGACCCCTGTCCCGTCTGCGCACCAGCATCGAGGAAATTGCCGATGGCGACCTGAACCATCCGGTCCCGCACACCGATTTTCAAAATGAAGTCGGCGACATGGCCCGATCGCTGGCCATTTTGCAAAGTGGGGCACGAGAAGCCGACACACTGCGCTGGGTGAAGGCCACCACGTTTTCCATTGCGTCACGGCTGCAGGCGATTGAAAAACTGGCCGATTTTGGCGACGTGCTCATGCGTGAGTTGACACCCCTGATGGACGCACAGGTCGGTGTGCTGTATGTGCTGGATCGCGATTCCGGCAACTTCTGCTTTCAGGGCGGATGGGGCATCGCCAACCCAGGCATCCTGTTGCAGCGCTTTTCGGCAAACGATGGCCTGCTGGGACAATGCGCGCGCGACCGCAAGCCCATTACCGTGCAAGACCCATCTGGATCGGTCATCCAGATCCGCTCTGCCCTGTTGGACGAGCCGCCCAGGTATTGCCGCCTTTGGCCCGTGGTAGGTACGCGTGGCAATGTACTTGCCGTGCTGGAAATCGCCAGTCTGGTGTCCACCCAAGAGCGACCAGACCGCCTGATGGAACAGATGCTTCCCATGGTGGCACTCAACCTCGAAATCATCGAACGTAATCGCATCACAGGACAACTTCTGAACGAAACCCAGCAGCAAGCCGAAGAATTGCGTGCCCAGCAGGGTGAGCTCATGAATGCCACCACGGTGGCAGAAGAAGCGACACGGGCCAAGAGCGAGTTTCTGGCCAATATGAGCCACGAAATCCGCACCCCCATGAATGCGGTCATCGGGCTGTCGCACCTGGCACTCAAGACCGACCTGACCAGTAAGCAGCGCGACTACCTGCAAAAAATCAATGCCTCGGGCACGGCGCTGCTCAATGTCATCAACGACATCCTTGACTTCTCCAAAATTGAAGCTGGCAAGATGGATCTGGAAAAAGCCCCGTTCTGGCTTGATGATGTACTCGACCGCATGTCCACCGTCGTCTCCCTGAAGGCCCATGAAAAAGGGCTTGAATTTCTGATTCGGGTCGCGCCGGGCGTGCCGGACTCGCTGGTGGGCGACGCCACCCGGTTTGGCCAGATACTGATCAACCTGATCAACAACGCGATCAAGTTCACACTGGCCGGTCAGGTCAAGGTCAATATTGCGGCCTCCAGACGCTTGCAGGAGCGGGTGGAATTGACCGTATCGGTGGCAGACACCGGCGTCGGCATGACCCCCGAGCAAACCTCCCGGCTGTTCCAGGCCTTTACCCAGGCCGACAGTTCCACCACCCGGCGCTATGGCGGCACCGGCCTGGGTCTGACCATCTCCAAGCGGTTTGTGGAAATGATGGGCGGCACCATCGGTGTGGAGTCCTCCATCGGCGTGGGTAGCACCTTCCACTTCAGCGCCTGGTTTGATCTGTCCCACGAGAAGCGGACCCGCCCCCTGCTCAAGGCGGTTGCGCAAGATTTGCGCGTGCTGATAATTGACGACAGCCCGGATGCACGCCTGATCCTGACCGAGCAGCTCATGGCCCTGGGCTTGCGCGCTGAAGCCATGCAGGACGCCGAGACCGGCCTCAACGCATTGCAGAAAGCCGACCACAGCGATCCGTTTGATGTCGTGCTCATGGATTGGCGCATGCCCGGCATGAATGGCCTGGAGGCGACACGGCGCATCAACCGGGAAATGGTGCTGGAACATCTGCCCCCGGTGGTCATGATCACGGCTTTTGGCGCCGACGATGCACGCGGCTCCGGTGAAAGCGCCGGTGTAGCGAGCTTTCTCGACAAGCCGGTTAGCCAGTCGCGCCTCTGGGATGCGCTGGTGGACGTCATCCATCCAACCGCAACCTACATTCCTGGCCCGGTTGACGTGTCGCCTGACGCACAACAACTCGCCGGACTGCGCGTCCTGCTGGTCGAAGACAACGAAATTAACCAACAAATTGCGGTGGAGCTTATGGAGGCCCTCGGTGTGCAAGTGACCACTGCCGACAACGGCCAGATGGCCCTGGACCTGTTGCAGCAAGCGCCCGACCCGCTGCCGTGGGGCATCGTGCTGATGGACCTGCAAATGCCCGTGCTCGACGGCCACCAGGCCACGCTCGCCTTGCGACGCCAGAGCAGATTTAATGCCTTGCCCATCATTGCACTGACCGCCCACGCATCGACAGAAGAAAGCGTGCGGTGCCTGGCAGAAGGCATGAACGAGCACCTGACCAAGCCGATCGATCCCGATGCCCTGGCCAAATGCCTCAAGCGCTGGGCCGGCGACCCGGTCCCGCCAACCCTGTCCATTGCCGGCATCGACGTGACAAAGGGCCTGCACCTGTGCGGCGGGAAAACCGCCAGCTACACCGCCTTGCTGCGCAAATTTGTCGCCAACCAGGGCAACATGCCGCAGACCACCCGCGACGCGATCAAAGACAACAGCCTGGCGCTGGCCGCTCGCGCTGCCCATACCCTCAAGGGGGTGGCCGCAAACCTGGGTGCCGATGAGTGCAGCCAACTCGCCGCTGCACTGGAGCAGGCAGCCAACCTGGGGGCCAGCGCAACGCAACTGCTCGATCTGCTGGAGCCGCTCGAACGTCACCTGTCGACGCTGGTAGCCAGAATCACCAGAGCCCTGCCCGAAGAAGCGGCCGTGCCACCAGCCACCCCAGGGCCGGATGCCGAACTGGTGCGTCCGGTCTTGCAGAACCTGGCCGACCTTTTGTCCAGCAGCGACGCGTCGGCCGAGCAGGTCGTCGCGGCACACGCTGGTTTGCTACGCTCAGCGCTTGGTGAACGCTTCGATATCCTGGAAAATCTGATCCGCAATTTCGAGCACGCGGATGCCCTGGATGTGCTGTGCGCCGGCGCGAAAGCGGTAAAAATTGACCTAGCCCATAGGATTTGAGATGGATTTGTTTCCTTCCGTCAACCCCACGATTCTGGTCGTCGACGATGCCCCAGCCAATCTTTCACTGATTTCGGGCCTGTTGCGCGATTCCTACACGGTAAAAGCGGCCAACCACGGTACCAAAGCACTCAAGATTGCCTGCGAGGAGAAGCCCGATCTCATTTTGCTCGACATCCTGATGCCCGACATGGATGGGTATGAGGTCTGCCGCCGCCTCAAGGCAAACCCTCAGACCAGCCACATCCCGGTCATTTTTCTGACCAGCAAGAGCGACATCGAAAGCGAGCAATTGGGAATGAGCCTGGGTGCCGTGGACTACGTCACCCGACCCATCAGCCCACCCATCCTGCTGTCGCGGGTCAAGGCCCACCTGGTTGAAGCCTTTCATGCCCGCACCCTGCAGGTCAACAACGAGTACCTCGAGTACGAAGTCAGCAAGCGGTCCCGACAACTGTTGGCGCTGCAGGACGTGACCACGCTGGCACTGGCCTCGCTGGCGGAAACACGCGACGCAGACACCGGCAACCACTTGCGGCGCACCCAGCACTATGTCCAGGCGCTGGCCCGACAACTCAAGGAGCACCCGCGCTTTGGCGAGTACCTGACCGAAAATCGAATCCAGGCGCTGTTCAAATGTGCGCCGCTGCATGACATTGGCAAGGTCGGCATTCCGGACCGGGTCCTGCTTAAGCCCGGGCGCTTCGAGCCGAGTGAGTGGGAGGTCATGAAGCAGCACCCGACACTGGGCCACGAAGCACTCGCTAACGCGCAGTCCAATGCCGAGGCCAACAGTGAGTTTCTTGAAATCGCCAAGGAAATTGTGTACTCCCACCACGAAAAGTGGGACGGCAGCGGCTACCCGCAGGGGCTGGCCGGCGACGACATCCCGATTGCCGCACGCCTGATGGCGGTCGCTGATGTGTATGACGCGTTGATTAGTCGGCGCATCTACAAAAAAGCCGCACCCCACGCGCAAGCCGTGCAAATCATCAAGGAGGGGCGTGGCACACACTTCGACCCGGACATGGTTGATACGTTTTGCAGCCTATCCGATGAATTTCGTGCCATCGCCGAGCGATTTGCCGACACCGACGAAGACCTGCTGGAAAAAGCCAAGCTGCTGAAAGCCATGGCAACGGTCGGTCAAAGTACGCGCCCCTGAGTCGAGCGGTTTCGCACCCTACAACCCAGCCTGCTCACTGATCAATGGGAGACCCCGTGAAACATACCCCCTCCAATCCCCGGCGACGGACCCTCTGGCACACGCTCGCAGGGCTGCTGCTGGGCTCCCTGCTGGTACTGCCGGTTCAGGCACAAGGAGTTGCCAACGCTCTGACTTTTGGGATCGTTCCACAACAATCGGCAAGCCGCCTGGCCGAGGAGTGGGGTCCCGTGTTGACCGAGTTGAGCCGGCGCTCGGGAGTGACCCTGGTGTTTCGCACTGCCCCCGACATCCCGATGTTTGAGGAACGACTGTCAAAAGGGGACTACGATCTGGCCTATATGAACCCTTACCACTATGTGGTCTTTCACAAGGCTCCGGGCTACCTGGCCTTTGCCAAAGAAAAGGACCGCCGTCTGAAAGGCATTCTGGTCGTCCGAAAAGACCGTCCCTACCGCAAGGTCGCTGATCTGACCGGCAAGACCGTCGTGTTTCCGGCACCGGCTGCATTCGCTGCCAGCATCCTGCCGCAGGCGGAGTTTGCGCGTCTGAAGATCGCCATCGATGCCAAGTTTGTCGCCTCACACGACTCCGTCTATCGCGCGGTTGCCTCGGGCCTGCAAGAGGCCGGCGGCGGAATCCAGCGCACCTTTGAGGCCAGCCCGCCTGAGATTCGCGATACCCTGCGCGTGCTCACCGAAACCCCCGCTTACACACCGCACGCGTTTGCTGCGCACCCGCGCGTGCCGGCAGCCAGCCTAGCCAAGGTATTGGCGGCCATGGAGTCGCTGGCCAACGACGAAGTCGGCCAGAAACTCCTGTTGCCGCTGGCCTTCAAAGGCCTGTCTGGCGCAAAGGATCCGGACTGGAATGACATCCGTGCGCTCGACATTGAACTGTTAGAGCGGCACCGCCACCCCTGAGCAGAGCATGCGCTTTCGCACCAAAATCATCCTTGGCGTGGCCGTCATCGAGTTTGCGCTGCTCGCCGTCCTGGTCGGAAGCGTGCTGTCGATCCTGCGCGAATCCAACGCCGCAGAGCTAACCCGCCGGGTACAGCTAGGCGGCCAGTTGCTGGCCGTCGCGGCCAAAAACGCGGTCATTGCGCAAGACCTCGCAACCCTGGACTCGCTGGTGGCGCAGGCCATGGATTCGGGCCAGATCGCCTATATCAGTGTGCTCGATGCCAGCGGTACCGTCTTGGCACGCCAGGGCGACAGCGCGCAACTATCCAAGACGTTTCTGCCCGACACGCACATGGACCAGGTCACCGACGGTTTTTTTGAGTGGTCGGCACCCATCGTCGCCGGCGGCATGCGCCACGGTGAGGTGCGGGTCGGTGTATCAACCGATCCGTTGAAAGTTTTACTGGTCTCTGCCCGGCGCTGGGTTGCCGGAATTGCAACGCTGGAAATCGCGCTGGTGGTGCTCCTTTCCTGGCTGCTGGGGAGCTATCTGGCACGCCACCTGGTGGCACTGCAGAGCGCCAGCAACCAGTTCGCTGCGGGCAACTTCGCGCACCGGATTGTGGTCTCGGGCGATGACGAACTGGCCCAGACGGCGACGGCCTTCAACCACATGGCACAGCAACTCGGCGAGGACCTGCGCCTGCTGCAGGCCGAAAATCACGAGCGTGTGCTGGCGCAGCAGGCAGCAGAAAAATCGAGCAACCTGCTGCGCGACTCGATTGCCAGCATTGCACAAGGCTTCACCATTTACGATGAGAACGACCGCCTGGTGCAATGCAACGAGGCCTACCTGCGCTTTTACGAAGCCAGCCGTGACCTGATCGTGCCTGGCAACACCTTCGAGATGATCGTCCGCCGGGGCGCTGAGCGAGGCCAGTATGTCGAAGCGCTCGGCAATGTGGATGCCTGGGTCGCGCAACGGGTGGCCCAGCACCAGAGTGCCAACGGCGAAGTCATAGAGCAAAGACTTGGCGACGGCCGCTGGTTGCTGATCGTGGAACACCGCACCCCGAGTGGCTATATCGTCGGCAACCGCATTGACATCAGCGAGCTCAAGAACACTGCCCAGGCCCTGGCCGACAGCGAACAGCGCTGGGAGCTGGCGGTGAGCGGCGCCAATGATGGCATCTGGGACTGGAACCGCCAAACCGGCGAGGTCTATTACTCCGAGCGCTGGAAGTCGATGCTGGGTTACAGCGGCTCCGAGATTGGAAACCAGATCGCGGAATGGACCGAACGGGTGCACCCGGACGACCTGCAGCACACCATGGAAGAGATGCAGCGCCACTTGCGCGGCGAGACCGACTTCTACCAATGCGAACACCGCATGCGCTGCAAGAATGGCAATTACATCTGGATTCTGGACCGCGGACGGGCATTGATTGATGCCCAGGGTGAGGCAGTTCGCATGTCAGGCTCGCACAGCGACGTCACCGAACGACATGCCGCCGAAGAGCGAGAACGCGAGCATGCCGGACAACTCCGGGCCATCTTTGCGCTCAGTCCCGATGGATTCGTTTCGTTTGATACCAGCTATTGCGTGAAATATGTGAGCCCGGCATTTACCCGACTCACGGCTTTGGAAGCCCACCAGGTGGTGGGTCTGAACGAGACCGACTTCTCCACGCAACTGGCCGCCCTGTGCCTTCCCGAGGCAAGCTTTCCAGGCCTGGCAGCGCTGCGCGCCGTGGCAAACGGCAGCGCCGCCGAGAAACGTCGTTTGTGTGAACTGGCCGATGGCAGCAAACGCGTGATTGAGGTCGGCCTGCGTGAAGCGCAAACCGGCACCGTGTCGCAGGTGCTGTATCTGCGGGATGTCACCTTTGAGGCCGAGGTCGACCGCATCAAAAGCGAGTTTCTGTCGACTGCCGCCCACGAGCTGCGCACCCCCATGTCGAGCATCTATGGCTTCTCGGAAGTCTTGCTGACGCAAGAACTCGATGCGGCGAGCCAGCGCGAGTTTTTGACCATCATCTACAAACAGTCGGAGTTGATGGCGTCGATCCTGAACGAACTGCTCGATCTGGCGCGCATCGAGGCACGCCGGGGCAAGGACTTTGTGCTTGAAGCCACCGGTTTGCCGCAGCTGGTCGGGGAAGTCGTCCACGCCTTCAAGCCGCCCTTGGGACGCGCGCCGCCTGTCTTGCTTGCCACAGGCGCTGCAGTCACCGTGCTGGTTGACCGCCAAAAGGCGCGCCAGGCACTGCTAAACGTGCTGTCCAACGCCTACAAATATTCACCCTCGGGGGGCGACGTAAAGATTGAACTGCTGCCTGCGTCAAGCGACACGGCCGGCGTACCGCTGGCTGGCGTTCGGGTTACGGACCAGGGCATTGGC
>JAIPCE010000192.1 GCA_021738345.1 Rhodoferax sp. | reverse complement strand
GTCGGTCATATCGGCGCTGCCATTCGCTTTTTAGCGCAAAAGGTGAAGCATGCAGACTGTGGCATGCTACAGATGAGTGGGCTATGCCCAGTTTCTTCTAGAACGCCTGACCCGCGGCCGGGGCTAGGATGCTCTTAAGAAACCTAAGCCGACAATTGCCAATAGCAATAGCATAATGGCCGTGTCGACAGACTAGGGACGCAGGTTGTTTGCGTACATCTGGCGTCACCCGACTAGGAAGGTTCAAAATGAAAGCTGATCTTTACTCAAAAGTGGTTCTTACCATCATCGCCTTGAGCTTGAGCGTCATTGCAATTCAACTGACGGTCAAAGATGCTTCGGCGCAAGCCTACAACTCACAGAGTCGTGTTCAATTGGTTGCCATTTGCAATCCCGATGGCCGTAACTGTGTTGACATCACCTCCGATTACAAAATGAAGGTTACTGGAAACTAGCCGGATTTTCTGCCTCTCGTCTTTTGTCCGGTGATCATCCCCAGCGCCCGTGCTAGGGTCTCAAGGTCGGCCAAGCAGTTAAGAGTGGCAGCCAAAAGTGTAGCGCATGGCAGCGTCCTACAGTTTGCGCTATCCACATAAGTGATATTTCCATTGGGCAGGAAAATTGTCTTTCGAATAGGCCCACCCCTTAACCCAAGTAAACCCCACTGCGCTGTCGCCATTTGAATCGAGAATCTTTATGGGACCGAACAAAGTAGCGCTGAAATCTCCATTGACAATCGCGCCTATCGGTGGGTAAATTTGGCCGCTTACGATCATGTATCTTGATCCAGTCTGAATTGCAAAGCAGATCTGGTTCTTCATCACAACCACACCCTGTTCGGCCATGGCAAGACCGGCCGTGCAAAAAAGGCCGGCCAGTATGAAGAGGCGTGGAAAAATAACGGTATGTCTCATGGCCTTGCCCACCCTGCAAATTGGTGTCACATCATAGTAGCTGTGGCGGGGCACGCGCTAGGGGTGGTCAACGCGGTTACCAAATTCAATTCTTCCCGTATTTAGGCCACTGGAGGGGGTCGAAAATGTCCACCACCTGCTTCGGCTTGGATCCTCGGTTACGTGGGGCAGCAGTCATCTTGAGGTCGTGAGCTAGGGCTTCTTGGCAGCCAGCGATCAAGCACCTCTGACACATACGTTTTGCTCAGGTTGTGTCCGCCATTGGGGACGACCGACACTTCTACTCCTAGGAGTCCGGCGAGTTGTAGGACGTTGCTGGGGTTACTTTGCCAATCGTTTTCGCCGACATGGATTTCGCAATGTTGGGGGGTCGGGTAATTGCCGCTCTCTGCAATCTCAAGAAGTTTCCCGGACTGCGGGGGGATGAATCCGATATTTGTTTCCTCGTTTGAGAACTCCCCAACTATCGGGGAAAGCAGCAGCACTTTGCCGATGTACGGCTGCAAGAGCGCTTGTGCATTGAGGAACAAATATGCGCCGAATGAGTTGGCGATTACCAAGCCGTCCTCCTGCCAGTGGCTTGCGGTCAGGTCTTCAGCAATGATGGCAATTTGTTGAGAGAACGGGATGCGTCTGAATTCGCCGACGGTCTCTCTGCCGGTGATCTGATAGCCCCGACTCAACAGCGCTTCGCCCAGCCCCGTATTCAAGCGCCCACCATGGCCCGGAAGATAGTAAATTGAGCGAGGCATATGGCGGTTGTGTCGGTCAAGGCTGCGGCGTTAGTCTATGGCGTTCAGTCGCGCGAGCTACTTTATCGGCGCAATCAGAACGGGCCAAACACGCGATACATCTCAGTCACTCTTGCGAATCAAGAGCGTAGCCAAATCCGGCGGGACGGTGTTTGCAGCGTCCTTGATGGGTAGCTTCCCGTTCTTCATACTGGCCCAGCCTCTTCGCTGAACACTGATTGTCGAGTGTCCGATCAACAACGGGCCAAGTCGGCCTGGAACCGATTCGTCAAGCAGGATGTGCATCGAGTTCCAGACCTGTCTTGGCATCTTCGAGTACGCAAACAGCCAATTCTCGACTCACGGAAGGAAAGTCCTCAAGGAAAACTTCAAGAGCATCGCCTGATTCTAGGTGCTCGAAGAGAATCCGTACCGGAACCCTTGTTCCGATGAAGACGGGTGTTCCACCCAGGATTTCGGGATCTGAAATGACTCTTGATGACTTCATAACGGGCGAATGGTCAGCTTCTTCGCTTTAACCGGCGCCGCGCGGCTTTATTGCGCAGCGTCCAGCGACCGGAGGGAGCGAGGTTGAGCACCATCTTAGAACTCATTCTAGGATAAGCAATTCAGCGTCAAAGAAGGTTCGTGCCATGTATCCAATTGACTCGACCGGATTGCGATTGTCGACAATTTTGCGGAGGCCAGGTATGTCAACGGACTTCTTTCTGCTACGTAGCCGTTGCTCTCCAGATTCAAGTACGTTGAGCATGCGATTCGAGATGTCGCGAAGACCACCTTCTCCTAAGTTTCGACTTTTCTTCCCTTGTTCGGTAAGGATCGGTTGCAGGCCATTGGCAAGGTTGAACTTAGGCACTTCTTTGCTTTCGTCAGAGCATCTGTAACCAATCGATGCTCCCCGTTCAAAGACTAAATAGTGTTCGTCATCGTCTGGCATCGCGCCAATTGCCTGCGGTGAAAAGGCCGCAGAATTTACGACAACCGATCCACTGAGGTAGAAAGAATTGAGTTCAGCAGGTAGGTGAAACTCCGGTGCAATGTAGAAGACGGATTCACCCGACGCCTCAAGATCCAACAACAGATTGTGCTGATCTGAATGCTTGGCTGGCCTGATGTGCATTCGATAGTACGGAAGCCCAAGCAGTCCGCTTTTGTGTTCTTTGGAGTTCGATCTTTCGAGTTGATCACTTAACTTGAATTGCAAGAATACAGGCTTACCTGCAAACGGGATCTTAACGTCATAGCCGCCGCCAGCCTTCCCTTCGTCGTATAGAGATGGGAACAGCGGCGCTGCTATGACCGTCGCCTTATGCGCTGATACGAGTTCCTCGGTGACCGCATAGCCGTAGGAAAATTCTGAGAAGTCTGGCTTCATGTGGTGGATAGTTGTGAGTTCTAACGTCGAAATTCAGCGGTGAGCGAAGCGAATCCGCTGCAATGCCATGTTGAACTAAACCGCTGACGCGGTGGTTGGAACACACCGCGCCGTCACCTCGCTTTTCTTTGAGGCGGGTCTTGCATTGGTGCGTGATGAGGTGAAACCTTTGAGCTGGGGAATATCCCCCGCTTCAAAGGAAACCCATCATGACACCCCTGCGTAAACGCATGCTCGATGCAATGATTCTGCGTGGCTTTGCCCATCACACCCAGGATGCCTACCTTGGCTCTGTGATACGACTCTCGCAGTACTACGACTGCAGTCCCGATCTGCTCAGTGATGAGCAACTGCAAGCGTATTTGCTGCACCAACTGCAAGACCTTCAGCGAGCCCGCTCGACGGTCAATTTGACCTCGTGCGCGGTGCGATTTCTGATCTGTGAGGTGTTGGGTCAGACCCAGCGGCGTGTGCAGATACCGCTTGGGCGCACCCCCCAGCGCCTACCCGAACTGCTTTCCCGCGCCGAGATAGCCGCCTTGTTTGCATCCGTCACATCGATCAAAGCGCGCACCTTCTTAATGACCGCCTATGCCAGCGGCCTGCGCCTGAGCGAGCTGTGCCATCTGCGTGGGTGCGACATTGACTCGGCCCCTGACCGCATGTGCATCCGAGTGGTAGAAGGCAAAGGCGGCAAAGACCGCTACGCCCTGCTCACACCCGATTTGCTTGAACAACTCAAGCTGTACTGGCGCACCTGCCGCGCTGGTGCCAAAGGGGAGGATTGGCTGTTTCCGAGTCGCCGCGATCCATCTAAACCGTTGGCTTGCGGCTGTGCTCAGTATTTCTACTACACGGCTCGCAGCGCTGCTGGCATCACCAAGCAAGGTGGAATCCATTCGCTACGCCATGCTTTTGCCACGCATTTACTCGAAGCAGGCATCGACTTGAACAGTATCAGCAAACTGATGGGGCACGCACAATTGAGCACCACCTGCCGTTACTTGATGATGGCCCGCCCTGGCATCAGCACAGGAGCCGATGCGCTGGCATTGTTGTCGCAGCTGCCTGCAATACCACCGATATCGCCAAAGACTTAAGCCACGCGCGCCATGAGCGCCACCTTGGCCGATGTGCTGCGCCAGTTTGGTGCCGTGTATCTGGTAAGGCACATCCTGAGCACGGTACAGGCCAAAGCCTGGAGGGCCATCGTTGCCTGCCGCACGGCGCTACTGGGTGGCCAGCGGCTTGACTGCCTTGAGTGTGGTCACAGCCACTGGCAATACCACTCGTGCCGCCATCGCTGCTGCCCGCAATGCGGAGCCCGTGCCAAGGATGCCTGGCTGCAAGGTAGATTGGCAGAGGTCTTACCCGTGCCCTACGCACATATGGTGTTTACCTTGCCGCACGCGCTCAATGCTCTGTACGCTGTCCACCCGCGCTGGGTGATTGATACCCTGTTCGCCTGCACGGCCAAGACGATCTCGGAGTTTGCCGCCAATCCCAAATGGATGGGTGTCAGTGGTGGCACTGGTGCCTTTAGCTTGGTGTTGCACACATGGACTCAGGATTTGCAACTCCATGTGCATGTGCACGTGGTGATGGCCTGCGGGGTGCTGGACCAGCAAGGCCGGTGGCATCGACCTGCACGTAAGCCAGACTTCCTGTTCCCGGTGCAGGCGCTGTCCAAGGTATTTCGCGGCAAGTTCATGGCTGTTTTGGCGCAGGCTCGCAGCAGCAGCCAAATTGCCTTTGATCCGCAAAGCGGCGATGCAGCTTGGAGTCAGCGCCAAAAGCAGCTCTATAAGCACGACTGGGTGGTGTACGCCAAGACGCCTTTGGGCGGTCCGGCTCAGGTGCTGGAGTACCTGAGTCGCTACACGCACCGCACGGCAATCAGCAATGAGCGTATTCGCTGGATAAGCGACAGCCAAGTTGCGTTTGCGGTCCGCGCTGATTACAAGGGTGGTAAGCGCGTGCAGAAATTGGAGGGTCAAGAGTTCGTGCGTCGCTTCCTGCAGCATGTGCTACCCAGCGGTGCCAAGCGCATTCGCCACTATGGTGTGTTGGCCTCGGGCTGCAAAGCTATCAAGCTCAACGCCGCAAGGCTGGCCTTGCAGGTGCCGGCACTCGATGCCCAGGCAGTCGAGTCAGCGCAGGCGTTCATCGCGCGTGTGGCCAAAATTGATGCCGCCCTGTGTCCTTGCTGCAAAGTTGGACGGCTGCATGTCGGTGCAACACTACAAGGTCAGCGTCACTTGCCTGCGCCGATCAGTACGACCACTGCGCACAATCGGGATCCACCATGATGCCTTGGCGGCTTCCTTGGCACAGGTTTGAATGGCGCCTCGCAGCGTCAGGTTTGGTGCTGCGTGTCTCTCTGCCCAATACCTCCACGGGGCACAAAAAGATCCCAGGCGAACCAGGATTGGGGCTTCTCTTGAGGCACTTTGAAGCTTTGTCGTCGCCCAAACGCATCAATGCGTCCCCGTGAACTAAGTTAATTGGCGGCGCGAAGCTTTCAATCCCCTATCGCAACCTTCTGTGGCGGCGCTTTAGTCCAACACGGTTTATCTCCCGCCATTCAACAGTTTTGCTCTCCGGCGACGTTACTGCGGCGGAAGATAAACGCTATTCGTTAGGCACCAACTTTCCGCAGTGTCCGTGGCGCAATGTGATTCAGCAATTGCAGCAATTCTGGCAGCAGCAACTCGAGTGCCTGGATACGATTGTTGCGGGCACGAAGCACAACTATTGCAATTGGAAGAGTCTTCAAATTCTGCTGAAATTCGATGTTTCGATCGGCGGTGAGGAACACGTCAAATTGTGTGGCCGCAAGTGCAAGCAACTTCCCGTTCTTAACGCTGGACCAGCCTGACGCTTGAACAGTCACGACTTCGTGACCGACTACGAGCGGAGCAAGATCACGTGGCAGTGATTCGTCAAGCAGGATGCGCATCTTGCATAAGCGCTGTTCTCGCCTGTTCAAGCACCGACACCGCCATCTCTCTGGTCACTGACGGGAACTGCGCCAGAAACACGCCTAGCGAGTCGCCTTCCTCAATGTAGTCGAATAGATTTTGGATCGGGACTCGCGTTCCCGCGAAGACAGGCGATCCACTCTGGATGTCGGGATCCACGACAATTAGCTGTGTGTTCATGGGTACTCCACTGATAAAGAAGGCGATCAGTTTAGCGCGAGACGAATTTTTGGGGCCTAACGTTCAAGGCGACCGGCGCCGCGCGGCTTTATCGCGCAGCGTCCAGAGAGCGAAGTGCAAATGTGTCTGGAGAAGTTTTGGCATGGTGGGGTGAGGTGGCTAACGTTGAAATTCAGCGGGTGGCGTGGTCATCCGATGGAATGACCAGTTCGACGTCATGCTGCTTTGTGGGGTACGAGCTTTACCTGCAGATCACAGCCAACCGCAGCGGCGTACTTTTCAATGTAGCCAACGACGGGGCGTGCCGCCCGGCACCTTCTAAGCGCGAAACTGCACTCTTTGTTGTACCCATGCGCTCTGCGACTGCATCTTGCGTCAAGCCCGGCAGCATGGGCATGGGCTATCCGGGGCACTTGGTGAAGGTGATTGACGAGCAGGGCACCGAGTGCCCGGTAGGTGTGCCTGGCGATGTGGCGGTGCACCGGTGTGACGTGCATGGTGACCCGGACTCGGTCTTTTTTCTGGGTTACTGGAACAACGACGCTGCCACGGCAGCCAAGTTTACCGGCGACTGGTGCCGCACGGGCGACCTCGCGGTGCGCGACGCCGACGGTTACCTGTGGTACCAGGGGCGCTCGGACGATGTGTTCAAGTCAGCCGGTTACCGCATCGGGCCTGGCGAGATTGAAAATTGCCTGGTGAAGCATGCTGCGGTGGCCAATGTGGCGGTGGTGCCCAAGCCCGACAGCGAACGCGGCGCGCTGGTCAAGGCCTATGTCGTGATTGCTCCGGGCTTTTTCGAGGCGCATACACACTACTCGGGTGCGCCGGCACAACGCGATGCCGAGTTGGCGCTGGACCTGCAAGCCCACGTCAAGGGCCTGTTGGCACCGTACGAGTACCCCAAGGAAATTGAGTTTGTTGACGCCCTGCCCATGACCACCACCGGCAAGGTTCAGCGCCGGGTGCTGCGTTTGCGGGAGGAGCAGCGGGCGAGGGATCGGTTCTCTGACGGGGAGGGCGGCTGATCGCTGGGGTGTGGCTCAATGCGCATTCTGGGCGGAAGTTGGGGTCGGTGTCGGGATGGGGCTACGGCGGTGGGGTCATCGCCCTCGGGAGGGTGTTGTACGGGTGTTCTGGGCTTTTTTGCGTGCGGATCGCCCAGGGTAATGCAGGGCGACGTTAAAACTGAGCACTGGAGCAGTGTTTCTGTTGCAGCAATAGCGCCAGAGCGGGGTCCGGTACTTTTGAACGGATCGCTCCAAACCGGCTGTTCAGATACCGAAATCTCACTTTGCCGCAAGTGCCTGCATCGCTGTCACCAAAACATCCACATCCGTTGCTGGGTTGATGCTACCTGTCGCGGCTCCATGCTTGCGCAAGCGCTCAGCATGGGTAAGCGCTTGGCTCAGCTTGCCTTTTAATTGGTCATAAATTCCTTTTTGCCCTTTGCCGTAAATGGCAAAACCTGGCTTAGTTTTCAAGACCGCTACGACCTGATCGCCGACGGACTTCTTGCCTACCGAATGGAAGGGTTGGTCTGTATAGCCAAAGTGCAGTAGCAACCAAACCTCAAAGCAAGGATTGGAGGTAATCGGCACAAACGGCTTACCTTTAGCGCTCAAATCCTTGGCGCGCTGTACGGCAACGTCGAAAGTGGTGTGCTTGTCCCGGTCGAACACGCAATACACCTTGTCAAAAGCATCGCCAGCCACTGCATCCTCCTCATACAGCGCCACAGCATGTGCTACTACGCGATCTGGTGAAACTCCGTCATTGGGCGCAATGCGCAACACCTGCGGGCGGATGCGCAAGTCATCCCGCAACTCGCGCAGGTATTGAGGCTCCGTCTTCGTCCCTTCGCAGACGATCAAGTAGCGCTTGTTCCGCGCACGTTCACGTTTTTGCCGCTGCAGCGCAGCACCATCACGAGCCTTACGTCTGCGAAACAGATCTTCAGACCCCATAGAAGTCCAAGTCCTTCAAGAAGGGAATGCCGCCGTAGCGCCCATTGAGGTAACCGCGTTCGATGGCCTCGTTGTCGCGCGGGCTGAAGTCGGAAAGGGGGTACAAGCGGGTCGCGCTCTTATCATCCTTCTCCATAAACCACACTTGGTCGCGGCGCATCAGCTTTTGGCTGAGTAGCGTGGTGTCATGAGTCGTAAAAATAAGCTGTGCCTTGGTGCCCGCGTGGTGCAGACGCTTCACCAAGTGGTGCACCAGCAAAGGGTGCAGGCTGGTGTCTAGTTCATCGACAACCAGCACCCGTTCGTTTTCAATTACATCCAACCATGGCCCGGCGAAGGCGAACAAGGCGAGGGTGCCATCAGACTCTTCGGACTCGTCAAATTCCACGGTTTCGGCCGTGTTGACATCCTTGTGAAAAAACCGCGGCTCCACTAATTTCCGGCCAACCACGTCCTTCAAAAATTCGTCCCTGATGGCCGCAGGCATACCTATGGGCAAAGAATCTGCCGAGAACACCGATTCTTTCAGCTGGATGTCTGCGATGGACAAGTCCGCTGAATTCATGAACAAAACAACCCGCTGGCGATCCTCATTCTTGACGCAACGCTGCAAGGTATAGCCTGGACTGAAACCGCGCATAGAGTCAACTACCCGCAAACGCAACTTGAACCAGTCAAAGGCAGGTTTGAGTTGTTCATTGTTCAACTGGATCGCGGTGGAAAAGAACAAGGCATTAGGGCGGGTCTGCTCCTTCCAAAGTCCGTGACGTGTCTTACCCCCTAAGAACGAAGTGCTGAATTTGTAGACATCTCTTCCTGCCTCGGCATCAAACACCCGGTGAAACCACTTTTGTGAACGGCCTAGCGGGTAGGCAATGAGCCACTCTTCGGTAAAACGTTCGCGGTTGCAGCAAAAGCCGTACTCGTATCGAACGCCTTGCTCCACAAAGGTGACCTCAAACTCGCTATCCGCCGCACGTGACGACACCGTCAACTTGAATGGCACCACATCAATCGCATCCCCAGCCTGGCTTTCCTTTTGGGAGTTGCGCACTTGCTCTGCCACAAACCGCAGCGCCTGAACTAGAGTGCTTTTGCCAGAAGCGTTGGGTCCGTATAGCACGGTGGAGCGCAGCAGGCGGGGCACCCCATCATCTTGGTCGGGGACGAAAGTGTTGGGTGATTCCAGCTCTTTGAAATAGGTGGACGCGGCCATATTGAGCGTCTGACGCTCCAGGATGGACCGGTAATTGGAGACCGAAAACTCTATAAGCATCGTGCAATCATACAGTTTTAAGCAATATTTTGCGGACTAAACGCAAAAAACAGATTTAGTTTGTTTCAGCTTCCCCCAAAACTGGTTTCGTAGCGCATGGAATGCAGCACTCTGTAGTGCGCCTCCAAGCCGCCGGGTGGGGCCAGCACGTATCCCTTGTGCCGCACGCTGTCTTTGCGGGCGGTTGTGCGTTGGCATCGGGTCACGGCGACCAGGCACTTGATACCGCGATTGCCGCACAGGACAGCCACTTTGTGCCCGTGCCCACCCGTGCCGACGACCCCGCGGTGCTGATCTACACCAGCGGCACCACCGGCAACCCCAAGGGTGCACTGATTGCCCACCGCGCCTTGATTGGCAATTTACCGGGCTTTGTCGCGAGTCAAAACGGCTTTGGGCAGGCTGCGGATAGCGCTTTGGCCGCACTCAGCGCCGACCCGCTACCGACTGCCTCTGCGGTGCAGAGCG
>JAIPCE010000191.1 GCA_021738345.1 Rhodoferax sp. | reverse complement strand
GGGCGAAAGCTCGGCCGCCTGGACCCACTACCAACTCAAGCCGAACCAGCGCCAATGGCTAGCCGAGCGACCCCTGACCCTGCAGCTTGGCCGAATCCTGCTGGTGCATGCCAGTGCCGACCAACCGGAGCAGTGGCGCTATGTCTACGACGCGCGTGCGGCGCTTGCCAGCCTGGATGCAGCCACTCAAAGGGCTGGTGTGCGTTATGTTTTTGGCGGTCACGTGCATGTGCAGACCTTGTATTACCGCGCAAGCGGCGACGCGTTGCTGCCTTTTTCACCACAACCTGCCGTTCCTATTCCGGTGCCCTCCCACCGCATCTGGCTTGCCACGATCGGCTCGGTGGGACAACCGCGCGATGGCAAACCGCTTGCCATGTACGCGCTGTTCGATACGGTTAGGGAGCACATCACGTTTCACCGCGTCGCCTATGACTACCATGCCGCGGCCGCTGCGATTCGAAAGGCGGGCCTGCCGGCGTTTTTTGCCGACCGGCTGGAAATGGGCAAATGAGAGCGCTTGAATCCGGCACGGTGCTGGACGGTTTCTCCGTCGATGCCTGCCTGCACTCGGGTGGCATGGCCCATATTTACCGGGTGCATTACGCCAATGGGCACGCCAATCCCGGATTCGAACTGGCCATGAAAGTACCGCGCATGGCCCCCGGCGATGGGGCTGAAACGATCGTGAGTTTTGAAGTGGAATGTCAGATCTTGCAGGCACTTCATGGCGTGCATGTGCCACGCTTTGTGGCAGCCGGTGACCTGCAACGCATTCCCTATCTGGTCATGGAATACCTCGACGGCCCTACGCTGGACCACTGGATCAACGCCAAAGATCGGCCAGCCATGCAAGAAATTGCGCGTCTCGGTGCCGCGCTAGCGCGGGCCGTCCACGCGCTGCACCAGCAAAACGTGGTGCATCTTGACCTGAAGCCGGCGAACGTTCTGTTTCGGGCCGATGGCACGGCCGTGCTGCTCGACTTTGGTCTGTCATGCCACGCCCATTACCCGGATCTGCTGGCCGAGCAGTTGCGCAAGGCCGTGGGCTCGCCCACCTGGATTGCACCCGAGCAAGTCGTCGGGATACGCGGCGATCCGCGCAGTGACCTGTTTGCCATCGGCGTGATGCTCTACGAGTTGTGCACCGGTAAGTTGCCTTTCGGCTCACCCCAAACCCCTGGCGGCCTGCGCCAGCGATTGTGGATGGACCCCACGCCTTTGCGCCGCATCAACCCCGAGGTTCCGGCCTGGATGCAGGAGGTGGTATTGCGTTGCCTGGAGCCTGTCGCAGAACACCGCTACGCCTCCGCCGCTCTGCTCGCGTTCGATCTGGCGCACCCGGAACAGGTCCACCTCAGCGAGCGCGCTCGCAAGCGCAAGGGCACCGGATTTGGCACCCACTTCAAACGCTGGCTCCATGCCGCCGGCAGGCAGTACCAACCCAGCCCGCCACCTGCCCAACAAGCAGAGGAAGTGCCCATCGTAATGGTCGCGGTACCACACAAGGACGCGACCGATGCCACGCTGTACTCCCTGCGCCAGGCGGTGTCGCGTTCCCTGGGAACGCGACCGGGCGCCAGACTTGCCTGTGTCACCGTCATTTCACCCAGCCTCACCAGCGCGTCTGCGGATGCACTGAGCGAAACCAGCATTCATCGGCGTTACCTGAGCGATTTGCGCCAATGGGCGCAGCCGCTGGACTACACGGGACACCAGACCTCCTATCACGTGCTCGAATCCGGCAATGTGGCACAGGCCCTGCTGGACTATGCCCGTGGCAATGGCGTGAGCGTGATCGTCATGGGCGCAGCCACCCATGGACTCAAAACCCAACGCTTTGTTGCCACCGTTCCGATCAAGGTCGCGATGGAAGCACCCTGCACGGTCATTTTGGTCAAACAGTCGCTGCCTTTTGCGTTGCTTGGGGAACCGCCTTGATACAAATTGATACCGCATACGGACCTTGAACCAACCCGCCATAGCGAGCCTCGCGTGACAAGCCATGACGACATTCACCTGACCCTAGATTCCTCTGTTGACCGCTTACTTTAGTTGGTAACTCCGCATGAATACTCACTTTTTTGGCTTTGAAGGGTATCACCATTTGGGTGGCGCCGCCAGCAGACTGCAGCCCACTCGGGCACGTCCAACTGAGGAATCTAGGCTGACCGTTCCCCGCGGCGCAAAACTTGCGGTCTAGCCTATTTCTGAGAGTTGTTGCGAATAATTCGCATTTGCGCTATCATCCGAAGCATGACGATTCAACCCGACTCCCCCACGAAATTACCGCGCTATTCCCGCCAGCGCATGCGTTTGAACCAACTGGCCATGTGCCTGATCCTGGCCGCCCCGGGTCTGGGGGTCCAAGCCGAGGAGCAGGTGGTCAACCTGTATTCGGCGCGACACTACAGCACCGACGAGGCGCTGTACGCAGGCTTTACCAAAGCTACCGGCATCAAAATCAATCGCGTCGATGCCGATGATGCCGGCATTATTGCGCGGCTCAAGGCCGAGGGCAGCGCCTCACCCGCCGATGTCATTTTGCTGGTGGACGCGGCACGCCTCTGGAAGGGCGAGACCGAAGGGCTGTTTTTGCCGATTCAGTCCAAACCCCTGGAGGCCGCCATTCCCCCGCAATTGCGCGCCAAACCCACCGCTGATGGCAAGACTGCCTGGTACGGCTTGTCCACACGGGCCCGGATTGTGGTCTACGACACCGCCAAAGTACGCAAAGAGGACGTCGACACCTATGAAAAACTGGCAGAACCCGCGAACAAGGGCCGGGTCTGCATTCGCTCAGGATCGCACCCCTACAACTTGAGCCTGTTTGGTTCACTGACCGAACACATGGGGGCAGAAAAAACGGAAGCCTGGCTCAAGGCATTGGTCGGCAATATGGCCCGTTCCCCGAAGGGCGGTGACACCGATCAGATCAAAGGTGTGGCGAGCGGCGAATGCGCCATCGCCATCACCAACAGTTATTACCTGGCGCGCATGCTGCGCTCAAGCAACGCTACCGAACGTGGCATGGCCGAGCGGGTGGGCGTTGTTTTCCCCAACCAGTCGAGTTGGGGCACGCACATCAATGTCGCAGGGGGCGCGGTGGCACGGCATGCCAAAAATACCGGCAACGCGGTGAAGTTTCTGGAGTACCTGGCAGGTGCCGAGGCGCAAGCGTACTTTGCCAATGGCAACAATGAATGGCCGGCTGCCCTAGGCATCAAGCTCGACAACCCGGCCCTCAAAGCCATGACCGGTGCAGGCTTTAAGAGCGAGCTGATTCCGATCAACACCGTGGGCATGAACCAGGTCAGGGTGCAGCAAATGCTCGACCGGGTCGGGTTCAAATAAGGTTCCGCTTAAACGGGCACCCGCATTGGGCCTAGTTCGCGCCGCTCCACGAGCTTGAGCAGCAACAGCAACAGCGTTCCCACGACCATGGCGGCGGCGGCAAAGTACAAGCCGGCGTTATAGCTGCCAAAACGGGTGGCTAAGGTGCCGGTGATGGCGGGGGCCAATATTTGGGCAGCGCCATAAGACAGGGTCATTTTTCCCATCATCTTGGCCGGGCGGGTCGGGTAGTAGCGCCCTGCCATGGTCAGGACCAGGCTGACCATGCCAATAAATGTGCCGCCAAACAGCAGCGCGCCCAACAGAGCGGCCACCAAACCACCCACCAGCACAGGCAGCAAGATGCCCACAATTTGTAGCACGGCGGCCAAAATGAGGGCATTAAGGTCGCCGGTGCGGCGGGCAATCAGGTCCCAGTTGATGCACGCCGGCGCGGCACCGATACCAATCGCCAGAAACACCAAGTTGCCCTGCCCCGCCAGCCCCGGCAACTTGTTCACGATGGCCACAATAAAGGTGGCACTGACCACATAGCCAATGCCGGCACAAAAATACGCCGCCATGAAAATTTTGAGGTACAGCGGGCTTGGCGGTTGATCTTGCATGGTTTTGCCGGTCTGGGTCACTCCCGAGGTATCGGGTGGTGGCAGCCAGCGCAAGGCTGGCACCAGCAAAATGCAGCCCAGCGCGCTAAAGGCGAACCATTGCGCACGCCAGTCCAGCCAATGGCTAAACACAGTCACCGCTGCCGCACAACCCGCAATACCGAGACCAATGCCGGCAAAATGAATGCCAAGCTCACTTTTGTGGTTGTGTCGAATCAGCCAGTTGAGAATCAGGCCGGTCCCTGGCAGCATGCCTGCAGCGCTACTCAATCCCGCGACAAAACGGGAAATCGCCCACACCACCGGGTCGGTACTGAGTCCCATCATCAGCGTGCTGAGCACCGCGACCACCATGCCCACGCGGTAGAGGCGGTCCTTGAGGCGCAGGTCGCTGATCAAAGACGCCCCAAGCGCGCCACTCAGATAGCCCGCGTAATTGATGGCCGCCAGCCAACCGGCATCTGCCAGACCCAGCCCGGCCTGCTGCTGCATCAGCGGCAGCAAGGGGGTGTAGGCAAAACGCGCCACGCCCAAGGTGAGCAAGAGGCTAAAGATACCCGCACCGAGTACCTTGTAGCGCGCGCCAGCGCCGCTCATGGTACCCCCCGTGGAAACGAAATCAAGACTGACGTCACTCGTTTACAAATATGTCGACATCCTTGGTTTCCCGGATAAACACCATGCCTATGACAAATGACATGCCTGCAATGAGGACTGGATACCATAGCCCGCTGTACATGTTGCCGGTTTGCGCCACGATGGCAAAGGCCATGGTCGGCAGCAAACCGCCAAACCAGCCGTTGCCGATGTGGTAAGGCAGACTCATGGAGGTGTAGCGAATGCGGGTGGGGAACATCTCGACCAACATGGCAGCAATCGGCCCATAGACCATGGTCACCAAGAGCACCAGATAGGTCAGGATCAGCGTTACTTTCCACTTGCTGAGTTTGTTCATGTCCGCCCGGGCGGGGTAACCAGCGGCGCGCAAGGCAGTTGACAGAGTCTGCTTGAACTCTTCGGACTTGGCCCTTGCCATGTCTTTGGGCAAACCTGCAGCCTGGTAGCTAGGTATGACGGTCTGCCCGATGGTGATGCTCGCCAGGCGACCGGGTTCGACCGCCTGGGTGTCGTAACTGACCGACGCGCCAGCCAGCGCCTGCTTGGCAACGTCACACGAACTGGTAAATTTGACAGTCCCTGTGGGATTAAACTGGAATGAACACTCTGCCGGATCGGCATGCACCACCACCTGGTTGGCCGCCTGGGCTGCCGCCAGGTCCGGATTGGCGGCCTGGGTAAGCGCTTTAAAAACTGGAAAATAGCTCACCATTGCCAGCAGGCAACCCGCCATGATGATCGGTTTGCGACCAATTTTGTCAGACCATGCACCAAACACCAGAAAAAATGGCGTCCCAATGATGAGCGCGACGGCCACCAACACATTGGCGGTCGCATCGTCCACCTTGAGGGTCTGGGTCAGGAAAAACAGCGCATAAAACTGGCCCGAGTACCACACCACCGCCTGCCCGGCGGTCAGACCGACCAATGCCAGGATAACGACCTTGAGGTTCTTCCACTGCCCAAAGGCGTCCGAAATCGGTGCTTTGGAGGTCTTGCCTTCGGTCTTCATCTTGGTGAATGCCGGCGACTCGTTCATGCTCAGGCGCACATACACCGACACTGCCAGCAACAGGATCGACGCCAAAAACGGCAGGCGCCAACCCCAATCGGCAAAGGCGGCCTCGCCCAGCAGGGTCCGAATGCCCAGAATCACCATCAGGCTCAGAAACAGGCCCAAGGTGGCCGTGGTCTGAATCCAGGCAGTGTAGGCACCCCGCTTACCCTGCGGCGAGTGCTCCGCCACATAGGTCGCCGCCCCGCCGTATTCACCACCCAATGCCAACCCTTGCAACATACGCAGGGCAATCAGCATGATGGGCGCGGCCACCCCGATGGTTGCGTAGTTGGGCAACACACCGACAATGAAGGTGGACAGTCCCATGATCAATATCGTCACCAGAAAGGTGTATTTGCGACCGATCATGTCGCCTAGGCGGCCGAACACGAGCGCACCAAAGGGCCGCACAATAAAACCTGCGGCAAACGCCAGCAAGGCAAAGATGAACGCTGAGCCTTCGTCGAGCCCACTGAAAAACTGCCGCGCGATGATGGCCGCCAACGCGCCGTACAGGTAAAAGTCGTACCACTCGAATACGGTGCCCAGCGACGAGGCAAAAATCACTTTCTTTTCTTCTACGTTCATGGGTCGTGTGGCGCTAGGTGCCATGGCTGTCTCCGAAGACTATTGGTTTTATTGAAAAAGGCCGATGGTTCTACCCGGAACTGACTGATGCCTGACTTTGTGTCTGGCAACCCGACAGCGGCGCACCCAATTGAGTCCCCTACGAGACCCCCGCGAGCCGCCATGCGGGCCGGACCCCTCGGCAATGGGCCGGCCGGTGCGGCAGGCAATAGAAAATATGCCGATCTCAACCCTTATGATCGAAAATGCACGGTAGGCGCCGCCCAAGGCAGGCGCAGAACCATGTGGGACCGCAACCATGCCGGATGAACGAATCAAACAAGCATTAAAAAATGGGTTACTGGGAATCGCCGTTGCGCTCGTAGGCGTGGTGGTGACTGCCAGTCTTGCCTTTTCGCAGAAGCAGTCTGCAGAAAAGATGGAACAGGCGCGGCTTGCGCAGGCCGGCCAAAACGTGTCCGAGGCCCTGTCACGACGCCTCGACGCCTATCTGGAAATTGCATTCGGGCTACGCAGCCTCTTCATCGTCAATCCCGCCACCACGCGCAGTGCCTTTGACGCAGCCGCCACCCAACTGAACGTCGAACAGCGCTACCCGGGCATCAAAAATATTGCATTTACCCGCTATGTTCCGAGCGAACGAAAGGCGGCCTTTGAGCGCACCGTACGTGCCGACACCTCGCTCAACCCGGCCGGCTACCCCGATTTTGCGATCCGGCCCCCGGGTGAGCGTGACGAATATTTTGTCGCCGATTACATTTGGCCACTTGGCAGCGCCGCAGCCGTACAGGGGCTTGATATCAGTGCCCAGCCCGCCAATCTCGCGTCGATGCGCTTCGCGAAAACCACTGGCCAACCCACCGCGAGTGCCCCGTTTGATCTGATTCAGGAAGTGGCTCACAAGACCGGCTTTGTGGTGCGGGTGCCTGTGTTTGAGGGCGACGGAGGGCACAGGGCCTTTATCGGGTCGGTGGCTGTCACCCTGCGCGTCTACGATCTGTTTGCCAATCTGGAACATGAAGGGGTACTCAAGGGCTTGCGTGTATCCCTGTCGGATCTGGGCTCCTCGATTCCCGACGTGCCGGTCAGCGAACCGGTGCGCATGTACGCCAGCCTGCAAGACGCCCCCAACCGGGAAGATCGCTACCACGAGGAGATCGAGGTGTACGGCCGCACATGGCGGCTGGAGGTGCAACCGGACGTCAGCCCGCTGTCGCCGTCCGAGCGCAATGCGCCCTGGCTGATTGGCTTGAGCGGCGGCACGATTTCGATTCTTTTCGGCCTGTTGGTCGGACGTTTGGGACAGGGCCGCAGCCGGGCGCTGGAACAAGCTGCCACCACCTCGGTAGCGCTCAACGACAGCGAGTTGCGCTGGCGCTTTGCCATCGAAGGCGCGGGCTATGGGTTGTGGGACTGGAATGTGGCGCAGGACCGCATTTTTTTTAGCGCACGCTGGTGCGAAATTTTGGGCTTCACCCAAGAAGAAATGGGCCACCTGCCGCAGGACTGGGAAGCAGTGCTGCACCCGCAGGACCGGGCCATGGTCATGGCCGCGCTACACGTCCACCGCGACCAGGTCACGCCACAATTTGTCAGCGAGCACCGTGTCATCTGCAAGGACGGCAGCGTGAAATGGGTTCTAGGGCGCGGCCTGGCGGTGCAACGCGACGCGGGCGGGCAGGCGCTGCGCATGGTCGGCACCTATGCCGATGTGACCCGGCGCAAGCTCGCAGAAAATCAGCTCAAGGAACAGGAAAACTTTCTGCAGACGCTCATCGAGAGCCTGCCGCTGGCCGTCTTCTACAAAGACACTGCGGGCCGTTTTTTGGGTTGTAACCGGTCCATGGAGCTATTTCTTGAGCGCCAGCGCTCCGAAATCATCGGCCGCACCTCGCACGACATTCTTCCGGCAGACGATGCACAGTGGCATGCGCGCATGGACGGCGAACTGCTGGCATCCCCTGGCACCAAGGTCTACGAGTGGACATCGAGCGACAAACATGGCAAGCCGCACAGCCACATTTTCCACAAGGCCACTTTTTATCGGGCCGATGGCTCGGTGGGCGGTCTGGTCTGCGCGATTGTGGATGCCACGCGCATGCGTGAAACCGAGGCCCAGCTAGCGACCACCAACGCCTTGATCCAGAGCGTCATTGACCATGTTCCGATCCGGGTGTTCTGGAAAGACCGCGACTGCCGCTATCTGGGCTGCAACGACTTGTTTGCGCGCGACGCCGGCCACTCCAGTCACAAGCAGATCATCGGGCGCACCGACGACGAAATGAGCTGGTCCGACCGCACGCAGATGTACCAGGCAGACGACCTGGAGGTCATACGTTCGGGCCAGTCCAAACTGCGTTTCATCGAGCCACAAACCACACCCAGTGGCAGCGAAATCTGGCTCGAAACCTCCAAGGTTGCGTTGCGCAACCCGAACGGCGAAGTGGTCGGCATTTTGGGCGTCTACGACGACATCACGGAGCGCAGACGCAATGAGGCCGAGCTGGAAAAACACCGTCTCAACCTCGAACAATTGGTCCTGTCACGTACCGACGAACTGCAGTCCACCTATGTGCAGTTGCGCGATACCCAGTTTGCCATGGACAGTGTGGGCATCGGCATTCACTGGGTCGAGGCCACGAGTGGAAGATTTCTCGACGTGAACCGCTTTGCTGCCAACCTGCTCGGCTACAGCGTGGAGCAAATGCGTGGCCTGTCGGTACCAGATATCGACCCGGAGGTGAATGCCACGCGCTTTGCTGCACTGGTCCAAACCGCCCAGCTCGAAGAATTTGTGCACATGGAATCCGAGCAATTGACCCGCTCAGGTGTCAGAATTCCGGTAGAACTGATGGCCTACTACCAAGAAGCCAGCACGGTCGGCCCGGCCCGACTGATCGTCTTCATCACCGACATCAGTGCACGCAAGGCCGCCGAAAGGGAACTGTTGCGCGCCAAGGCTGCAGCCGAAACCGCCAATACCGCCAAAAGCGCGTTTCTGGCCAATATGTCCCACGAAATCCGAACGCCCTTGAACGCCATTTCGGGGATGGCCTTTCTGATTCGCAAAGGCGGACTGAGCCCGGAGCAAGCCGAGCGCATGCGCAAGCTCGAAGTCGCAAGCGACCATTTGCTCAACACCATCAATGCCATTCTCGAACTGTCAAAGATTGAAGCCGGAAAGTTCATGATCGAGCAGCAACCGGTGCAGTTGGATGTGCTACTGGCCAATGTGGGCGCCATGCTGAAGGATCGGGCACACGCCAAAGGCTTGCGACTGGTGGTGGAGCCCTGTGCTTTTATCAGCCCGCTGGAGGGCGACCCAACCCGACTGCAACAGTGCCTCCTGAACTTTGCCAACAATGCGGTCAAGTTCACCGATACCGGAAGCGTCACCCTGCGCGCCCGAATTGAACGTGAAAGCACCGAGGCTGCCCTGGTGCGCTTTGAAGTGCAAGATACCGGCATCGGCATCGAACCCGATGCGGTGGCCCGGCTTTTCAAAGTGTTTGAACAGGCTGACAACAGCATCACTCGCAAATATGGCGGCACCGGGCTGGGACTGGCCATCACGCGCAAGCTCGCGCAGATGATGGGCGGTGATGCCGGTGCGAGGAGCACCCCTGGCGCCGGCAGTACGTTCTGGATCACCGTGAACCTGGTCAAAAGCAAAGTGCCGACCGGCATCGGCGCCGATGCCTC
>JAIPCE010000190.1 GCA_021738345.1 Rhodoferax sp. | reverse complement strand
ACTGTGATTCACCCTTGATCTGGCGCAGGGTCAAAGCATCTTCTGCGGCGCGGACGATGTAGACATACTTGCCCGAGGCATCGATGCCGCCGAAAGAGACAAACTGACGACGCTGTCCGCCAGCACTGCTGAACGCAGCCTCATCAATGCGGCCGAATTCTTTGTTGATCAAGTTGCCGACGTTCAAGATGTCAAAGGTGACCACACCTTTGTGTTTGGGCATGAACCCTGGCACCTCTTGGCTGATACGAAGGTCGAAGTTGTGCACCACAGGCGAGAAGCTGCCGTTGCGTTTGACGGTGCCACCCTTGGCTTCGCGCAAGTCTGCATGGGACTCCACGATCGACCAGAAGCGGTCTTCGTTGACGCGGCTCGTGGCAGTGTCACCGGCAAACACCACTTCGCCCGATTGGGGCTTGCTTGGGATGTACATCAGGTCGTTACCCGACACGCCGTCGCCGTTTAGGTCGTTGGCGTAGGTCCAGCTGAAGGGCTTGCCGCTACGTCCTTCATAGAACAGGCCAAAAGTCGTCTTGTACTTGCCGACGAAGGCTTTGGACCAGCTCAAGGACGCGTTCACACGGTCCTTGGTCAGATACGCGGAGTTGGATGCAACTTCTTCATTGGGATTGAAGATCGACCGAGCATTGAAGTTGGAGTTGGAAACGGACGATGTCAGCGGGCTGACTTCGGTCGCGTCAGTGCGGGTGTAGGCTAGGTTCCAGTCAACGCCCATCACTTTGGGTCCCGTCAGCGTCAAGGTCACTGCGTTGCCGCCACCTTCGCTGGTCTTCACTGCTTGCAACACATTGTTAAACGCGGCATTACTCAAAGCGCGGGTACGCAGCCCGGAGCAGCCCGTTGGGGTGGTCTGTGAACTACCTGTTGCAGTCCAGCATGCCGTGTTGTAGCCCTGTGGTGTGTAGAAGAGCTCGCGTCCATCAGGCCCTGTCTTTGTGGAAGCCCCCAAATTCAAATGCTTGTAATAAATGCCATCCTTGGTTTTGGTGCCCATCCATTCAGCACCGATGACCAGACCGCCCCAGGGCAGCTCCGCGTCATAGGCGAGGTTGGCTTTCCATACGGAAGGTTGTGCAAGCCCTTTCTCGATGTAGTCCACGTTTGCCGCAGGTGATGCTCCGACAAAATTTGTCGGCTGATTATTGGAATCTGCGCTAAAGATGCCCCCGCCATTCGGGCACGCTGCGAAAGTTCCGCCGCAGCCAATGATGCGTGTGGTCAGGCCTGTGTTGGAGTAAGGGTTAGACAGCCAGACGTTGGCCGCTGCACCCTGGAACAAACCAAAACCGCCGCGCACCTGGGCTCTCTTCTTGTTGGCGCCATCGAGTGCATAGTTGAAGCCTAGCCGAGGCTGGAACAGGTCTTGCCCATCAATGGTTGCGCTGTTGTCCAGGCCAAAACCACCGCTGTTGCGCACAATGGTGGTGCCCGAAACACTACCGGTCACCGTAGGGGATGCAGCCGCCGCGTTGAAAGCGGGCTTGTCGTCGGTGCTTTGACGGTCGATGCGAACGCCACCCGTGATCGTCAGCTTGTTGCTGGCTGTCCAGGTATCTTGCAGAAAAAGGCCCGTGTTTTGAACGGTCCACCGTGCAATACCGGCGTCCAGCGATCCGCCAGACGCCGGCAATTGCACCTGATAAGCCGAAGGGCGACCCTTTGCATAGTTCTCCAAGATGGCGGCTTCCACCTGCGCTGCTGTGGCGGTGCCGCAATTGATCGCGCCAAAGGTGTACGTGTAAGTCGCGCTGCTGTTTACGCAGCTAAAGGTGTAGTTGCCATTGGTATTTTGAAAGAAGGCGTTGTAGACCTTGGTGCTGCTGAGGTCGCCACCGAGTTTTAGTTCATGCTCATTCAGCGCCCAGGTGGCGCCAAAGTAGCCGTCAAAGGTCTTCGTATCTAGTACGTTGAAATGGCGGCTTTGCTCGGTTCCAAAATTCAGCAATCGGCTACCCGTGTTCACACCAGCCGGTGACCCGGCGGGGGCTGCACCGGTAAATTGCAGTGCCATCGCGGGCAGGTTGCTGTAATTCAGCGGGATGCTGTTGTAGTCGCGATTGGAAACCTTCATTTCCGTGGAGAACGTTGGTGTCCAGTCTGCAAACCACTGCGCCACCGTGGTGTCGATTTGCTTGCTTTGTTCCCACCAGGCAGAGGTCAATTGAAGCCCTGTGGCGCTGTAGCCCGTAAAGCTGCCATTGTTGGTGTCGGCTTGCTCGGTGCGTGCAAAGCGAACATTGACGCGGTGTTGGTCGTTGATGTTCCAGTCCAACTTCAGCAAGTAGTCTTTGGCGCTCAATAGGGTGGGGCCAGAAGGATCACCTGCATCGAATTGATATTGGTCTTTCGCAATCGCCTTGAGGCTGTCAATCGAGGTTTGTGAGATCGCGACGTTGCTCAGGTTGCTGCCCACCGGGCCAAATTCGGGCTGGGCGCGGCCACTCTTGAATGCTTCATAGCTGGCAAAGAAAAACAGCTTGTCTTCCAAAATTGGGCCGCCAAGGGTAAATCCTTTGGTGTCTTCCTTGTAGGGCAGGAAACTGAAGTAGGTGTTGTTGGTGCGGTTGAAGCGCTGGCCGCCCATGCCCTCGTCGCGGTACACGTAATACACGCTGCCTTTGAGGTCATTGGTGCCCGACTTGGTCACGGCGTTGATGTTGGCGCCGGTGTAGCCCTGTTGGGTGACGTCATAATTGGACAAATTGACCTGCACCGAGTGGATCGCGTCGATCGAGACGGGTTGCTTGGTGGTCGGCAAATTGTTTGCCTCCAGGCCAAACGTATCGCTAACGCGCACGCCGTCGATCGTGATGGAGTTGTAGCGGCTGTTTTGGCCAAGGGCAGAAATTTCACCACGCTCTTTGTCAGTCTGCGACAGCCGGGGGTCGGTGCGGGCGTAATCTTGCAGGTTGCGCCCGATGGAGGCATATGCATCAATTTCCCTGCGGCCGATGTTGGTGCCGGAGCCCATGCTGGCGGTGTTGAACTTGCTACTGGCCACGCCGGTGACAACGACTGCGTCAAGCGTGACGCCACCCAGCGTCAGGTCGATGGTTTGGGTCTCCGCCAGTTGCAGATAGACCTCGTTGCGGACGTCCTTGTCGTTGCCCTTGATGACTGTAATGGTGTACGGGCCATCCACACGCAGGCCTCGGACGGCGTAGCGACCCTCGGTGTCGGTGGTCAGCTTATTCACAGAGCCCGATTCGCGGTGAAGGATGTTGACCAAGGCCCCTGCAACCGGTTTGCCGTCCGACGAAGTCACCCGCCCACCCAGGGCGGCCGTGGTGTTCTGGGCGAAAGCGGAGGCTGCCACCACCATGCTAATGGCCGCGCTCAGGGCGGTTCTGGAAAATCCAGAAGATAAAAGATATTGACTCATGCCAATGCCGCTGCTTCTAAAAAAATCCTATTGTTAAAGCAAGCTGGGTGAAACGTGAAGATATCTTGTGCGAAAAAATCGATCCGTACTTTTTTGTAACAGCGGCGCCACACGTTTTTGACTCTGCAGTCACAACTTTTGGGCCGCCTGGCGTGTCGGGGCCGATGTCACACGATTGCGTCCCTGCTCCTTTGCCGCATAAAGCGCCTCGTCAGCACGCTTGAGCAGGGTGTCAGGTGTGACGTCGACCTCAGGGACCTGACTGGCCACACCAATGCTCACCGTGACATGGCCATAGGGCGACAGTTGATGGGGCAGGGCCATGACCTCAATGGCCTGACGAACCGAGGCTGCCACATTAAATGCCTGCACTCCGTCGAGCGAAGGCAGAACCAGCACAAACTCTTCTCCGCCATATCGCGCTACCAGATCGTCTGAGCGACGAATGCACGCGGCGATCGCCTGTGCGACTTGCCGCAGGCAGGCGTCACCCGCCTGGTGACCGTAGTGGTCGTTGTATTTCTTGAATAGGTCCACGTCGATCATCGCCACGGTCAAGGCGTGACCGCTGCGTTTGCCCCGGT
The DNA here is from genome assembly GCA_021738345.1 of Rhodoferax sp. GTDB lineage: Bacteria > Pseudomonadota > Gammaproteobacteria > Burkholderiales > Burkholderiaceae_C > Allorhodoferax. The sequence continues at coordinate 5,943 of JAIPCE010000190.1, read as the reverse complement.
TCCACTCGCTGAGCAAGACCTCGTCAAACACCCGGCGGTTCGACAGGCCGGTGAGGCCGTCGGTCGCGGACAGCCGCTTGAGTGCGGCGTTGGATTGCTCAAGTGCCATGGTACGTTCTGCCACGAGGGACTTCAATGCCAGCTGGTTGCGCACCAGCCACCTGACTCGCCACCGATGCAACAGGGATACGGTCGACACCAATGCCAATGCGCACAAAACCTGAAACCAGATGGTTCGCCAAAAAGGTGGCGTGATCTCAATCGGAAACGCTATGCCGATGTCATCCGATATCTCGTAGCGATTGGTCGCCCTCACGCGAAACGTATAGGCGCCGGGGTCCAGGTTGGTATAGGTGGCGACCCTGTGGCTTGCGTCTGCGGTGACCCAGTCGCTATCAAAACCCTCAAGCTTGTAGGCATAGCGAAGCGTGGACGGTGCGTCGAACTGCAATGCCGCAAATGCAATACTAAAGACAGGTTCCCGCCAAGACATCTTGAGCGCCCTTGGGTCCAAGATTGAGCCCGTCAGCGCGACCCTGCCGTCGTAGTTGGCGCCGCCGCGCAAGGATTTGTTCAAGATCATGACGTCAGTAATCGCGACTGCGGGCGGGGTTCTGGCAATGCGCACTGCGTCTGGAATGACCTGGGTAACACCATGCTCGCCGCCGAAAAAAAGCGACCCGTCGCGATGGCGTGTCGACGCACCAAACAAGAAGTTTCCGGTGATTCCATCCGCCGTCGTGAAGTGTGCGAAGGATTCGGAAACTGGGTCAAATCGGGACAGTCCGCTGCTCGTACTTAACCAGACATTGCCAGCCGTATCGCTTTGAAGGGACTGGACGGTCGAGGGCATGAGCGTTTGCATGCGATACGAGCGAAAGCGTACGCCTCCGTCCGCATCCACCGTGAGGCGATCCAGCGCGTTGGCGCTTGCCAGCCAGATCACGCCGTCTGCCGTTTTGTGCAGCCTCGTGGCGCGATCGCTGCTGGGACTGGTCACGCCCGTGCCGTCATGACGATAGTTGGTGAATTTTCCAGTGCGGGCATCAAGTCGGTCCAAGCCGCCACCGCTGCCGCTGACCATCCAGACATTTCCCTTGTCATCTTCCAATACATCGGAGGTCGGGGTCACACTGCGGCTATTCGCATCCTTGGCATCATGAAAGTAGCGTTTTATCGTCTTGGTGGCAGGGTCATAGTGAATCAAGCCTGCACCTGTGCAGAGCCATAAGCGACCATCTGTGCCGGGTGAAATAGAGTCGATGTAGTTTGCCGCACTTTCGCCAAAGCTCACACGATGCAGCATCTGACCAGTCGCATCAAACGCGTACAACCCCTTCATAGTCCCCGCCCAGAGCACACCGTTCTCGGTGTGGTGCAGGCTGAATATGGTGTTGTTGCTCAGTCCATCCGTGCCTTGCCACTGTGCCACGATCGATCGGACACTTTGACGTGTGGCGATGTCGAGTGCATGCAGCCCGTCTGAGCTACCGATCCAGATGCGGGTTCCTCCGGCGCCGGCGATCGACTTTACGCTGTTCTTGACATGCACACTGCGCGTGATGGTTTGGGGCAGGATGCGATCGAATCCCCGACTGGCCAGGTTCAAACGCGACAAACCATCCGCCATGGAGCCAATCCAGAGCAGTCCCTGGCGGTCAACCAACATCGAGCGTACCGCACGGCCTCCGATGCTGTGGGGATCGGCGGTGATTGGACTGAACGCTGTGAATTCCCGCCGCTCGTTATCCCACTTTGCCAAGCCCTGCGTGATACTGCCGAACCACAAAGTATCATCTTCGTCTTCAACGATGGAGAAAACCCGGGGCCTCGCAAAGTCTCGTGTATCAGGCAATCGGCGTCGCTCAGACCAGTCTCCACTGGTCGGCCAAACCACAACTCCGTTCTCAGTGCCTATCCACAACTGCTTGCGCCGGTCGATATGCAGAGCGCGTGCAGTGTTCAATTGGAGATCGGGTCGGTCGATCGCGTCAATCCGGAAATGCTCAAAGCCGGATGCGCCAGGCGCCAGGTAGTCCAGTCCATGGTTCCACAAGCCCACCCACAAGCCCCCATGGACGTCCCGCACGAGCGCATTGACATTATTGTCTGCGATGCTGCTTGGGTCATCCGGCTGGTGTATCCATAAGCGGAATTCGCCTGTTGCCGGGTCAAAGCGCTGAAGGCCTCCCCAGGTTCCAATCCAAAAGCCGTTGGCCCCATCGGGGACTACGGCACGGACATTCAGACGCTTGGGCGGTCCCGACTTGGGCACAAACGTCGTGAAATCCAGGGTGTCACGGTTGAGTCGGGCCAGTCCATTATCAGTGCCAACCCAGAGCTGCCCCTGGGTATCTTCGGTCAAGGTCATGATCCTGCTGCTTGGCAGACTATGCCCGGTGTCCGGTGTGCGGCCAAAGCTGACAAGGGTGTAGCCATCGAACCGAAACAGGCCATTGTTGGTGGCGATCCAGATAAATCCGAGACGGTCTTGTAGCAAATTGGTTATCGAGACTTGGTTCAGTTCTTCATAGGCTACCCGTTCAAACCGCGGTGCGTGTGGCGCCATCGCAAACGTGGCTCCGATGCATATAGGGCCGATGGAAATCAATACAAGCAGGGCCGCACGGAGACAAACCAAACGCTGCAAAACCCGGCGCCATGATTCACACATCGGAATACGGCTCAACGAAAAAGGCCGGATGCCGACCCAAAATGTGCTGACGGGAAGTGTGTCGGTGGTTCACGTTGGCAAGTGCCCTCAAAAGATCGTCATCATAGCGAACGGCGTGGTTCAAATCCGGGTAACACTTTGACCTGATTCATAGCTGCTGGCTGGGCCTGCAAAGGCGCAATCCTCGATGTCATGGATACTTGCTGCCCTTCATTTCCAGTATCACATCGGCATGACCTCATTGAATTCTCCCGCAGCCAAACTTCTCTCCACCCAGAGCGTTGAGCTGGCCACCCAGGCAATGAAGGGCTCGGTCAATATCACTCACCTGGCAGCCGAGCACAAGGTGAGCGCAAGTTTGTCTGCCAACAAAAGAATTGGGCACTTGAAGCGATCACTGATGCCTTTGCTTCCAAGGCTGCGGATGACGAGGTTCTATTTTATCTTCCTGTCACCAAAGCATGGCTGCACCAAGTCGTCTTGGCCCTGACCCTCATTTGTCGCAGTTCCTACCGTGGCGTAATCGAATTCATGCGCGACATTTTGGGCGTCTCCATCAGCGTGGGCAGCGTACACAACCTGAATCAATTGGCCGCCCAGCGCGCAGGTGACATCAACTCAACACAGGACCTCTCCCAGATTCGGGTTGGACTGCATGACGAAATCTTCCACTGCAACGAACCGGTGCTGGTGGGCGTGGACGCCCATTCCACTTATTGCTATTTGCTCAGCTCTGCGTAGCACCGCGATGCCGATACGTGGGCCATTCACTTGATGTACGCCTGCGACCAAGGGTTCAACCCCGACTACCTGGTAGCTGACCAGGGCACGGGACTGCGTGCAGGCCAGATTATTGTCTGGAAGGACAAACCATGCCATTGTGATGTGTTTCACATTTTTGTGGCCGTTGGCCTGGTGGCCATTGGCATCAGCGTATTGCTCTGGATGAACGGTCATCGACTGAAATCCATGGCCTATCCACTACTGGCCATTGCGTTGATGCAGATGGTCGTAGGTGGCTCCGTTTACCTCCGCACCGAAACACAGTTGTCTACCTTGAGCGCGCAGTTGAAGGTCAACCCGGCAGAACTCAAGGCGGAAGAAATCACACGGATGCAGACCGTGATGAAAAACTCTTCGATCTACAGAGCGGTTGAAATGGTGCTGCTGATCGTCGACATCGGAATGATCGCCTTTCTGCAGCGTCATGACATGGCAGCAGGTATTGGCGTTGGTCTGGTCCTGCAGGCGGCCTTTACGCCGACACTGGACATTTTTGCTGAGGCTAGGGGAGCCGACTACTTGTCTGCAATCTGTTCGCTTGCAATCTGAAGTGGTGATCCGCCTGCGTTTAAATGCCGACCGCCAAGTCGTAAGGTCGTATGACCGCACCTTGTCACTACTGGGCGCAGTAATCCTCGAATTCGACACCACAATGATGACCGCGCGCTATTGGAGTGAATGTCAGGTGTGGAGCAATCAATTCGGGTAAACCTATTACAGGAATCGCTGCAGTGCCGACCGCCAGTTTGAAAAGGTGATTTTCACCGCTGAATGACCGGTCCCGAGATTCCGGGGGCCAAAACGAAAGTCTGCTTCCGGCGAAACCGAAGGGCTGCTTTCGACTTTCCGATGGTCGTTTGAAAATTTTGGTGAATGGCCGGTATGGGTCTACTGGAGTCAGCCAACTTTCTCGGGAGCCGACGGTCAAAAATGGGCATGGTTCAAAAACCGCGCGTTTTACTGAACACTGGACGTGCCGACGCCACCCCAAATATCTTGCGATATCTGGGCTAGGAAAGCTTTCTTTTAAGAATCCGGAAAGAGCTAGGCGTCTTGCCTTTTGACACCAGCCAAGCCAAGCATTTCCAGCCATGGCTGATGTGATTTTCCGGTCATGGCCTGCGCCGCAGTTTTGTTGACCAGGCGTTTGTGCTTGCTGCGCATGAATGGCTTGTGGTTCAGATAGAACTGAAGGAGTCCGAGTGTTTTCTGGCTCACCGATTGGCGTTCATCCAGATAAGGACGAACCCGACTGTTAAGGTTTTCCACCATCGAACTACAACGGTGCGTGGTCTCCAATATCAAGAGCACCGCATCTTCTATCTCGTCGTATTTCTCGCCGATCAACTCCTCCAGCGCGGATGACTCCTCGCCGTAGTTGCAGCTATCAATGCCATACCTCGCGGTGTAGCACACATGCCAGATGGTGTTTAAGCGAAACCTCGTGGTGTTCTGCCAGTCGCCCGAACTGCTCATTCAGAGCGTTTGCGACATCGAGCAGCCCATTGCGTCGATGATGAAGTGAGGTGACTATTGCATCGATGCGATGTGGATGCCCAACTGCGATGACGCTCATCTCCCGAACGACAAAGTCATACAGCTCGGCTCGTTCATCGGGCTTATAGCCAGCCAACTGAAGAACATCGTGTTGTAACCAGCCTGCGAGAAGCCCAAACGTTGCACACAACTCCTCCAGTTCCCCAAACTCGGTCAAGGCTGCTGATAGGGCTTGGGCGCATGCTTCTTTCTTTTGCTCGTCGCGCGCCTTATGCGCACGATTCGCGAGTTTTAGCGCCTGCGTCCCCCGGGATGCCACCTTGTTCCTCAGAAAGCGTCCACAGTCCTTCAAGTCTCGAATGAAATGAAAATGATCAAGTCGCAAGGTCGTCTTTGGCAATGCGATCTCATGGCCTTTGATCAGACCTTTGCCGCCATCAATGATAGTGGTGTCCGGCTCGTAGCCACGCTCTTGCAGATACAGCAGATGAATCGCCCAGCTTTCATGGTCACGATCATCCGCTTTGGCCAGTAAGGCACAAAAGCGCGACTCAATGTCAACGACACTGAGAATTGGTTGATTGCGGTGGAACAGTTCATCTGCCGCACTCGAGCGAATTACACCCAACGCATAGGAGTCATTGATAGACTGAGCCTTGTCCGCAGCAACATCAAGGATGTTGAAAACTGAGCCCAGTGAGATGGAATGACCAAACACGCTCTCCAGAAAAAACATGATTCCACGATAGCTGGAACCGCAGACCAAGTACAACGCCACTACCATCGTGTGGATCAACGATTTGGTGACTCCAATCGTAAACAGAACCTCTTCATCAGTTTGGGCAAATGCGGCTCTTCTAAAATCCTAGTGGGTAGAAATTCGCCAATTTGTTGTTGAAGTAGAGGTTTTTTATGTCTAAAGAGCTATTTGCGCTTGCTTTGGGAATCAGTGATCCATGGTTTGTTGGCTCGGTTGATTTTGATGCGAA
>JAIPCE010000189.1 GCA_021738345.1 Rhodoferax sp. | reverse complement strand
GCGAGCCGATACCGTCCATGACCAGATAGACCTTGACACCGCGGTCTGCCGCAGCGACCAGCGCCGCCGCCACCCGCTCACCCGAGCGGTCAAACTCGAAGATGTAGGTTTCCAGACGTACCTCCGAGTGGCTCTGCGCGATGGCCTCCAGCAAGGCTGGAAAAAATGTGGCCCCGCATTCGAGCAGCTCAACGTCGTGCCCGGCGGAGTTGAGCAGGACCGTCAATTTGCCACCAGTGGCAGTTCAAATTCTGCAATCAGGGGCAAATGGTCTGACATTCGTCCCCAAATGCCTCCGCGCGGGGCTGACAAGGACAAGGGAGTCATGCCGCGCGCAAGCACATGGTCTAGTTGCACTAGGGGCAGGCGCGATGGAAAAGTCGGCACTGCGGGCCCCATGACCGACTGCAGACCACTGGCCGCCAAGGCCCGGCGCACAAAGTTGCTCGAATCGTTGAAGTCTCCGGCGACCACTACAGGGGCATCAAATGGCAGTTCGCGCACCAAAAAGCGCAGCAACTGCGCCAATTGCCGCACCCTGCTGGCACGAATCAAACCCAGGTGCACGACCAGCACATGAACAGATACCCCATGCACCTGCACTTCGGCATGCAACAGACCGCGCTGCTCGAACCGATGGTCAGACATGTCCTCATGCTGGTGCGAGAGCACAGGCCAGCGCGTCAACATGGCGTTACCATGCTCCCCATGGCGCGTCACCGCATTGGTGCGGTACACCGCCGCGTAGCCCTCCGGCGCCAGAAAATCTGCCTGCGGCAGTACGGGCCATTGGGTAAAGTACTGTTCCTCGCGCCGGTGCAGTTTGCGCACTTCCTGCAGGCAGACAATATCGGCGTCAAACTGCTCGACCGCGTGACCCAGGTTGTGAATTTCCAGGCGCCGCCGTGGTCCGATGCCTTGCACGCCCTTGTGAATGTTGTAGGTAACGACCCGCACCGTGGTCATGCCTGGCCTACCAAATTTGGCGTCACACTCCCCTTCGCTGCCGCGCAAGCGGAAATCCACAACGGACCTAAGCCCCCAGGATTGCAGCCTGCGTGGGAATGACGACAGGATTTCATGGTTCAGAGTGACCGTGGGAGGCGCCAAGGCGTGGTGAGGGCTGCGCGAAGCGGTCCAACAGCAAAATCGCCTCGGCATTGGAGGGTGAAAAGCAGCGCTCTGCTGCCTGGCGGTATGGCAGCCACTGGTAGTGGGTGTGCTCGCGCGGGTTGAGTCGCACCGTGCAACCGGGGTCGACCTGCAGGCCAAACAGATGTTCGCGATTGTGGGTCACACCGGGCGCATACCGGTGCAACCAGCGCGGATAAATACTGTACACATTCTCCAGATGCCAGTCCTGCAGGCGATCACCATACGCCGCACCCGATGCACAGTCAATGCCGGTTTCTTCCCACACTTCTCGCACGGCAGTGTCGATCAGCGGCTCGTCGGCAAAGTCTTTGCTACCGGTGACAGACTGCCAAAAATCCTGCGCTCCGCCCATACCGTCGGCGCGCCGAATCAGCAGCACGTCCCAGGTCGGCGTATAAATTACGACCAATACCGACTCCGGAATCTTGAAGTTCTTTGTCATAAAAAAGGGCGCTGAAGTGCGCCCTTTGATTGTGCACCAGCGGGCGCTCAGACGGTCTTTGCCAGGTCGACATTCCGCAAACGGATGTGCAACTCACGCAACTGCTTCTCGTCGACCAGGCTTGGCGCCTGGGTCAGCAAGCACTGGGCGCGCTGGGTCTTGGGAAAAGCGATGACATCGCGAATCGACTCGGCACCGGTCATGAGGGTCACGATCCGGTCCAGCCCAAAGGCTAAGCCACCGTGTGGCGGTGCGCCATATTGCAGCGCGTCGAGCAGGAAGCCAAACTTGACCTGGGCTTCCTCGGGCGTGATCTTGAGCGCGTCAAACACCTTTTGCTGTACCTCTGCACGGTGAATACGCACCGACCCGCCGCCCATTTCCCAGCCATTGAGCACCATGTCGTAGCCCTTGGAGATGCATTTTTCAGGGGCGGTGACCATCCAGTCCTCGTGGCCGTCCTTGGGCGCGGTAAAGGGGTGGTGGGTTGCGGTGTAACGCTGGGCTTCCTCGTCGTACTCGAACATCGGGAAATCGACCACCCACAATGGACGCCAGGCTTTCTCGAACAGTCCGTTTTTCTTGCCAAACTCGCTGTGACCGATCTTGATGCGCAAGGCGCCCATGGCGTCATTGACGATCTTGGCCTTGTCGGCACCAAAGAACAGCAGATCCCCATCTTGGGCGCCAGTGCGCGACAGCACTGCTTTGAGGGCCTCGTCGTGGATGTTTTTGACAATCGGGCTTTGCAGGCCATCGCGCCCTTTGGCCAATTCGTTGACCTTGATGTAGGCCAGCCCCTTGGCACCATAAATTTTGACAAAATCGGTGTAGGCGTCGATTTCGCTACGCGGCATGCCACCGCTTTCGCGCGCGGCACCCGGCACCCGCAGCGCCACCACGCGGCCATTTTTCATGTTGGCCGCACCTGAAAACACCTTGAAATCCACATCGACCATGACATCCGTAACTTCGGTGAATTCAAGGTTTACACGCAAGTCGGGCTTGTCGGAACCGTAGCGGTGCATCGCTTCCTGGTAGCTCATGACCGGGAACTCACCCAGGTCGACCTGTATGGTGTTCTGAAACACGGTCTTGATCATGCCCTGGAAAATCTCGCGGATTTCTTCCTCGCCAAGGAACGAGGTTTCGATATCGATCTGCGTGAACTCGGGCTGGCGATCGGCGCGCAGGTCTTCGTCGCGAAAGCACTTGGTGATCTGGTAGTAGCGGTCAAAGCCTGCCACCATGAGCAACTGCTTGAACAATTGCGGCGACTGCGGCAATGCAAAGAAATGCCCATCATGGACCCGGCTTGGCACCAGATAATCCCGCGCGCCCTCGGGCGTGCTCTTGGTCAGCATGGGGGTTTCAATGTCGACAAACCCTTGGGCGTCGAGAAACTTGCGCACTTCCATGGCGACGCGATAGCGCAGCATGAGGTTGTTTTGCATATACGGCCGCCGCAGGTCCAGCACGCGGTGCGTCAACCGGGTGGTCTCCGACAGGTTGTCATCGTCAAGCTGGAACGGCGGTGTAACCGAGGGGTTGAGCACATTCAATTCGTGGCACAGCACCTCGATCTTGCCACTCTTGAGGTTGTCATTGGTGGTGCCCTCGGGGCGCGCACGTACCAGCCCCTTGACCTGTACACAAAACTCATTGCGCACGTCTTCCGCCACCGCAAACATGTCGGCACGGTCCGGGTCACAGACCACTTGCACAAAGCCTTCGCGGTCTCGCAGGTCAATGAATATCACACCGCCGTGGTCACGGCGGCGGTTGACCCAGCCGCACAGGGAAACGGTTTGACCCAGTTGGGCCTCGGTCACCAGACCGCAATAATGGGAACGCATGGCCATAGCTTGCTTTCAAGGCACCGCCCTCGAAGGCGGCGGGTTTAACAAAATCAGGTCTATTTTTCAGTTGCCGGGAGCGGCTTTGCATTGGGCGAGACCGACCCCATGGAAATCACGTAGGTCAGGGCTTCGTCGACGCTCATCTCGAGTTCAATCACGTCGGCACGCGGCAACATCAGGAAAAATCCGCTAGTCGGGTTGGGCGTCGTGGGCACGTACACGCTGACAAAATCAGCCCCCAGGTGCGACTGCACCTCTCCACCTGGCACACCGGTCTGAAACGCAATGGTCCAGCTGCCCGCACGCGGGTATTGCACCAGCAAGGCGGTGCGAAACGCATTGCCATTGCTGGAAAAAAGGGTGTCAGAGACTTTTTTGACACTGACGTAGATCGATTTGACGATGGGAATATTGGTGAACAGGATGTCCCATTGCTTGACCCACCAGCGCCCCGCCACATTGGCCACCAACGCACCGGTGAGCAACATGGCCACCACCATCAGCACCACCCCCAGACCCCTGATGTGCTGCATGCGCTCAAACAGCGGTGCCACATTGGCCGGTGCGACGGTGGCCACAGCCGCCAGCACACTGGCAAAGACCGCATCGAGCATGCCCACCAGCCACAGTAACACCCACAGCGTAATGGCCAGGGGCAGCCAAACCATCAGGCCGGCAAGCATGTATTTTTTAAACGGCATGGTCAAATGGTCCGACTCGACCAGTTCTAGCTACCAGACGCAGGTGCGGCCGGTGCCGGTGCAGGTGCCGCTACCGCAGGTGCCGCTGCAGTCTTGGGTGCGGCAGTTTCGGCTGCCGGAGTTGCCGGTGCGCTAGCAGCATCGCCTGCCGGCTTGTCTGCAGTCTCTGCCGGTGCCGAGGGCGCCTTGTTGCCACCCTTGAAGTCGGTCACGTACCAGCCGTCGCCCTTGAGCTGAAAGCCCGCAGCGGTAACTTGTTTTTTGAAAGATTGCTTGGTACAGCTCGGGCAGGTGTCAAGCGGTGCGTCAGACATTTTCTGCAACACGTCCTTGGCAAATCCACAGGACTCGCATTTGTAGGCGTAAATTGGCATGGCGTAGGGGCTCTGGCTTCAAGTTGCAAAGCCCTCGATTATAGGGCCGCGCCCAAAGACCGGGTCAACCCGACAGGGTTTGGGGGGTGCGATATAAAGTGATGTGGTCTCTTATTCCCTCGCCCGAGCGGGGAGAGGGTTAGGGTGAGGGGAGGATGTTTTGCATTATTGAGCGAAATCCGGAACCTGTGGCAGCCCCTCACCCCAGCCCTCTCCCCGCTGGGGCGAGGGGGCAAAACCTAATTGCCACATCGGTTGGAATCTCACCCGGGTTTGGAGATTCAAAACAAGCGCACGCGGATAACGACTTGCATAACCACCAAGCCAAGGGCAAAACCCACCAGCGCAAATACCAGGGCTTGCAGCAGTCGGTTGGTGCGGCGCTGTTCGACAAGCAGCTCCTTCCAGGCTGCGCTGGTATCAGGGGCGCTTGACTTCAGGTAGGTCTGCAGCAGCATCGGCAGCTCCGGGATCAGCTTGGCATAGTGTGGTGCATGGGTCTTGAGCTGCTCAAGCAGCTTCTGCGGACCTACCTCGCCCAGCATCCATTTTTCCAAAAACGGCTTGGCGGTAGACCACAGGTCGAGATCGGGGTCAAGCTGACGCCCCAAACCCTCGATGTTCAACAGGGTTTTTTGCAGCAACACCAGTTGCGGCTGAATCTCGACCTGAAAGCGCCGGGAGGTCTGGAACAGGCGCATCAGCAGCAGGCCCAACGATATTTCCTTGAGCGGCCGGTCAAAATAGGGTTCACACACCGTGCGAATGGCGGCCTCCAACTCGTCCACCCGAGTGCTTGGCGGTACCCAACCCGACTCGATGTGTAGCTCGGCCACCCGTTTGTAGTCGCGTCGAAAAAACGCCGCAAAATTTTGTGCCAGATACTCTTTGTCGGACGCCGTCAGGGTACCGACAATTCCAAAATCCAGCGAAATATAGCGACCCAGGGTGTCTGGCGCAATGCTGACCTGGATATTGCCCGGGTGCATATCTGCGTGGAAAAAGCCATCCCGAAACACCTGGGTAAAAAAGATGGACACCCCGTCGCGTGCCAGCTTGCGCATATCAATTCCGGCAGCCCTGAGGCGCTCGATCTGGCTGATCGGCACGCCATGCATGCGCTCCATGACCAGCACCTCGGTACTGCAGAAGTCCCACAGCATCTCGGGCACCAGCAGGAGATTGAGATCCTCCATATTGCGGCGCAACTGGGCTCCGCTGGCGGCCTCGCGCACCAGATCGAGTTCATCGTGCAGGTATTTGTCGAATTCGGCGACCACTTCACGGGGTTTGAGGCGCTTGCCTTCAGTTGACAGTGCGTCGACCCAGCCTGCCATCATGCGCATCAGGGCCAGGTCTTTTTCGATGGCCTCTGACATGCCGGGACGCAACACCTTGACCGCAACCTCGCGCTCAGCGCCGTTGCGGTCGCGCACCACGGCAAAGTGCACCTGCGCAATCGACGCACTCGCAACAGGCTCATGCTCAAACGACAGGAAAATGTCAGCCAGGGGCTTGCGCAAGGCACGCTCGATGGTGGCCACTGCGACCGTGGACGGAAAAGGCGGCACCCGGTCTTGCAAACGCGCAAGTTCGTCGGCAATGTCAACCGGCATGAGGTCGCGACGGGTGGATAAAACCTGGCCAAACTTGACGAATATCGGGCCCAAACGCTCCAGTGCCTCGCGCAGGCGCTGGCCGCGCGGGGCATCCAGATTGCGACCAAACGACAGCACCCGTGCCAGGCGCAGCAGCCAGGGGTGGTCAAAGCTGGTCAGTACGATTTCGTCAAGGCCGTAGCGAAATACCACCCAAACTATGAAGATACCCCGTTGCAGCCGGTTCATGCAGTGTTTCCACCGGCACCACCGTCCGAACGCCGCGCGACAAACTGCCGCAGCGCTGCCAAGATCGTTTGCGTGGCTTGCACCAGCCCATGCGCCGGCACGTCACCCAGGAAGCGAGCCAGGTCTTCCTCGATGTCCCAGCGCAAATGGTCGGCCAACCAGTTCACATCGGCCGCCAACTGCACGTCTCCGGCAATCTTGACAGCCGGTTTTTCGCCCTTCATGAGGGTCTGGGCAATTGCAAACGGCGAGGCCTCGGTCACTTCGAGTGTCAGGTCTGCAGGTACATCTGTGGTCGCGAGGTCGAACAAGCCTGCCGGTGTGATCACCAGCTTGAAAGTGAAATCGCGCCACTGCGCAAGGATGACCTGGCCTTTTTGCCGCACCAGTCGCTCCATGGCCTGCGGCTCTTGCATGACCACATGGTTGAGCAAGAGCACGGTGCGTCGGTGCGTCTCGTCAAGCACCCAGGCGGGTGGCTTCCAGGGCGGCGTAAAGTTTTGGAGGATGCCCTCCAGCAATGAAAAAGGGGACTGTGTTGCCATAGTCCCCGATTATCCCGATAAACGCACGCTACTGCCGCAAGCCGTGCAACACACGCAACACTATTACTGCAGTGCCTGCACACCTGCCACTAGCCAGCCACTGGCACCGTCTTTGGCTTTGGTCATATTCCAGACCTCGCGAAACGGGTTGGGTCCGGCCGAAGGGTCTTCGCGAATCATTCCTGAAAACTCGACACTGGCCATGTACTCGTCTTTCAACTCTTCGATGCCGATCAAATGTGCCTCCACCATGACCACGTCAGTCACGTTGACTTTTGCACCGGTGTGGCTCTCGCGCTCACTCAATTGCGACTGAATTTCCTTGAGCATGCTGTCGGTCATCATGGCGCGCAGGGCCGGGATGTCGGAACGGTCCCAAGCCGCCTGCAACGTCACAAAATTGGTCTTGGCAGCCGCCAGGAAGCCGGCACTGTCAAAGCCTTCAGGCACACCCCAGCCTGCAGCGCCGGAAAGCGCCGATCCGATCGCCGAACCGGCAGGGGCTGCTGCAGTATCGAAGGGCATGCTGCCACTGCGTTCCCAGGGACGTGCCGAGGCGTCATTTCCGACATTTTCGGGCCGATAGGCCGCGCGTTGCGTGATTTGAGCAGTGCCCGCGCCCTGGAAAGCAAAGGGACCCGACTGCGCCAACTGTGCGCCGGCGCGGCGGCGCATGAACCACGCCACTGCGACCACCACTGCCATACCCAGCAACGCAAACATCAGAACCTGACCAAAAGCCTCGCCGAAACCCAGCGTATGGGCGAGCCACGCCAAACCCAAACCGGCGGCCAGACCACCCAACATGGCACCCCAGGGCCGCTGCGGTGCGGACGGCGGTGCCGCCGCCCCCGGTTTGGCCGCCGCCGTGTTACCCACGTTCTGGGACGGCGACCCGGCGGGCGCCTCGCGCTGGGTCACATTGCCCGACTGCTTGCCCACCGAACGACCGCCGCCAAGCCGCGCTGCCTGGGCGTCGAGTCCAGACATCAACAACACTGCCAAAATAATCCACGCAAAAAACTTCATTTCCATTCCGTCCCATTGTTTGCTCTATACCTCTCAGGGACCCATGGTAAGGCATTGCACCAACTTTGTCTCAGCACTTGATTCCTACATGCAAGGCGACCACACCGGCACTGAGGTTATGGTAGTCCACATGTCCGAAACCGGCCAGTTGCATCATGGCCTTGAGCTCGTGCTGGCTCGGATGCATGCGAATGGACTCCGCCAGATACTGGTAACTGGCGTCGTCTTTGGCGACCCACTTGCCCAGCCGTGGCAATACCTTGAATGAATACCAGTCGTACATTTTCTCCAGCGGGGGTGCTACCTTGGAAAACTCCAGTACCAGCAACTTGCCACCAGGGCGTAACACCCGGTTCATTTCGGCCAGAGCGATCTCTTTGTGCGTCATGTTGCGCAAACCAAAAGCGACGCTCACCAAGTCAAAATAGCTGTCAGGAAAGGGCAGCTTCTCGGCATCGCACACCACGGTGGGTAGCACCCAGCCGGTGTCAATCAGGCGGTTACGCCCGGTGCGCAACATGGCTTCGTTGATATCGGTATGCACCACCTGCCCGGATGTGCCAACTTTTTCTGCAAAAGACTTGGCGAGGTCGCCAGTGCCACCGGCAATGTCGAGCGCTTTGTCGCCCTCGCGCAAGTTGGCCACCATGACGGTATAGGCCTTCCAGGCACGGTGCAGGCCCATCGACATCAGATCGTTCATCAGGTCGTATTTGGGCGCGACCGAGTCAAACACGCCGCGCACGCGCTTTGCCTTGTCGGCTTCATCTACCGACTGGTAACCAAAATGGGTCGTTGTCATAGCAAATCAGTGCACTCCCGATCAGTGGCTACCGCAGGCCGCGCCCGCCTTGGTGGCCATGGGTGCGTCGCGGTCCAAGCCTGCAGATTGCAGACGCGCGTTGTAATCTTGCCACAATTGCTCTTGCTGGGAGCCCAAAAAATACAGGTAGTCCCAGGAAAAAATGCCGGTATCGTGACCGTCCGAAAACCTTGGCTGCACCGCATAGTTGCCCACAGGCTCTAGCGCCTCCAGATTGACGTCGCGCTTGCCGGTTTGCAGTGTCTCCTGCCCGGGACCGTGGCCCTGCACCTCGGCCGATGGCGAATACACGCGCATCAGCTCAAAGGGAATGCGAAAACGCGCACCGTCAGAAAAACTGATCTCCAGCGCGCGCGACTGTCCGTGCACCGTGATGCCTTCGGGTGCCGGAGCACCTGTCTTCAATCCTGCCATACTGAAACGTCCGTAAAGTGATTAAAACCGCGCCGACAAGTTGATATGAAGCTTTCTGTCACCCGCTTGTGGCGTCTCGGCGGTTGCCGTGGGTGGGAGCATAGCACCGGCAAATACCTGGCCCCACTCCAGGGACATGCCCAGCGCACCGGCACCGTAGCGCAGGCCCAGGCCGGCGCTGCCCAGGCGGTCGCTGGCTGCCTTGTTGGGATTGAGATCGGTGTTTCGGCTGCCAAGCCATCCCATGTCCACAAACCCGATGGCACGCAAACCCGGCAACCACTCAGGCGACGTCAACTCCAGCGAGGTAAAAACCCCGCTGTCGCCTGAAATGGCCCGGTCCGCTACGCCACGCACCGAGCTCGATCCACCCAGACCAAACTGCTCGCCAGAAATCAACGCGCTATTGCTAAGCTGGAACTGCCCGCGCGCACTCCACATCCAGCCGCCTCCCAAACCCCCAAGGTAACTCGCGGCACCCCGCACGGCCAGCCAGCGGGCGCTGTCAATGCGCGGGTCTTCGCTTTGGTAGGCGGTCAGATCGTTGCCGTAGCCACCTGACAGGTTGGCAACCAGCTCGGTGTTGTAGCTCCACTGCGCACCGTCTGCCTCCACCCGCACGGTATAGCCCAGGCTGACAGGTCGGCTGCTTCGGTCGAGTTGCCCGGCGGTCCCGCCGTTGATCACCGGGGCATTGAACACTTTTTCATCGAGTCGAAAGCTGAGATAAGACCGTTGGCCGCCATTCGGAGGCAAGTGATGCTGGTAGCTCAGACCATAAGTCTT
>JAIPCE010000188.1 GCA_021738345.1 Rhodoferax sp. | reverse complement strand
TGGGAGTCGATGGCTGGCGAACTGGCCTGCAGAGGGTACGGACATGGATCAAATGGCAGGCTGGAAATCTGTGGATGAAGGGACAACGACCGGCGCCGCTTCGGAAAGCGCAAATCTTACTTGATCGTAGCGTAGCTGGAGCAGTCCAGGTGTGCGATTTTGCAGAGGGTCGCTTTTCGGATACGCAAGCAGTGTCGCATTTATTTGCCCTGCTGGTTTGCCTTTGACTACCTGTCTATGTCTTTATATTTAAGCTAATAGTAGTAGATAGGCTTGAGCTTGTCGTGTGGAAAAGCCTATTTAGTTGTTTAATATCAAGCACTTAAGTTCACTGGATGGCTGTGTGTGACGGTGTTTTTTTTCGCTTGTGAAGAGGAACAACTTTCGTGATTCGTTGCGTCCTGTGGATAAGTGCACCTTTACGCGGAAACTATGCACAGACTTATGCCTTGACGCAGTTTGGTCTTTATGCTTGGTTCACATCCCTCCAGATGCCGTTCAGGTCGCAAACCCATGCGCCACGGGCATGGCGATTCTGAGCTCGGAGCTTGGTACCAGGTCGGCCAAAGTCACTTCGTCCAGTATGTCGAGGTAGCTGTGGGTTGCGCGGTGGAGCACGGCTTTTAGTCTGCAGTGGGGGCTTAAATTGCATTGGTTGGTCTGGATATTGAAACACTCCACCATCGTGAAGTCCGTTTCAGTCAGGCGCACCACTTCCCCTAGCAGTATGTCTTTGGCTGGCTTCAGCAGGCGCAGGCCACCACCACGACCACGGCTGGTTTGAAGCAATCCATGGGCTCCTAGGTTCTGAACGATTTTGGTGAGATGGCTGCGAGAAATGCCGTGAATGTCAGCAATTTCTGTAATCGTGACGGGTTGGTCGCGGTTCTGGCAGGCTGCGCAGTACATCAATATGCGCAGCGCGTAGTCGGTCCATTGGGTTAAGCGCATGTTTTCTTTACCTTTCGATCAAACGAATTTTTCGATTTTGATGAAAAGATTCATATTACATGAACTTTATTGGTTAGAATACATTCATTTTAAATGAACCTTTGAGGAATGACACCATGAATGTACGTCTTGCAACCACCCAGTCAGCCCCCTTGGACTTGCATGAAGAGGTTTCGATTGGACAGATTGCTGTTCAATTACCGGGAGCGACTGCAGTGTTTAGGCGGCTAAAACTCGATTTTTGCTGCGGTGGACAGGTGAGTCTGAGACAGGCTGCCCAGGACAAGGGACTCAATGTTCGAGACATTTTGATGGAGCTTAGTGCCTTGCAACGACCTTCACAGCCCCCGACCTTGAGTGATCCGTCGGTGCTTATTGACCATATTTTGTCCCGATACCATGAAGTGCATCGCGTTCAACTTCCCGAATTGGTGCGTATGGCGCGTCGGGTGGAGGCGGTGCATAGGGAGCACCCGGCGGTACCGAAGGGGCTCGCTGATTTGCTGGAATCGATCGAGCAAGAGTTGCTCTCCCATATGCAAAAGGAAGAGGGAATTCTGTTTCCCATGCTCAAGGCAGGGACAAATCCCTTTGTCAATCAACCGATTGCGATGATGCGCTCCGAGCATATTAACCACGGTCTTGCCTTGGACCGGCTAATGGAATTGACGAACAACACCATTCCACCAGAGGGTGCCTGCAATACCTGGAGAGCGCTTTTTTCAGGTATTGCCCAACTCAATGAAGATCTGATTAGCCATATTCATCTGGAGAACAATATTCTATTTTCGCACTTTGAAGCCAATGTTCAGGCCCAGGGTTGTGGTACGTCGGCCTGCAGCGCTAGTGCTTAGGCGATTACACTAGGGACTCTCTCTTGCCGTGGTGACACGGGTGCGACTCAAAGTGATGTGGAATCTTATTCCCTATCCCCGCTGGGGCGAGGGGGCAAAACCGAATTGCCACACCACTTTGAATCGCACCCTGGTGACACGGCATTTTTGTTTTTATATTGTTCATTTTTTGGTAAGTAGTTAAATTTTTTGCACCATTTCGGGTCTCCTTACATGTCTTTTTGGCGCAGCCCGCAGGGGGTCGGTATCGGGCTGATCGTGTTGACGACTTTGTCTTTTGCCGCACTCGATACGGCAACCAAGTTTGCAACCCGTCTTGCGCCGGTGCTCATGCTGTTGTGGTTTCGGTATCTGTTTCAGGCGGTGGTGACCTTGGCGCTGCGATTTCCGGTACAGGGTCGCAGGCTGTTTACCACTTCCAATCCCCGTTTTCAGGCGCTTCGGGGTGCCTTGTTGCTCACTACCAGCGCCTGTTCGTTCTTTGGGCTGCAGTATTTGCCGGTGGGTGAATTTACCGCCATGGTGATGTTGTCGCCTTTGGTGGCAACGGCGCTAGCGGCCTGGGTACTAAAGGACTTGGTTAGCTCGGCGCGCTGGACATTGCTTGCCGGGGGACTGGTGGGCGTGTTGTTTGTGGTCAGGCCGGGTGGGCAGGTATTTGGCTGGGCTTTGCTTTTTCCGGTGGTGCTGGTGATAACCTATGGTTGGTTTCAGGTACTTACCAGTCGCCTGAGCGGTGAAGAAAATCCGTACACCACACATTTCTATACCGGACTGGTCGGTACTCTTCTGATGACACCGGCGGCCATTTGGAGCTGGAATACCTCTGCTTTACTACAGCACTGGCCCTGGTTTATGTTGCTCGGTTTTTTGGGTACTTTCGGTCATCTGATGCTTATCCGTGCTTATGAACGTGCTGGGGCGCCGGTTTTGATGCCCTACCTCTACACCCAGATTGCCTTTGCCACCCTGTTTGGCTGGGTTGCCTTTGACCATGTACCCGACCACTGGGCCTGGATTGGAATTGGATGTATTGCCGCTAGCGGCGTTGGCAATGCATTGCTCACTGCGCACCGTGCCAATGCTGGTCTGAGGCGTCTCTGAGAAAGCTTTTGGTCGTGTGGGTGCGTCAGTTGGCCATGAGCACAGGTACCGTCATGTGCTGGAGGATATAGCGGGTTCCGTTGCCCCGGGTCAAAAATGGAAGACCATGGTGCGCATGCGCGCCCATGACAAGAAGGTCGGCACCGCGGTCTGAAACGCGGTTGAGCAATAGGTCCATGATGCCAAAATCTTCGACCAAGATGACTTCGGTTTTGCTCGTGATGCCATGGGTTTGCACATGCCGTGCCACCTCTGCACAAGAGTTGTTGCCATCTTCCAGATGCGCGCACAATGACAGCACCATGACCTCACTGCAATGGGCGATCAGTGGCAGGGAGTCGTTCAAGGCACGGGCGGCTTCGCGGGTGTTGGACCAGGCAATAAGGGGATTTTTGCCGATCGTGGGAAAGTCACCGATGTAGGGCAAGACCAATGCCGGGCGACCGCTGTTCAAAATCACCTCGGCGACCAGATCGTCTGGTACATGGGCGCTCGAACGTTCGTCGTGCTGTCCCATGAGAATCAAATCACAATAGCGTGCCTGGTCAGTGACATGTTGCAGCAGCTCGGCGTCGCTGCCCCGGTTGATGTCTATCCAGTGAACGTTTGCCAAACCAACTGTGGCTTCCTCAAAAGTGCGTTTTGAAGCGTCGCGTGCCGCAGCATAGGCCTCACTAGGCCAGGTCGAAACAAGACCCACGCGCTGTGCGTGACCCCGTTGTCCAAAAACGCCGACCAAACGCGCACTGTGTTCGTGGGCCATTGAGACTGCCAGCGCAAGTCGTTTTGCAGTACGTTCACCCTGGTCCAGATGAACCATCAAATTCTTGTATGCCATGGAGATAAATGCGGAGTTGTCAACCGTTTCAGTATAAATCTGAATGGAGAGATCAGGTTCAGGAGCGCATATTGGCCCGGGCAAGAACATTTTTAAGAGTCAGGGCCAAACGGTAGTGTCAATAGTTACAGTGTAAGCTTGCCCGTTCTGCAATGCACTTTTCGCCTGCTGGGACATAGGCTTGACCCTGTTGATGATTTTTTGAGTAAACCATGAGTGAAAAGAAACCTTTCGAAATTGCCCGGGAAACGCTCAAGCAAATTACCTCGCGTAAGCTCGTTCCCACCCCGTTGAACTATCAGACCATTTATAACGAAATTGCCGGAATTCCGCAGATTCAGCCGTTCCCGGCAGACACTTTGCGTGAAATTGCGAAGGCCTTGCCAGCCAAGACGCCGGGGCAACAAAAACAGCGCGGTTTACTGGAGTATGCGATTGACCGCATGAACTGGGAGGGGGTAAAGACCGCGTTGGTGGCCTATGGTGGGTTCGCGCCCTCAGGGTCAAGCGACAGTGCGGGCCTGCAGGTTTCAAGTATGTCGACGGATAAGGGGCAAGGAGCATCGGCTGCCATAACGGCAGATTTTTTGCTGCAGATTGGACGCATGATCGAATATGCCCAACCGGCGATGGGATCGGACGATGCCCGCTTTGAAGAGCAAACACGCGACTTGTTGCGGGTATTGAAGCAACCGGGTACCGATGTCGCCACAGCCAAGTTGATGCTGGTCAACTATAGCCATCGCTTGTCATTTGCCGCTGAAGATCAGGCCGAGATCAAGGCCAGTTTGCTCAAATTGTTGCATATGGTGTTTGAGAACATTGGCGAGTTGAGTCTTGAAGAGCAGTGGCTCAAAGGGCAAATGGATGCGCTGATGGCCGCAGCCCAGCCGCCCTTGAGTTTGCGTCGGCTCGACGACGTTGAACGGCGCCTTAAAGATGTGATTTTCAAGCAAAAGGATGCCAAAGGTCGGGCAATGGAGGCGCACGATGAAATGCGCCAGATGCTTGCGACCTTTATTGAGCGTTTATCGGAAATTACCCAGTCCACCGGGTCGTACCAAGAAAGGCTGGTAGAAAATGCGCGCCAGATCGAGCAGGCCAAAACCATTGCCGAAATTGCACCGGTGCTCAAGGAAGTGGTGGGATCGACCCGTTCCATGGCTGAGCAGAGCAGACTGGCGGGTGAGCAGTTGCAGGCAATGCAGGAGCGTGCCATCGAGACCGAGCAAGAATTGGCAAAATTGCACAAGGAACTCGACCGTGTAAGCACCCTGGCGCGTCATGATCCATTAACCGGCGCGCTCAACCGCAAGGGAATGGATGAGGCACTGGCCAAAGAAGTCTCCAACGTACACCGCAAGGATGTACCTTTGAGCGTGGCCTTGCTCGACATCGACAACTTCAAGAAGCTCAACGATAGCGAGGGACATGCAACCGGCGATGACGCGCTTGCGCATCTGGCGAGTGTGGCGCGAGAATGCATGCGGCCACAGGACACCCTGGCCAGGTACGGTGGCGAAGAATTTGTGATCTTGCTGCCCGACACCCCATTGGAGCAAGGAGTTGAGGCCATGACACGCTTGCAGCGCGAGCTGACCAAGCGATTTTTTCTGGCCGGAACACAGAAGATATTGATCACCTTCAGTGCCGGTGTCGCCCAGTTGGCTGCCAATGAATCTGGCGCCGATGCCATCAAACGCGCTGACCAGGCCATGTACCTGGCAAAGCGTGCCGGCAAGAATCGGGTGCTTGCTGCGTGATGGTCGCGGCCTTGGGGCGGGTTCGCCCGGTAGCCTTGGTTTTTTGTTGACCTTCATCATTTAGGAAGTAATGACCATGGTGTATCTGATTTTTGGACTGGTCCTTTTCTTGGGCCTGCATTCGGTGCGAATCTTTGCCGAGGACTGGCGCGCACAGCGTCTGGCCCAGATGGGTGAGGCAGCCTACAAGGCGGTCTACTCCCTGCTGTCGCTGGCAGGTTTTGGCTTGATCATTTGGGGTTTTAGTCTGGCGCGCGAGGCGCCGGTGCTGTTATGGACACCGCCCCTGGGAATGCGCCATGCTGCATCCCTGTTGACCCTGATCGCCTTTATTTTGTTGGTCGCCGCCTATGTGCCACGCAACGGTATCAGGGCACGCTTGCACCATCCCATGGTATTGGGCGTCAAAACCTGGGCGCTGGCGCACTTGCTTGCAACCGGCACCGTAGCGCACCTCGTATTGTTTTGCGCATTCCTGACCTGGGCGGTACTTGACTTTATTGCTGCGCGCAAGCGAGATCGTGCCGCCAACATGTCCTACCCGGCTGGCACGGTGGGTGCCACTGCAGTGAGCGTCGCGGTGGGAGTGGTCGCCTGGGCCGGTTTTGCTTTCTGGGGCCATGGCCTGCTGATTGGTATTCGGCCGTTTGGCTAGGGGATGCGGGGCATGGAAAAGCAATTCAACACCGCCGGGCCCAACCAGCCTGATATCCACTACACCCTGACACCCAGCGACCGCATCAACTGGCCCGAGCTGTCCAGCCTGATCGATGCGCGTAAGTTTTTCATCCTGCACGCGCCGCGCCAGACCGGCAAGACCAGCTTGCTACTGCACCTGATGCACACCCTCAACGCCGAGGGAAAGTACCGCGCGCTGTACGTCAACATTGAAGCGGCGCAGGCGGCACGCAATGATGTGGCCGAAGCCATGCGCTGCATCGTTCAAATGATGGCCAGTTGCGCTGGTTTGTATTGGCGTGATGAGGCGGCGCGCAAAGTAGCCCAGGATATGCTGAGCCAGCCCGGCCATGGTGACTGGGTGCGTCGAATACTGCAAGTGTGGAGCGAAACATCGCCCAGACCGCTGATCATCTTTCTGGACGAAGTTGATTCTTTGGTGGGTGACAGCTTGATTTCGCTGTTGCGCCAAATCCGTGCCGGCTATGCCCAGCGCCCCGAGGCCTTTCCGCACAGCATGGTGCTATGCGGCATACGCGATGTGCGCGATTACCGCATTCGCCGCAGCGATGGTGAAATCATCACCGGCGGCAGCGCCTTCAACATCAAAAGCGAGTCGATCCGGCTGGGCGACTTCACCCAAGCCGATGTAACCGCTTTGCTGCAGCAGCACACCACAGCCACGGGCCAGATATTCGAGCCCGCAGCGCTGCAAGAAATCTGGCTCGACACCCAGGGCCAGCCCTGGCTGGTTAATGCGCTCGCCTATCAGGCCTGCTTTAGAGATTCGACGCTGCGCGAGCGCAGCCAGACAGTGACGGTAGAGCACATGCGCCAAGCCAAGGAAGCGCTGATTTTGCGGCGCGACACGCATCTGGACCAGCTGATTGAGCGACTCAAGGAAGACCGGGTGCGACGGGTCATTGAGCCGATGCTACAAAGTGAAGAGCTGTCACCCGACGTGCCGGACGATGATCGCCAGTACTGCATCGACCTCGGGCTGATCGCCCGGCGTGATCGCCAGTTGCAAATTGCCAACCGCATTTACCGTGAAGTGCTACCGCGCGAGCTCACCAGCATCTTGCAAGACAGCCTGCAAGGCTTGGCGGAACAGCCCTGGTTCGTCACGGAGGACAGGCGTATTGACATGGACAAGCTACTGGCCGCTTTCCAACAGTTCTTTAGAGAAAACTCCGAGAGCTGGCTGCAGCGTTACAGCTACCACGAGGCTGGCCCGCAGCTGCTACTGCAAGCCTTCTTGCAGCGCATCGTCAACGGTGGTGGTCGCATTGCGCGCGAATACGGCCTGGGCCGGGGCCGCACCGACTTGCTGTTGCAGTGGCCGCTCACACCGCAAGGCTTTACCGGCCCCCTGCAGCAAGTGGTGCTGGAACTCAAAATCCAGCACAAAGGCAAAGCCGCCACACTGACAGTAGGCCTGGCACAAACCGCCCGCTATGCCGACCAATGCGGGGCCGATACGGCGCATTTGCTCATCTTCGATCGTGACCCTGCGGTGCTGTGGGATGCCAAAATTTACCGCGAGGCGCACCAACAGGGTGGGCGGCAAATCAGCGTCTGGGGAATGTGAACGGTTTCAGCGGCTCAAACTTCTGGCTTTACCAAGCGACCTTTAACCGAGCTACCAACATGGCTGGCCTGTGTTAATAGTTACCGCTGCCCAAAAACCCTATCATCGCGCCATGGAAAAACAATTCAACACCGCCGGGCCGAACAAGCCCGACATCCACTACACCCTGACACCCAGCGACCGCATCAACTGGCCCGAGTTGTCCAGGCTGATTGATGGTCAAAAGTATTTCATTCTGCACGCGCCGCGCCAGACCGGCAAGACCAGCTTGCTACTGCACCTGATGCACACCCTCAATGAGGAGGGTAAGTACCGCGCTTTGTACGCAAATATTGAAGGAGCGCAGGCGGCGCGCAGCGACGTGGCCAGCGGCATTGCTACCGTGGTCTCAGCACTAGGACGTGCGGCGGAGGTGTATTGGAAAGACCCCAGTTGGAGCCAACTGGCCTGGCAAGAGTTACAACAGGCCACCACCCAGGGCAAAGACAGCTTGACCAGTGTGCTGCAGCGCTGGAGCCTGGTCAGCGACAAACCGCTGATCATCTTTCTGGACGAAGTCGATGCCTTGATTGGTGACACCCTGCTGTCGTTGTTGCGCCAAATCCGAGCCGGCTACGCACAGCGCCCCGAGGCCTTTCCACACAGCATGGTGTTGTGCGGCATACGCGATGTGCGCGATTACCGCATCCACCGCAGCGACGGCGAAATCATCACGGGCGGCAGTGCCTTCAACATCAAAAGCGAGTCGATCCGGCTGGGCGACTTCACCCAAGCCGATGTCACTGCTTTGTTGCAGCAACACACCGCAGCCACCGGCCAGATATTTGAGCCCGCAGCGCTGGAAGAAATCTGGCTCGACACCCAGGGTCAGCCCTGGCTGGTCAATGCGCTTGCGTACCAGGCCTGCTTTAGAGACCCGACGTTGCGCGAGCGCAGCCAACCGGTCACGCTAGAGCATATGCGCCAGGCCAAAGAAGCCCTGATTTTGCGCCGTGACACGCACCTGGACCAGTTGATTGAGCGACTCAAGGAAGACCGGGTACGTAGGGTGATAGAGCCGATGTTGCAAAGCGAAGAGCTGTCACCTGACGTGCCAGACGATGACCGCCAATACTGTATAGACCTCGGCTTGATTGCCCGGCGTGATCGGCAGTTGCAAATTGCCAACCGCATTTACCGCGAAGTGCTACCGCGCGAGCTCACCAGCATCTTGCAAGACAGCCTGCAAGGCTTGGCGGAACAGCCCTGGTTTGTAAGGGCTGATGGCCGTATTGACATGGACAAGCTACTGGCTGCATTCCAGCAATTCTTCAGAGAAAACTCCGAGAGCTGGCTGCAGCGCTACAGCTACCACGAGGCCGGCCCGCAGTTGCTGCTGCAAGCCTTCTTGCAGCGCATCGTCAATGGCGGTGGCCGCATCGCGCGCGAATACGGCCTGGGACGCGGTCGCACCGACTTGCTGTTGCAGTGGCCGCTCACCCCCCAAGGCTTTACCGGGCCCATGCAGCAGGTGGTGCTGGAGCTCAAAATCCAGCACAAAGGCAAAGCCGCCACATTGGCCGCTGGCCTGGAGCAAACCGCCCGCTACGCCGACCAGTGCGGGGCCGAGACGGCGCACTTGCTCATCTTCGACCGTGACCCTGCGGTGGCGTGGGATGACAAAATTTACCGTGAGGCGCACCAACAGGGTGGGCGGCAAATCAGCGTCTGGGGGATGTGAAGGGCTTTGGCAGATGAGCAATTCGTGGTGTGAGCCACTTGATTACAAATCGAAGTTTTAACTGTCGAGTTGTGATTTGATAGAAAACTGTTGTCCATGACCACCATTCCCATACGCTACATCGATCCGGTCTTTCGCCCACCCAGCGAGGCCGACTCCCTGATCCTGCCGGTGACCAACGGCTGCTCGTGGAACAAGTGCACTTACTGCGAGATGTACACCGCGCCGCAAAAGAAGTTTGGCGTGCGCGATGAACCGGAAACGCTGGAGTCGATCCGCAAGATCGGGAAACAGTTTTCAGAGCAGGTTCAGCGGGTGTTTTTGGGCGATGGCGATGCCATGGCGCTGTCTACCCCTGCTACGCACCCGTAAATAGTACTGGACTTTCCGTGACAAATTGTTTACCCTTGCGGGATGCACCAACAAAACCAAATCAAACGAACCCTCTCACAACCCGAATCGCTCGCCGTCATTCACCGTGAGCTCGCGAGC
>JAIPCE010000187.1 GCA_021738345.1 Rhodoferax sp. | reverse complement strand
GTGGCTGTGTTTGATCAAGGACACCACCTGACCGCACGCCGCGATATGCGGAATCAAACGTTCCAGTAGCGTTGTTTTCCCCATGCCAGAGTGCCCGGCAATCCCGAATATTTTCATAAGCTAGTCACCTGTTGTCATTCCCGCGAAGGCGGGAATCGTTGGGCCTGTACGAAAAGCGCGGTAAGTTTTGCCAACTGGGGGTAAAAGGCGGTTTGCGCGCCCTGTTGGACCGCCGCACCAAAGGGTCCAATCCACAGTCCAAGGTGTTGGCTCAGGAAGCGCTGCTGCAGTTCCTTGATGCTGGCCAGTGCGTCCTGGTTCATAGCCGCTGCGGCCTGGTTCTTTTTGAATAGCAAGAGGTACAAAAACTCCAGTTCGACCGCTACATGGTCAGGCAACTCCATGAAATCGGCATCGATCTCGAAGCCGCCCTCGCTGTAGAGTTCCAGGACCGTAGGCAACTCCAGGTCTTCTGTGGGTGCTGAAGCGGGTAGCCAAGACGAGCCATAGGGTTTGGCCAACGCTTCCATGGGGCCAACAAACAGGCGTGTGTAGTCCACCAGCAGGGTCTGAATATCGTGTTCGACAAATGCAGACCGCAATTGGTTTGCCAGATCAACCAGGTCCGGAGATACCCGCGAGGCGGCAACCACGATGTTGTCAAACAGCTTCTCTTCTGCAAACTCCTGCGCGGGCTCATAGAAGCATGCCGACAAAAAACGGCACAGGTCCGCCGTAGCGGTCGCATGGTCGGGATCGTAATCAGACATGGGTACTCCTGGGTCTCAAAAAGCGAAGGCCGGACAAACCGGCCTCGCAGGCAGTGGGCGCTACACGCGTTTAAGCGCGCGGGCTGTATTTTCCGACGTAATGAACGTTGGGCTTGGTGCCCTTGTCTTCTTGCAGACGGAAGGAGCTCTCCTTTTTGAGAATCTGGGATATCTCGGCGTTCGGATCGTCCTGGTCGCCAAAGATACGGGCCTTGGCCGGGCAGACCTCCACACAGGCGGGCTGCAGACCGTTGAGCACCCGGTGGTAACAGAAGGTGCACTTCTCTATCACATCGTCCTTGCGCACCGGCTGCAAGTCGCCACCCTTCCACTGGTTGAGCATGGGCGGCGTGGCGCCGGCCAGGCTGGCAACCTCAAAGCCCGACGCCGTGCAACCCGGAATGGCCGAGCTCTTGTCGGCCCAGCGTGGCTGGGTGTTCTCATCGGCCGGATTGAGGCTGATCACACTGTAAGTCTTGCCCTCCAGGCTGCCGTCGTCCAGATTTGGGTGGCTATAGGGGCAGACCTCCTGGCATTTGCCGCATCCAATGCACAGCTCGGGGTCCTGCAGCGTAATGCCCTCGGGCGTCTTGTAGAGTGCCTTGAACGGATTGCCCTCACCAGCCTTCTTGGGGTTGCCGGGGCAACTCGTGATGCATGGAGCTTCGCTGCAATGGTTGCACAGCACCGGAATCACCGAATGCCGGGTGTTGGGGAACGTACCCTCGGTGTGCATCAAAAAGTCAGCCCAGTTGTAGCTCTGGCCGCCAGCGCGGTCGCGGGTGTTGTTTTCGGCTTTGCAGGCAAAGGCGCAGGCGCCACAGCCATTGCATTTGGCGAGGTCGATCACCATTCCAAGTCGTGTCATGATTTTTTACTCCTGTAACTGCTTGGGACGATCAAGCCTTTTGGATCCGGACACCGGTAAAACCACCGTTGCGGGCGGTTGCACCACTGAGGCGGTCGTAGTCGTCGACCAGAATCTCGTTGTTATTGCCACCCAGCGGGATCGCCTTGGCAAAATCTTTGGCTGCCACCCGACCATAGGCCCAGTGGCCTTGCCCGTAGCACTTGGCCACCGTACCGGGGCGCACACCCTCCCACAGCTTGAGCTGGCAACTGATGCTGCCGGCCATGGAGGTGATCTTGACCACATCGCCTGACTTCAAGCCCAGCTTGGCACCGTCCAGAGGGTTCATCTTGACCACATCGTTCCACCCCACATCGCCCGGATCGACTTTTTTGAACTCTTGGTACCAAGGCAGATTTTGCGAGCGGCCTTCACGGTTCAGACGCGATTTGTAGTCGATGAACGTCAAGGGGAAGTCCGCCAGACTACCGTGGCGTTTGACGGGCTCGTAGTGTGGTACAAAGGCCTGCTCACCGCGTGCCATGTAGCCGCTGACCGTCAGGATGTCGTCGACACTGGTCTCGTACTTCTTGGCGTGTTCAAGCAGGCCCTTTTTGAGGGTTTCGCTGTAAAACTCGAACTTCTTGGTCTCGGTAGCAAACTTGCCGCCCCAACCCTTTTTGAGGCTGTACTTGGCACCGCTGAACATGCCCTTCTTCTTGAAGTCGGTCCAGCCGGCAATGGGGGCATCGCCCTTGAGGGGTTCCTTGGCCATCCAGATCGGGGCGCTGGTCATCTTGGTGGCGATCTCGCTGAACTCTAGCGCCGTGGTCGGGGACTTGCCGGTCTCGGGGTCCTTGAATTCCTTGGAGTAGTAGTCAAAGAGGTTGGCAAAACCCTTGGCCTTGAGTTTTTCGGCCAGCAGCCACATCACCTCGGTCTCTTCCTGCTTGACATCCCACAGCCGCCTGACGGCGCCTTGTTGGATGGAAGCATAGGCGTGCCCGTTGGCCATATTGGTGACGATGGACCAGCCCTCGGCCGAATTGAAGGTCGACGGCAGCACGATGTCGGCAAACATCGTCATTTCCGAGGCGTTGGGCACCATGTGCACAAAGAATGGCACCTTGGCCATGGCCTTGTCCCAACGGTCGGCACCGGTACACG
The DNA here is from genome assembly GCA_021738345.1 of Rhodoferax sp. GTDB lineage: Bacteria > Pseudomonadota > Gammaproteobacteria > Burkholderiales > Burkholderiaceae_C > Allorhodoferax. Next base: position 7,219 of record JAIPCE010000187.1, on the reverse strand, counting down.
AGAAGTTGAAGTTGGCCCACGAGGCAAGCAACACCTTGGTGGCACCAGGGTCCTTGAGCATGCCGTTGGCCACGTTATTGGTCACCACACCGCTGCCGGGTTTGGCTCCCATCATGGCGGGCATGTCCTTGGCGCCTCGCCCATCGAGCTTTTTGCCCTTGCTGCCGGTCTTGGCGACATCGTCGACGTACTTGTCAGAACTGGGGAATTTGCCTAGCGTGGGGCCGCTGGGGCTTTGCCACACGCCGCCTTCCACATCGATGGAGCCCAACAATCCATTGAGCGCATGCACTGCCATGGCACTATAGGTGCCGCGAGGATGCATGGACGCACCGGGGCCCATCCAGACCACGACTTTGGGAGCAGCTTTGCCCATGGCGCGGGCAACCCGCACGATTTGCGCAGCAGGGATCAGGGTTTCCTTTTCACCCCAAGCGGCGGTCTGGTCTTTGAGTTCCAGGTTCCACCATTTCACCAGACCATGCGTTTCCTTTTCTGCAAAGGCTGCTTCATCCACCGACTGACCGGCCACAAAGAGGTTCTTGCCGTCCTTGAAATCGCCCACAAACTCCCGATTCCACAGCCCCTCGGTCAATACCACGTGGGCAATCGCTCCGGCCAGTGCGCCATCGGTGCCAGGGCTGATGGGCAGCCATTCGTGCGCTTTGGCGGCAATATTGGAGAGCCGAGGATCCACTGCGATCACGGTGCCGCGTTTCACAATGTCTGGGAACCGGTTCATCACATTGGGCACCATGCGGTTGGAGGCCAACGGGTCGCAACCCCATGCCACCAGGCAATTGGTCTTTTCCAGGTCGTAGTCGCGGTAACCGAAGAAGCCCTGCGTCAGTCCTGGTCCCATTTTCTCGGCTTCAGCGCAAATGGCGCTGTGCGAGAAGTAGTTGCCGGTGCCGAAGATCTTGGGCAGCGTACCGTACAGCAAGTCTGTCGAGGTCGACGAATAGCGCCCTCGCAAGTAAACCAGCTTGTGCGTTTCACCCGCCTTGCGCAACTCCATCATCTTGTCGGCCACCGTGTTGAGCGCCTCGTCCCAGCTGATGGGTACAAACTTGGGATCAATGCCTCGCCCCTTTTGCGGGTTGGTGCGCTTCATGGGTACTTTGATACGGTCTGGGTCATACATCTGCTGCGGAATCATGTGACCGCGCGGGCAGACATAGCCGTGGTTTGATTTGGACAGTGGGTTGCCGCGTACCCGGGTTGCGCGTCCGCCTTGCACATAGATCTGGATGGCGCACCACTGGGTGCAGCCCTGGCAGGTGCTGGCGACCCAATCACCCACAGCGGGACTGCTGGGTTTGGCCTTGCGAGGCACCAGGGCGCTGTGCAGGGGCGCGCTGGCCATGCCGGCACATCCGGTGATCAGCGAACCGGCCGAAATGCCCGATGCCATGATGAAAATCCGTCTTGTCAGCTTCATGCCTTACTCCTGAAATAGTGTTTGATCACTGCGCCGCGGCACCGATCCGTTCACGGCACGCTTCAACCCGATCACCAGATCAATAGCAAGCTTTGCGCCACCGCCGCGCCACCCGGTACAAGGCCGTCTGGGGTTACCAACTGGTAACGTGGATGCGCTGCGCTTATCCACCCTACCCGACGGCGGATCGCAAATATCTACTGGGACCCAGAGCTTCGTAGGGTGGATAAGCGCAGCGCATCCACCAGGGCCAGGGTCGCTGCCGCTCTTCATCGGCACATCAGTTTTAGTCGCACCCCGCTGTTTTCGCCTCCCTTATCACCCGCGCCGAAGTGCGCGAAAATGGCACGTTACCGCTCGGTAACACAAAACACCTTCGCCATGGGAAATGTCACCACCTGGTAACGAGGAAGCTACATGCTGAACTATCTCAAATTCGTCGCCTTTTTTGTCTGGCTTGGCTTGGCCTGCCAAGGCGCGCAGGCCAACGGCTTGGCGCGACCGATTCGTTTTGCCATGACCCCCGCTTTTTTGCACGACCAGCATGCGCTGCTGGCCGATTGGCGGGTGTACCTGGAGACCCGCTTGAAGCGCCCGGTCGAATTTGTTCAGCGCGACCGTTACCGCGACACCATGGAACTCTTGCAGCAGCACAAGGTGGAGTTTGCCTGGATTTGCGACACGCCCTACGTCATGCTGAAAAAGGAAGTTCGATTGATGAGCGTGGCGGTCAACGAGGGCAAGCCCACCTACCGCTCGTACTTGATTGTGCCCGCGCGAGATACGGCGACCCGTAGCGTATTGGACCTCCGGGGCAGTGTGTTTGCGTTTGCGGACCCGCATTCCAACACCGGTTATCTGGTGCCACGTTTCGAGATCAAGCGCAGTGGTGCCGACCCTGGCACATTTTTTAAGCGCACCTTTTTTACCTGGTCGCACCGCAAGGTCATCGATGCGGTGGCGGCGGGCCTGGTGCAGGGTGGGGCGGTTGACAGCTATGTCTGGGACGTTTTGAACAAGGTACGTCCCGACATTACCGCCAAGACCCGGATCGCCTGGCGCTCTGAAGACTACGGATTTCCGCCGATTGTGGCCAACAGTGGTGTTAACGATACCGACTTTGCGGCCATGCAAAAGGTCTTGATGAACATGAACAACGATGCGCAGGGGCGCGCGCTCATGGCGCAGCTCAAGCTCGACGGATTCATCACTGGCTCGCCCAAGCTGTACGACGGCGTGGCCGACATGATGCGGCTGTTCGGCGAGCCCTGATGCGGCTGTTTGACCTGAGCCTGCGCTTCAAGCTTCCGTTGTGGGGTGGCGGACTGATTGTTGCGACTGCGCTGGCACTGTCGACCTCGTACGTGGTGCAGGCCTGGGACAACCTGAACCACGACCTGCTGCAAAATGCCGAGGACGTTGGCCGCACCACAGCGCATGCGCTGTTCCCGGTCATGCTGCATGACGAAGTCTGGGCCGCCTTCGAGATGGTGTCGCTGCCCTTTACAGCCAACCCCGGCACGCCACTGATCGCAAGCCAGATCGTGCTGGACAAGGCCAGAAACGTGTACGTGTCGTCGCATCCTCAGGAGCATGCCTTGCTGAGTCCGCTGGCATCTTTGGGACCAGACTTTGCCGCACTCGACCGCGAACTTCTCACTGACGCGAATTCCAGTGTGTTGGTGCGCGACGTGCTGGGCGCCGAGCATATTTACGTGGCGCTGCCGATTGTCAGCGACGGCGTGCGTCTGGGGACTTTGATCGTGTCCTATGACAAGTCGCTGCTGTGGCAACGTTTTTCCCTGATTTTGGGCCGCTCGGTCTGGATCAGCCTGTTGGTGCTCCTGGTGTTGTTACCGATTACCGCCTATTGGGGGCGACGCATGATGCTACCCATGCGCCTGGTGACTGAGCGCATCAGCCGCATCGGCAGTGGTGAGCTTGAATCGCTTGACCCGCAGTTGTACCCGTACCGGGACGAGGTGGGTCAGTTGTTCATTGCCTACCAGCAAGTGCTGTCCAAATTGCGCGAAAAAGCCGAGTTTGAGCGGGAAATGGTCAAGAGCGAACGTATGGCAGCTGTGGGTCGGTTAACGGCCAGCATTGCGCATGAAATCAACAACCCGTTGGGTGGAATGCTCAACGCCATCAGCACGCTCAAACGGCATGGCAGCCCCGATCCGGTGACCCAAAAGACCGTGTCCTTGCTGGAGCGCGGCCTGTCACAAATTCGCGAAACGGTGGCTGCACTGCTGGTCGAAGCCAAGGTCAAAAGCCGCCCTTTGAGCGCTGCCGACCTCGATGATGTGCGTATTCTCATCACCCCCGCTGCGCACAAGCAGGCGACCCGGCTGGCGTGGACTGTGGCTATCGGTGACACAGTGGCACTGCCTTCGACCCTGGTGCGTCAGGTTCTGATTAACCTCTTGCTCAATGCCATCGCCGCAGCAGGCAGGGGTGGGTCGGTGGCTTTGCAGGCGACTGCGAACGCATCCCATCTGGTGCTGGTGGTTGAAAACACTGGCCAAACCCTGTCAGCGGAGCAGCTGGGGCGCTTGTTTGAACCGTTTACACGTTTCTCGGAAAGCGGCAATGGTTTGGGCTTGTGGATTTGCTACCAGATCGTGGTCCAGTTGGGCGGTACCATTGCCGCCGATTCCACACCTGATTGCACCCGCTTCACGGTCAACTTCCCTGTCAACCCCAAACCCGAACATGCCATCCATGATGCCTAAGATTTGTCTGATTGAAGACGATGAAATAATGGGTGAGTCCCTGGCTGACCGGCTGGGACTGGAGGGCTTTGCACATGACTGGTTCCGCGACGGCGCGGCCGCGTTGACGGGCTTGCGCGGCGGCGACTATGCGCTGGTGATCAGCGACATCCGATTACCCGACACCACGGGCGATACGCTGTTTGACACCTTGTTATCCGAGCGCCTCAGCTTGCCACCCTTTATCTTCATTACCGGCCACGGCGAAATCGACATGGCCGTGCGCCTGCTCAAAAAGGGCGCGCGCGACTACATCACAAAACCGTTCGATCTCGATGCACTGATAGAAAAAATCCAGGACATCGTCACGCCCAAAAGTGTGGTTGGGACGGGGGCATTGGGCCTCTCACCGGCGATGCGACAGATTGAAGCGATGTTGCAACGGCTGGCATCGAGTTCCGCCTCGGTGCTGATCACGGGCGAGTCAGGCGTGGGCAAAGAGCGGGTGGCACAGGCACTGCACCGTTTGGCGGGTGCAGAGAAACCTTTTGTAGCGGTCAATTGTGGCGCGCTGACAGAGAGCCTGCTGGAGGCCGAGCTGTTTGGCTACGAAAAAGGGGCCTTTACCGGTGCCACCCGGACCAAAAAAGGTGTCTTTGAGCTGGCCCACGGTGGAACCTTGTTTTTGGACGAAATTGGCGACATGCCGCTGAGCATGCAAGTCAAGCTGTTGCGGGCCTTGCAAGAGCGCTGCATCGTGCGTGTGGGCGCTGAGGTGCCTATTCCAGTCGACCTGCGTCTGGTATGTGCCACCCACCAGATGCTGCAGGAGCGGGTAACCAATGGCAGTTTTCGGGAAGACCTGTATTACCGAATCAATGTGGTGGAACTACGGATTCCGCCGCTGCGTGAGCGTCCGCAAGACATTCTTGCGCTGGCCCACTCCTTGCTGGTCGAACTCGCCACTGTCAGTGGCCGAGCGCCACTCGGTCTGACTGCCGCCGCCGAGCACGCGCTCAAAGCCTACCCCTGGCCTGGCAATGTGCGCGAGCTGAAAAATGCCTTGGAACGGGCCAGCCTCATGAGCGACGGCCACCTGATCAGCCACGACATTTTGTTCGATCGACCCGCACCGGCCCTGGCCGCCCACGCCGACGTCGCCAACAGCTTGCGTGATTACCTCTTTGAGTGCGAGCGGGACTTTATTGTTCGCGCTCTGGGTGGCTGTCAGTGGCAAATCCAGGCTTGCGCCGACACTTTGGGTATCAGTCGCAAGAATTTGTGGGAAAAAATGCGGAAACTGGGGATTGACAAGGAGGGGAGCTGAACGGCACGGCTGTAGGCGGTCGGGTGGAAAGGCGGTCAGGCGGCCAGGCGGCCAGTTGGCTGGTGATGTTGGCGGCTTGGTAGCGCTGCGAGGGGGATCGCCGCCGCACGGGCCGAGAGCGCTGCAATGGATGGCGTCGCCGCGCGTGCCGAGAGCGCTGCAATGGGGGTCGGATCCCGATTCAGGACAGCCGCTACTACGGCGTGCGAGGTACTTCAACGAAATCGGGCTCTGACCCCCATTGCAGTGCGGTGGTGGGGGCCGAGAAAGTCTGTGCGCTACGGGTGACCGGTTTTTGCTTCCTACACGCATCGTTCCTCGCAGTCCCCCTTCGCTCCGGATGCGACGGCAAAGCATTGAGGTCAGAGCCCCATTTCGTTCGCCAACCCCGTCGCCGAGGTGATTTCTGTCCAGAATGGGGATCTGACCCCACTGCCTTGCCTTGCCGCTCCCGAACTGGACGCAGCGGTGCGCCACGATCATTGCATTCGGCATAGTCAGGGAAAAAACGGCGAGCGCCGCAATCGGAAATGTCGCCAGGACCGAGAGCGCTGCAATGGGGATCGCCGCAAGTGCCGGGAGCGCTGCAATGGGGGTCGGATCCCGATTCAGGACAATGGTCTGAACGGCGCGCGCGGTGTCACAACGAAATCGGGCTCTGACCCCCATTGCAGTGCGGTGGTGGAGGCCGAGAAAGTCTGTGCGTTACTGGTGACCGGTTTTTGCTTCCTACACGCATCGTTCCTCGCAGTCCCCCTTCGCTCCGGATGCGACGGCAAAGCATTGAGGTCAGAGCCCCATTTCGTTCGCCCCCATTTTCGCCGAGGCCGTTCTTGTCCTGAATGGGGATCCGACCCCACTGCCTTGCCTTGCCGCTCCCGGACTGAAAGCGCTGGCGAACCACGAACATTGCATTCGAAATTGTTGGGAACAGGAATCGACCTCAAATTGCGCTGAAAAGGAGCGCACAAGGGTAGTAAGTCCTAGGGGATCAGCACTTGCCTAAATTTTCTGGAATCTCGCCCCACAATTTGACCGATGTGGTGCCTCATCTATGATTTGTCCGCAATCTGCATGAATGCAATCAATCCAGGGTCACCATGAGTCAAATTTTTATCAACGATTACCTCAAACAGCTTGACATCATCAAAAAGGTCAGCGGCTCCAGCCGGGAAACCATTGTGCGCGAGGCGTTCAAAGATTTGCTCAAAAGCTGGGGTAAGCAGCACGACCTGATCTTTCTGGCCGAATATCCGCTCAAGACCGCCACCAAGACCAATATCAATGTGGACGGCGCGCTGTTGCACGAGCTGCGCATGCCTTTGGGTTATTGGGAAGCCAAGGACGCAAACGACGACCTGGATGCCGAGGTCAGCAAGAAATTCAAAAAAGGCTATCCGCAGGACAACATCATCTTCAGTGACGACTCCGTGGCGGTGCTGTGGCAGAACCGCGCCGAGGTGCTGCGCTGCGACATGACCGACACGCAGGCGCTATCCAAACTTCTCAAACTGTTCTTCAGCTTCGAACGCCCTGAAATTGCGGGCTTTCGCGCCGCCGTGGCGCAGTTCAAAACCGACCTGCCCGCCGTGTTGCTGGCGCTGCGCGAGATGATCGAGCGCGAGCACGACAAAAACGCCAGCTTTCGCGCCGCTGAGGTCAAATTTTTGGTCCACGCCCAGGAGGCCATCAATCCCGCGCTGGGTGAGGCCGATGTGCGTGAAATGCTGATCCAGC
>JAIPCE010000186.1 GCA_021738345.1 Rhodoferax sp. | reverse complement strand
GCGCAGAGCAACGACACCACCACGCAAACTGCCAAAGAAAGTATCAAGTGCGAACTGCAAAGCCGTGCCGCCAGTGAGCTGGAGCAAGAAAGCCACCAAGACGGGTAGCGTCAACGAACGTTTGCGTGTGAAGTCGGCGCAATCAACGCGATGCGCGTCGCGAAAAGCCTCAGAGCCCAGCAAATGGGCGAGTTTTGGCAGCAGAGGCTTGGCCAGGATTTTTGATTTCGCGCTTCATGGTGATGATTTTTAAAATAAAGTCATTTAAATTAAACGTTTTACGCTATCTATTTTAGCACATTTCGGCTTAACTTAATGGCATTGTGGTGTGATCCAGGTGGATAGTGATTGTTGAAATGCCGGAAAACTCGCACAGACTTCAGGATAGCACGGCATTAGTCGGCAGATTCGCGAGATCAGAAGAGCTCAGAATGGGAACGCACAGACCAATTTGATCTGTGCGCTCTAACCGGTTAAACGGCTATCTTCTTTGCAGCCTGCTGAATCAGCCGCTCCACAGTAGGTGATGCCTGCGCACCAACACCTTGCCAGTAGGTCAACCGATCTTGTGCAATTCGAATGCTCTCTTCATTGGATTTGGCAATCGGGTTGTAAAACCCAATTCGCTCAATGAAGCGACCATCACGACGTGTGCGCTTGTCAGCGACAACAATGTTGAAAAACGGGCGGCCTTTAGCACCGCCACGTGCGAGTCGAATAACGACCATGATCTATCCTTCGGGTGGTGGAAATCAGAACTGATTCCCGCCGGGTAAGTCAAGGTTTGAGACACGCAACTGACCACCCAGCCAGCGACACCTCGACGTGAGCGCATTGTACCGATTCAAGCCTGTACCACTTTCACCTTCAATTTTGCGAAATCCGGTCGCTTTAAGTTGGTGTGGCTAAAGTTCGAAGTTTGACACGCAAGTTCAATCGTTTGTCTACCAAACTGAACAGTGCTAAGTTCTCGCTGTCATTCCTGCGGTTTCTTGGCCAATCGCAGTATTGACAATTCCATTGCCAGGTCGATCCCTTCTCCATCAAGAGCTTGATGCGCTGGTAGTTCTTGAGCTGCTTGCGCGCTTCAGGAAAATCCACCTTCTTGACAAACTTGGTCCGCTTTCGGGTGCTCGATTTGCTGTGGAGGCCCGTTGGGCATATCGTGCGTTTCTGCATTGTTCACCATCCGGTGCGTGGAACCATCTTTCTGTTGTTTACCGATACCTCGATGTCGGCCCTAGAAATCCTTCATCTGTACGGATACCGCTTCAAGATTGAGCTGGACTTTCGCCAAGCTGTTCATGTCATCGGCGCTTATGCGAACCACTTCAGGATGCTTGGCATGAAGCCGCTACGCCGTGGTTATGGAGACCAGTATTTGCATCGAGCCACAGATGAGTACCGAGCCGCAATCAGCAGAAAGCTGCGTGCCTACCATGTCTACATTCAGCTCGGCTGTATCGCTCAAGGCCTGCTCCAGTACCTCGCCATCAATCAAACCGCATAGGTTTGGCTTCGCTTTCGCAGTTGGCTGGCTAACGCTGATCCCCGAATTGGTTGCTGTTTGGAAGTTTCAAGCCCAGATGGTCTCCGACATTTCTGCAGTTTCTAAGCATTCTGCATCAATTGGCAGCGACCAAATGCTCCAGTGCCTTTTACGGCAAACCGCTCCACAGGAGTTACGAGACTTGGTAAGTCGCGTCGGGGAACGGCTAGTCGTCAAGCGGACGACAGTTCAGGTACTGCAGCGAGTCGCAGTCGCCATTTGCACCAAGGTGGTGCGACGAACAACCGGAACAGCACTATCGAGATGGGTCACTGTTCTTGGTGCACTCGGCGTGGGCGCTATGCCTACTATGACACTAATCAAGTGGCACAAGCGGCGCTCAAACTGTTCTCATACGAACTTCATCCACAAGCCAGTGAGCCAATACCAGTTACGTAGATTCACTCGCGGTCGCCTGTGAGCGTGTAGCAAAATCGTCAATCATCGTGGAAGCCGCAGTTAGGAGCCATGCGCATAAACCCCCGCGCGAGGCGGGACTTCAGGCAACTTCCATTTGCATACAGCCAGTTGGAAGTCAATGTACTGGCGGTGTCGCTAGGATTCGTACATTCGGTGAATATGACTGGAATTTTTCCGGTTTTGGCTGACACCCTTTCTTTGCAGCTGACACTGTTTATTTATACGATCAAAATCGGTGCAATTCATTCATACTCATTCCACCGTCACGCTTTTGGCAAGATTTCGGGGTTTATCGACGTCGGTTCCGCGCGCACACGCAGTGTGGTATGCCAGCAACTGCAGAGGCACCACATGCAGCAGCGGGGACAAGGCCCCGTAATGTTCGGGCATGCGGATCACATGCATGCCATCGCCGCTCTCGATGCGGGTATCGGCGTCCGCCAGGACATAGAGCACGCCGCCACGCGCACGTACTTCATGCAGATTGCTCTTTAATTTTTCCAGCAATGCATCGTTGGGCGCAACAGTGACCACTGGCATTTCGCTGGTCACCAAGGCCAAGGGGCCATGTTTAAGCTCCCCGGCAGGGTAGGCTTCGGCGTGGATATAGGTGATCTCCTTGAGTTTGAGGGCACCTTCCAGCGCGATGGGGTAATGCAAACCGCGGCCCAGAAACAGGGCATTTTCCCTTTTCGCGAAGTCTTCGGACCAGCTGATGATTTGCGGCTCCAGTGCAAGTACTGCCTGCAAGGCCGCTGGCAAATGCCGCATCGCCTTCAGATGTTGTTGCTCCTCGGCGGCACTGAGGCGGCCTTTGGCCTGCGCCAACGCCAAGGTCAGCAGGAACAAGCCCGCCAATTGCGTCGTAAATGCCTTGGTAGAGGCCACTCCGATTTCCACGCCGGCGCGTGTCACGTACGCCAGACTGCACTCGCGCACCATGGCGCTGGTAGCCACATTGCAGATGGTGAGGGTGTGGCGCATGCCCAGACTGATGGCGTGGCGTAGCGCTGCCAGCGTGTCAGCGGTCTCGCCCGACTGGGTGATGGTGACCACCAGCGTGTTGGGGTTGGGCACCGAGTCGCGGTAACGGTATTCGCTGGCCACTTCGACCTGGGTAGGCAACTTGGCAATACTCTCTAACCAGTACTTGGCGGTGCAACCGCTGTAATAGCTGGTGCCGCACGCCAAAATCAGCACCGAATCAATCGCGTCAAAAACCCGCGCAGCGTTGGCACCAGGCACATGGTTCATCTGCTGGTCGAACAGTTCTGGCACGATTCCCTCAATGCCCTCCAGCGTGTCGCCAATGGCGCGCGGCTGCTCAAAAATCTCTTTCTGCATGTAATGCCGGTACGGACCCAGTTCGGCGGCTCCACTATGTGCCAGCACCGTTTTGACGGGGCGCTGCTCAGGGGCTACGGGCTTGCCAACCTTGTCCTTCAACCAATACTTGCCAAGTTGCACATCGACGCGATCACCCTCCTCAAGGTACACGATCTGGTCTGTAACGCCAGCCAGGGCCATTGCGTCGCTGGCGAGGAAATGCTCCTGACCATCTTTGCCCACACCCAAAATCAGCGGTGAGCCCGCCCGGGCACCGACGAGCCGGTTGGGTTCGTCCTTGCAAAAAACGGCAATCGCAAACGCGCCCTGCAACTGATTGACCGCCGCCTGCACCGCATCAAACAGATCGCCGTCGTACAAACTGTCAACCAGGTGGGCAATCACCTCTGTATCGGTCTGGCTGACAAAGACATAGTTTTTGGCGCGAAGGCTGGCGCGCAGTTCATCGTGGTTTTCGATGATGCCGTTGTGTACCAGTGCTATCCGGCCGGGGCGCTGGTGCGAATCCGATCCGGGGCCATGGCTGAAATGGGGATGCGCATTGCTGACCGAAGGCACCCCATGCGTGGCCCAGCGGGTGTGGGCAATCCCCAAATGCCCCTCCAAACCCGTATGCTCACCCCCCGCGCCCTGCACCTGCAATGCCAGCTCAGCCACACGGGAGGTACTGCGCGCGCGCCGCAAACCGACTCGGTCGGAGAGCGGAGATTGCACATAGACGGCAACCCCGCAGGAGTCATAGCCACGGTACTCAAGCCGCTCCAAGCCCTGCACCAGGACTGGAACAATATTGCGCTGAGACACAGCGCCCACAATGCCACACATAGGAACACCCCAAAAGAATCAATGAATATCAGGATGTTAGTCGCATGACAATGAAATATTCGAACATAATTCAACTAATTTTTACCAACTATTTCAACAAATATCAACTATGAAATATTTGTTCGAAATTAAACAATTTTTGGAATTTATGAACATCAGCAGCATGGACCTAGCGCTACTGCGTCAACTTCAACGCGATGCCAGTGTGAGCAACCTGACGCTTGCCGAAATGGTGCACACGTCGCCTGCGACCTGCCTGCGCCGCATAAAACGACTGCGCGATTTGGGTTTGATCGAACGACACATCGCCATTCTCAATCCACAAAAACTGGAGTCGACGATTGGCTACGGTTTAACGGCCATTGTTGAAATCACGCTTGATCGCCAGGACGCGACAGCACTCGAGAGTTTTGAACTCCGGGTGGCGTCTGAGACCGCCGTCCAGCAGTGTTATCGCGTCTCACCCGGTCCCGACTTTGTATTGGTTATCCACGTTGCCCACATGCCCGACTACCAGGCACTAACCCAGCGTTTGTTTACCAGCGACACCAATGTACGCAACGTGAAGGCATTTTTTAGCGTCAAGCGCAGCAAGTTTGGCGCGGAATTGCCTTTGGGTTAACCCACAAATAAAAAAACCAACTGCGACCGGGTCGCAGTTGGTTTGTAATCAATCGCTCAGGCTGTTATCTGCGCCAAGGCATTTCAGAATGTGTAGATCACACCGATGGCATAGGCATTGCGGCTGTTGGGCTTGTCCACATTGCCATAGTCAAAGTACGCATAGGTGCCCTTGAGAATTTCTTTGTTGATGAAAAACTCGGTCCCGGTCACGCTGCTGTCGTTGTTCTTGGCGTAGTGCATGCCTACATTGAAGCCTGCCACCGGTGCAACGATTCCCAGGCTGGTACCTTTTTGACCGGTTCCACCATCGGCATAGCTTGCCATGATCTTGGCAACGCCAAAGTCATAGCTAGCAGCGACTGCTGTAAACGCATCCCCCGCGTCCACCACCTTGGACTCTGCGGTAAATCCGAGCGCCAAGGGGCCAGCGACGTACTTGATACCCACCGATGTATTGGAAATGGCGGTCTTTACCCCAGTTGCTACGTCAGATTGCTCAGGCACGAAACCCACTTGCGCCGTAAAACCGGACATGGTGGGCGAGATGTACTGCAGACCCGAGTTGCGACCCAAATGACCGGTCCAGGGCCCGACGCCCGTGTTGCCCAGTGCGGAGGCGGCATTGGCGGCACCGTTGAAGTCAAAGTCGATCATGGTCTGGAATACCACCGAGTCTTGCTTGCCGAGGCGCACTTCACCAAAGCTACCCGAAAAACCAGCCCACGCCTGGCGGTTAAAGAACGTGGCACCGGGGACGCTGCCATCCAGAGTGATGCCACCGGTCTCCAATTTGAAGTTGGCCTTGACACCCGAGCCCACATCGGTCGCGCCTTTCAAGCCAACGCGTGTGGTCGAGTTACCCTGACTGCTGCCGTTGTCGCCGCCCGAGTAGAAATTATCTTTTTCGTTGGGAAACAAAATATTGTTTTTGCCATAGCTCAGGTCAATCAGACCATAGACAGACACTTGAGCCTGGGCTGCACCTGCCAAACCAAGGAGGGCTGCCACTGCGAGAACTTTTTTCATAGACTTCTTTCGATTAAGGGTTAACACTGATTGAAATTTTATAAGGATTAACTTATTCGCCACCACATCTGATGAGAAGAAGCGCCTTGGCGTTGCAATTTGGCAACATACAATATAAAGCAAAACTTGTGCCAAAATCACTTCGGATCGCATCGACACCATTCCCGCTTCCGCAGGAATCGATTTCACACGCCCGACTGCAACAGGCTGCCAGCCTGGACCTTACGCAGTTGCAGACGCACGCAAGCGCCACCCTCTGGCACGCAATGGATATCTACCAGTCCACCGATGCGCTGAAAAATTTTGCGAGTCAGTACCAATCCCATCCCGATACCCTCAAACTCAGCCACACTGTGCAAGCGACCAAATACCTGAAACAGACGCCCCTGGTGGGCCGGGTTGTAGCCTACGCCGTTGTCGCGAACGACCAGCGCCAAGCAATCCTCTACATTCTCGACAGCCGTAAAGATTTCAATCTGTGCAGAGGCACGCGGGCGGGTGAATTTGACTGCGTTCTCTAATACATGGTGCAGCGCCTGGCGTAGCAGCGCTGCATCGGCCTGCACCTCCGGAAATCCCTCTGCAACGCACCATTGCAGCGCACGATGGGGATTTTGCCGCTTGAGATCAGCGCACACATCGTGCACCAATGGACCCAAATCCACAGGCTGGATAGCAAGCTCCACCGTACCCAGCCGCGACAGGGCAGTCAAGCCGTCGAGTAACACGCCCAGATGGCGAGCCGAGTCGGTGATCGTGGCCAGAAACCCCTGCACCTCCTCACTCAACGAGGCGCCCGCGTCCTCTTGCACCATCGAAGCGTAGGCAATGATGTGGCGCAACGGAGCCCGAAGGTCATGCGATACCGTGTAGGTAAAACCTTGCAGTTCGTCCCGAACCAAAGCCAACTCGGCCTTGAGCTCAGCGATTTTTTTGTCGATGTCTTGAGCCATGGCGTATCAGACGACCGCGACAGACCACTACACTTTGGCCATCTTTTTGGGACGCGTCCAGTTGGCAATGCTGACCTGCTTGCCGCGCGCCACGCTCAATGCACCTTCCGGAGTGTCCTTGGTAATGGTCGAGCCGCCGCCAATGGTTCCGCCTGCACCCAGCGCCAACGGGGCCACCAGCACACAATTGCTCCCCACATGCACATCGGCACCAATGACCGTGCGGTGCTTGTTGGCGCCATCGTAGTTGGCGGTAATGCTGCCGGCCCCATAATTGACCCGCTCGCCCACGGTGGCGTCGCCGAGGTAGGCCAGATGGTTGGCCTTGGCGCCGGCAGCCAGGGTTGAATTTTTGACCTCGACAAAATTACCAATGTGCACGCCCTCGCCCAGTACGGCACCCGGCCGCAAGCGCGCGAAGGGCCCCACCAGTGCCCCTTTGCCCACCGTAACACCGATGTTTTCACCATCGATATGGGTAAAAGGATGAACCACCGCACCAGCTTCGATCACCGCATTGGCAATCACACAGTTGGCACCAATCGACACGCCCTCCCCCAGGTTGACCTTGCCTGAAAAGACGCAGTTCACATCGATGCTGACATCGTAGGCGCACAGCAAATCGCCACGCACGTCCAGCCGCGCCGGGTCAGCCAGCCGCACGCCCTCCTCCATGAGTCGGTGCGCCTGGCGCAACTGGTAGGCACGCTCCAGTTCTGCGAGCTGCACCGGGCTGTTGACGCCCGCGACCTGCACCGCATCGTCGATCTTGTGTGCCAGCACTGGCACACCATCAGCGACTGCAAACTTCACCACGTCGGTGAGGTAGTACTCCGCTTGCGCATTGTTATTGTCCAGTTGCGCCAGCCAGCGTTTCAGATGCACTGCGGGCACCGCCATGATGCCGCTGTAAATTTCCGAGATCTGGCGCTGCTCGGGGGTCGCGTCCTTGTGCTCGACGATCGCTTGCACCATGCCACCAGGGGAATCATCACTGCGGACGATGCGGCCATAGCCAGCGGGGTCGGCCATTTCCAGGGTCAAAAGGGCCAGGCTATGACCGCCACAGACCGTCATCAGATGAAACAGGGTGGCCGCCTGCGTTAAAGGCACGTCGCCCGACAGCACCAGTACCATGCCGTCGTCTGCCAGCGCCGGCACGGCCTGTTGCACCGCGTGGCCGGTCCCAAGCTGCGGCTCCTGGCGCACAAAGTCGAGTACCAGTGGTACACCCGGTTGGGCATAGCGCATGCAACTCGCCTCAACCTCGGGGGCCCCGTGGCCAGTCACCACGACCGCCTTGCGCGCCTGCAGTGCGCGCGCGGTATCGAGCACATGGTCCAGCAATGGGCGCCCAGCGATGCGGTGCAATACCTTGGGTAGCCGACTCTTCATGCGCGTTCCCTTGCCAGCGGCCATAATCACCACGTCGACTGCCAGATCGACCTGTGTTGCCTGTTCCGATTGTGTTGCCGTCATCTTCAATGCCCTTCTTGAACCGTTTTTCTTTGCCTGTGCTGGTGTCAAACCTAGCCTATCGACTGCATATTATCGGTACAGTCTTGCTGCTGGCTGTATTGAGCGGCTGCGGTACCGTGCGCATCGCCTACCAAAGCGCACCCAGCCTGACCTATTGGTGGCTGGACGGCTACCTGGACCTCAACAGCGAACAGGGCGAGCGGGTCAAGTCCGACCTGCAGGCGGTGCACGATTGGCATCGCAAGGAAGAGTTGACGCTGGTGGCACAGTTGCTCGCAGAAGTTCGGGCCAGGGCTTTGGAACCTGTCACGACTGAGCAAACCTGCCGCTGGGCCAGCCAGGCGCGTAGCCGTTTCGAGGCCGTCGCCTTGCGCATGGCAAATACCTTGGCGGCCCAGGTCCCCACACTGACCGCTGCACAGATCAATCACCTGGACCGGGAGTTTGAAAAACGCACGACCGAATGGCAGCGTGACTTTGTCGCAGTTAAACCTGCGGAACGTCTGGAGCGCAGTGTCAAACGCACCATTGATCGGACCGAATCGTTTTATGGGCGTCTGCAGCCGGCCCAGCTGGACATGGTGCGCGCGCAGGCAGCAGCCATGGACTTTGCCCCTGAAATCTCACTGCGTGAACGTAGGCGCCGACAACAAGATGTGGTGCAGGGATTGGGGCAATTGCGCAACGCGACCTTCACCAGCGTCCAGCGCCAGGCCGCCTTGACAGACCTGCTGCGTCGGACGTTCGACAGCCCTGACACCTCCTACCGTCAGCACATTGCGCGCATCACCCAACAGGCGTGCGACAACTTCGCCACGTTGCACAACAGCATGAGCCTGCAACAGCGGACCAAATTGAGCGAGTCGCTCCTCAGTTACGAGCAAGATGTACGCGTGCTGATGGGTCAGAACTAAACCGGCCAGACCACCCCATGGTCGTTGAGAATGGCATCCAGTGGCAGGTCGTGTGCCTCTGGTTCAAAATCGGGGATAAAGCCGGCACCAAAACCCAGTCCCACGGTGAACGGTTTCGGCTGCAGAGTGGACAACACACGGTCGTAAAAGCCGCCACCATACCCCAACCGGTAACCACCGGGTCCATAACCGACACACGGTGCAAACAGCAGGGTCGGCACAATCAGCTCGGTATCTTTGGGTTTGGGTATGCCGTAGGCGTCTTCTTCCATCGGGCAGCCGGGGTACCAGGCATGGAAGCTCATGGTCTTGTGCTGCTTGTTGACCACCGGCAGCCCGATGCGCCGGGGCTGTGGCTGATCGAGCAGTTCGCCGTCTTCTTTCCAGCGGTGCAGGGCCGGCAAGGGGTCGAACTCACCCTTGATCGGCCAATACGCGCCGATCACGACATCGGGCCTGCCAACCAGCCAGATGCGCATGACCTGCAACAGGCTATCGGCGCGCTGTAGGCGGTCGGTCAGGCTCAGGCGTTTGTCAAGCAACTCCTTGCGAAGTGCTTTCTTGGCCGCCGATTTTTGTTGATCCAGATTGTCCATAATCCCCACATGCAGTTTTCAGCCATTTTGACATCATTCGCCCTGTTGGGCATGCTCATATTACCCCTGTCATCACACGCCCGGGCCCAGCCTCGGGACATCACCCGCGCCGACGAGCTTGTGCTTGACATGGCCCAGGCCTACAAGCAGCGCGACCGCAAGCGCCTCGACAGCGTGCTGCCACAGTTGCGAAACCATGTTCTTGAACCATGGGCGGCCTACTGGGCGCTTTCGGCCCGGCTAGACGAGGCCAGTCCGGCGGACATTCAGGCGTTTTTGGCCCGCTACAGCGGCAGCTACCAGGAAGACCGCCTGCGTGCCGACTGGCTTCACG
>JAIPCE010000185.1 GCA_021738345.1 Rhodoferax sp. | reverse complement strand
GGGCGGGCGGGGGCTGACACGTCATAACTGGCCGCAGGCCACTGACCATTACCATGCGAGTAGCGCCTGACTGATGCCAAGGTGCCACGACAGCCACAAGGGCGCGCAGACGGCGGCGCGTAGGGCAGGAACTGACCGGGGAGCGCCGACGGCTGCGCGATCGCTCCAGCGAAGGCAATTTTGCATAACGCCTGTTGCTTTCACCCGAAGGGCGCGCAGCGGTGCCAGCCACCAAAGGAGCTTTGCGACTGACTGGCTGGCACTGAAAGCAATGGGGCGTTATGTAATTTTGCCGCAGCGGGCGAGAACTACAACAGCCACGCATCCCTAGCGACAGCCTGGTGATGCCTGGGCATGGCGGTACTCCGCCGTGCCCACTGACTGAGCCGACAGAGCATCGAACGAAATAAAGCGGTGATGTCGGCCGTGCTGCCGCACAGCGCACAGCGCCGCCCAAACCGACGGCAGCATGGCTGGCATGACCGCGCTGGTGGAGGACAGAGGGCGACAGCTTCGTGGTCCTTTGGGCATGGCGGTACTCCGCCGTGCCCACTGACTGGAAGTACAGAGCCGCGCCAGAGCTAAGCGGGTCTGCCTGGCACCTTGCCTGGGGCACGCAGTGCCATTCTGTAGGCAAGGTGACGGGCTGTCCCGCGCTGTTGCTTCTAAGCCCGCTTGGCACGTGTGAAGTGCCAGCACGATGCGCAGCGAGTCGAGACATGGTGCAACTTGGGCATGCCGGTACTCCGGCTTGCCCACTGACTGGCCCTCAGAGTTTCGAGGCGGGTAAAGCGGTGATGTCTGGTACGCTGGCACTTTGCGCGCAGCGCATTTCTTTGGCCAGCGTACCGGGCATGGCCGCTGTGGTGCAGGTCACTACGCGACAGCTTTGTCGTTGTTTTGGCATGTCGGTACTCCGACTTGCCAACTGGCTAGAGGCACAGAGCCACGTGATAGAAAAGCGATGGTGTTGGGTAGCATGCCCGCCAGCGCGCAGCGCAGTTTGAGGGGCATGCTGCCCGACATGATCGCGGTGTGTGCCAACGCCAAGCGACAGCTTTGTGGTTCCCGGCCATTGCGGTACTCCGCATTGGCCGCTGGCTGGCCGTACAGCGCAACGTGAGAAGTAAAGCGGGTCTGCCGGACGGCTTGCACTGCGCACGCAGTGTCAGGGCAAGGCGGCGGGCAGTCCCGCGCTGTTGGCGGATGTGGTGGTGCTGGCGCAGGATTACAGGCGAGGCGATCAGCGAGCCTTGACATAGTGCGTCTAACCTTTCGCGACGCGTTTGCCAGGACTTATCCGCCGCCACCCTGGTACAAGCCATCCTCAGGAAAAAGCAGATCACCCGTCCAGGCTTGCTGAAATAATCCAAGCTTGGAGAATGTGACTCTGTACTATTTCCCCGAAATCAAGCTCAACGAGTATGACCAAAGACCTATCCAAATACATTTCCGAGGTGCTGTCCGGGGTATCTATGGGCCAAGCCGCGAAGGCGGCCGGTGTGCACCTCAACACGCTGCGCAAGCATGTGGTTAACCACCCCGACTACAAGAAGGCCAAGGCAAACGGGACCATCCACCCCAAGGGGCTTCCCGGACTTACACCGAACCCATCCGTCACGGCTAACGCCGCCACAGCCGTCGACGAAGTCCTCGCCGGGGCTACTATCGCCGCTACTGCGGCCAAGTACGGGATACCGCCGTCCAGTCTGTCCTTGCTGGTACGGCGCAAAGGCGTCCTAGCCACCACCAAGGCCAAGGGAAAAGACCCCGAAGTCGCCGCTAAAGCCCAACTCAAGATTGCCCGCCGTGCGATCGCCAAAGCTGAGGAACTCATGCGCTCGATCCCCGGCAATGAAGGCTGGGTTGCCAATATCGGAGTCCAACTAGCTGCGGCTGAGGCGATGGCGAAGCCTAAGCGCCGACCTGCATCCGACAGAGACTTCAAGTTTGCGTCCAAGCCTGTCAGACCCATCGAAAAGCGCAAAATCACCGAAGCCGAAATCAACGACCTTGTCAGGGATAGCCTCGCATGAACGTCGTAACCACATAACAGCCCCGACGCCGACTTTGTCCCATCAGTACCCAACGATTTCTATCGCTTGGCCAGACTCGTTGAAGTGATCTGCGCCCTCCGCATCTAACCCCTCATGCCCGCAGTACCACCCTGAAAGATGCAAACGAAGGAAGTGGCACCACGTACTCGTTTTCAAAATTTCGTGCTGGCGCTGTTTGTCGCCCCCCAGCCAATTGAAAATCGACAGAAGCGGTGCCCCGCCCAGCTCTAGGAAGTTAAAGGACCCTGGTAGCTGACGCCTACACTTTTTCGTTAAGGTAACGTCAATTCTCTAAGTCAGGGGCTTTCAAAATGCGCAGATATTTTTGAAACTTTTGGCACCAATGACACATCGGTTGAATCAGGGCTGCTGAGTTCGCTGGTGGGTGGCATCAAACCCTTTCAGGGACTTCAGTATCGCCGATACATAGGCCATGGCGTATCGCACTGCGGCCGTGCCTGCACCATGCTTTACGGGGTTGCGACCCTTGGCGCGCCCGCCCTTGACGCTGACAGGTGCGCGGGCTGCTTTCAGCCACGCCTTATTTTTCAGTGTGGCCTCGCGCACTTTCGCTATGCGCGCTGTGTTCTTTGCGGGGTCATGAGACATCCAGCCCATAAGTGCTAGCTTACTGATTATTTGTACAGTTATCGTGCTGGCGCTGTTTGTGGTCAACCACCAAGATGGCTCAAATCTGAGTCGTCTTCCGCAATTTGTGGAAGTCCTGACTGCGCCGGTGTCTGGTCGTCCGCCAACGGATCTGGGCCCGCCTATTTGGGTCGGATCAGTCCGTCCGCAATTTCTGGGCGGGATTGCTCGCTATCCCGAAGGATCTTCAATGCGCTCAGGGTTGCGAGTGCTGCTCGTTGAGCCTTTACGGCCATCCCCAAGTAACGCTCGCTTGCTACGGCATTCCTGACAGAGTTGGCGTCGAGCAATTCAGCAGACGCGTGCGCGAATTTTGCAAACAGGGCATCGAGCAGCAAGGCGTGGCGCGCCAGTTCCTGTGCGGACGCTTTGCCTGCAGATACCCCGATCGTCGAGAGCTGTGCAAGGCGTTCCCGTTGGACATCCAAAGGCACTCGGTCGGACCGAATGTGCAGCGCCAGGTTAGCCGCATAGGTGTCCGGGTCCCACACCAAAATCTCACGGGCTGCCATCGCTGCAATGCTCGCCGTGCCAGTAAGGTCTACCGTTGCAGGGTGGGAAAGGGGATTTTCAGTCATGTTAATTGGCCTTGTCGTTCCAATAGTTGCAGGTGGGGATTGAGTTGAATTTGTTTTGTGGATGTCGAGCTGCTTTTAACTTGATTTTTTGGTGAATCCACAAATCCATAACCCCCCTTATAAGGGGGGGATTTGTGGACACTAAGTGTGGATATTCCGCAAACCACAAAGGGCATTTTTGGACATTTGTGGAAATGTGGATTAGCCCCTACCTGCAGCCCGTCGGGGCCTCCAAATTACAACCTTGGCGGGCAGTGGTACAGGCTCTCCTACTTTCCTTAGACGGGGCCCACCCACATGGTGATTTTCCCCCTGCAGCAATAGCCCCTTTGCAACCAAACCCCCTATCACTTTGCGCACCATCTCTGGCCGCCGATCAGTCTTCGTTTCACCCCGATCCATCATCTGCACGCCAGCCTGCGTTGCCTGCTCGAATGTAAGCGCGGGAACATCTGGAGGAGCGCCTTCAACCCCTATGGTTGCCGATTCCAACGCAACAAAGATTGCGTCAAGAACAACCTTTTGGTTTTTGCCCTGAACTCTCCTGTCTTCTCTTCGAGCCTCGTCTGCTTCTGTGTCAGGCACGATGACGCAAGATGAAACCTCGCCGCCGAAATCGTCAACGTATAGCGGTACCCGGTCCAACTTAAAGGTGAACGTCATCCCGTCTTGGCCTTCCTTGACTTTATCGGCTTTCCATTGCCTAACGCCAGAATCGGAGTGGGTTACCTCGATCATGGAGTCTGCAGCGCCGGTCAGTGCGCTACTGCCCCTAGGTCCTTTACCTATAACCTTCCCTGTGTGGTGAACAAGTATCACCAGCCCCCGAACCCGGCTTGCGAGTCGGTCGGCTGCCGCAATTACTGGGCCCATCGCCGCCGTAGAGTTTTCGTCTAGTCCGGCTGTCGCTCTAGCGAATGTGTCAATGATGACTACCGAGCCAGGCTCGCCGTCCTTGATAACCCATGCCGCCAACGCTTCAATGTCGAGGTCGTCGTCCAATGCGAGTTGGAATTCAGCTTGAACGTGGAAATTCGGAACGTCTACCATTTTGTTTTTCAATAGCCACGCCTCCACCCGGTTTCTGATGCCTTTGCCCGCTTCCAACGGCGCATAGAACACGTGGGATTTCATTGTCTTAAACCCAAACCAAGGTACACCTCGGGCGATGGCGAATGCAAGGTCAAGAACAAGAAACGTCTTTCCCGATCGGCTCGCGCCATAAACAAAGGCCAAACCCTGTTCCGTCAGAATGTTTTGGACCCTCCATTCAGGTCGTGGCAAAGCCATGAGGTCAGCACAGGACAAAGATGTGTACACCTTTGGCGTCGACGCTGCGCGAGTCTCCCGGTAGGCTTCATCAAAATCGGCCTCGCGCTTTTCACGAGATGTAGTGTTCATGACCTCCCCCCGTTCTTGGCAAGGTAGAACAGGGTCGCAATGGTTACGCCGCCAGCGAATCCCTCCCATTTAGATTCGCATTCAGCCCGGCGATATTGCCGGTGTCCCTGAGCTTTAGAGAAGGCGTCCCACAGATCGAAAGCGTCCCCTGCTCCAGTCGACTTCAAGGCCATTCCAATTGATAGCCAATCGCCATAACTGTCCAATTGCAGGCACCGCTTGAGCGCTGTGACAATGCGCGATCTCTCCGACGTTGTCAGGTTTCTACATGAATCGAGATGCACGCTCGAACGCTTGATTTGCTTTGGGGGTCTGTTGACCGTCTTGTAAACAGTCAGCCACGTGATGCCGGCACCGATTGCATGGAGTTTTGAATTGACAGGCTCCGCCTGAATTGGTGCTCGCGGTGCACTGCATATGTTGTGGTAACTCTCATTGTCCAAACACTGCCACTGATCCCACGCTAACGGCACCTTGTACAGTCCGTTCGCGCGCTGGACTCCAGCCTGCCGAATCAAGTGCCCTTTGCCACCGGCATAAATGGTGAAATCCATGTGGTGCACTGCCATCGATAGAAAAAACTCCCTGCACATGCGAGAAAAAGTTCGGGCTGTTGCCAAATCAATTTTGCTGATGCCCAAAGGAACTATCAACGCCAATGGAATGGCCACGTGAAAGCCCTTGCCCCCACTCGCAAAGAGGCTACAGCACCCAATGGGTACACCCAACTGTTCTAGGTTCTGCACGGCCTGTTTAAGACCCGCCACAGCGCCTTCGATATCGCCTTTTGAATCGATGTCAATCCAGAGCATGTCAGAGAGGTGCAACCACCTGTCTTCTCGCTCTGGGTCGGGCGCACGCCACGTCATGGTTATGAACATCGGTGCAACATGTCGCAACGACTCAAGGTCGTTGGTGCAGCTCCAGTGCGTCTTCTGTTCGGTTGGAAGATAAGACAACTCGGGCTCGTGGCCTGAGAGCGCTCGGAGGCGATTGCGCGCTTCCTCGCTAAGACCAAGGGGGTTGAAGTTCAGAGATGCATTGCCTTGTATAGACAATCTTGAGGTATCAGCTAAAATCATGATGTTTGGAGCGGATGAACGCCGCTTTTAGTTCTTTTTTGAAAATTCCATGCAAGGCAGCTGCTGGCGCGAACCTGCAGTTGCCTTTTTCTTGACTATCCTGCTTTGTAGTGTTTTCGAGCTCCTTTCGGCAATAGGCGCTTAACTGCGCGCTGCAGGTCTTGCAGCATGAATTTAAGCTCGGGTGATGTAGCTATCACTTCGATTGCATCTACCTGGGTAATCGACTTCACACCAAGCTGCAGCAATTCAACGTAGCCGGACAAAATCAGTCCATCTTCCATGCATCTTGAGTGGGCCTGATGGAAGTGGTCCAAAAGCACGTCCTGTAATTCTTTGTCTACGTCGTTGGGTTCAAGTCCCATGAGCGAAGCTATCTTGAATAGGGCTGCGTATTCGTATTTCTGGATTGTGGTCACGAGAAAAATCCTTATTGGTTTTTTAAATTGGATTCAGGCGGCATCGCCGCAATTTTCTACTCTGAAAACGTGTAACTGATGAGCTCCTCCAATCGGTCAAGTTGTAATAAAAATCGCTGCCTGGCATGCGGGCCAAAATCGGCAATCGTGTCGCGTGCTTCCGCAGACATCAACATGTGCATCACGGCCGCGTATGCCATCTCAAAAAGTTTCGGCGGCGAGTCGTAGTCCTCCACCTTGATCCCGCG
This sequence comes from Rhodoferax sp., assembly GCA_021738345.1. Lineage (GTDB taxonomy): Bacteria > Pseudomonadota > Gammaproteobacteria > Burkholderiales > Burkholderiaceae_C > Allorhodoferax. The sequence goes on along the minus strand of JAIPCE010000185.1, from coordinate 3,637 downwards.
CGACTCAGAAGGTCCAAACGCTGGCGCTGGTAGCCGTGGGGCCTCTACACCAGTCGCCTGACACCTGAGCGCAGCAGCAGCCCGCCTGAGGTCGTTCTTAGCTTGCATTCCGGCGCCAGCACCACCCATGGACTGGACAGCCGCCACCGCATCAATCGCTTGACACGCAAGCCCTACTCGCCGGGTCAGAATCACCGGGTTGGTACGATCTGAGTAGGTCAGTGCTGGAATGGTCAAATCATGGCCAGGCTGTTCGACAAGATTTCCGGCTTCAATTTTTTGGATGTCTGCCAGCGCAAAGCTCATTTGCTTTCCTGCTGTGAATACCGGTTTCAGTATTCCAGCCTGCACATAGTTGGCTATCGTTTCGGGGTGACGTTGCCACCTGTTACCAAGCTGTTTGGCAGACAGGATCGGAATGGTTCGAGGTAACATTTTTTCTCCGGCTGTGTAAAAACGCAAATACTGGGGAACAACTTTGAAAAAGTAAATCCCCGGGTATTTCGGAACACTAACCGGCGCAAAAATTGCGCCTCCAACCCTAGCTTTGAGACTTAACCCAGGCGTCGAGTTCGGCCGCATCGAAGACGGTGCATCGTCCAGAAAGCCGAATTGACTTCGGAAAGTCAGCTCGTTTGGCCGACCATGCCCAAAGCGTTGACAGGGCAATGCCAAGGCGAGCCGCGGCAGCTTTTGGACGCAGACGTACGGGAGAGTTTGTCATGATGACATCCTACTTTCTAATTCTAATATTTGAGGATTGCCGCTATGTTGCGACATCCCAATATCTTAGCATGTTCTATTGGGTTTCAACAGATCTTCAAAGACGATGTGCTGGCGCTGTCCGACGGAAAAGGGGTGCCAACAGTGTTGCTACCTCTGCGGTCTAGCCAAGATTTGCGAACAGCTCGCGGGAAATTTGCCGGCACTTCAGCCCCCTTAAGCCTGTTTGAACGCCCCTCTCAGGACGTTGTTTGCTACAGGCTCGAGCGACATATGCAGCAGCTCCAGAGCCTCTATCTTTTCGTCCATGTAGTTGTAGGCGTTGTAATGCTTCGCCTGTATTCCACTAATACCATGGGATTGGATGTGGCCCCGCACATCACTCGAAACACGCTTCGACGCAAGTAGAGTTTCGACACCAGAGCGAAGTCGCTTCGCCAGAAAATCAGGTATCAGCTCGCCTGCAACGTCTTTGGCCCACCCCGACAAAGTGGTTGCCGCAATGTGTGTCTCGCCCCCATCCGTTGACAACAGCCACTCGCCCGACATTGGCAGGGATTGCACGTCCTGCAGGGCACGCCCCACCAGCGCCACAGCGTGCAACCTGGACTTGCTGCCTCGCCCCTTGGTGTCTGTGAGTTCAATGTAACCATCACGCACTTTTTCGACCCTTGCATTCACCAATTGCTCGATACGTGGTGCGCCAGTCAGCAGGTGTAGGCGAAGTGCGACTCCCTTGATTCCGTCCAAGTCCTTTATCAGCGACCAGTACAGGCGCATCTGTTCCGTCGATAGTGGGTTCTTGTCGTCCCTGTCTGCGGTTTCGTCGCGTGCTGTGTCGGTGACTGGGTTGTGCGTGATCTTGAACGCCTTGAACTTGACCGGGATTGCGCCACCACGTTTTGCCTTCAAAGCAGTTTGATAGGCGGCGCCGATGTAGGACCGCAATTTATTGCTGGTGCGTGCTTTCCCCGCTTCGCGTAAGCGGTCCAACATGGTCACGATTTGTTCACTGGTGACGTTGCAAGCAGGCAGCTTTGCGACCTTGGGGAATGCGTCGAGTACGTGGTTCGTGAACATGCTTCTCGCATCACTGTGAGAGCGTCCTGGACGCTCTGCAAGGCGGTCGCAGTAGGCCTCAAGCATTGCTTTGAGGGTGTGTGTCTGCAAGATCGCTTTGGCCTCTTTGGCGGCCTGCTGCGCGGCCTGCTGAGCCAGCTTCGATTCTCGATAAGTGCTGCCTTGCTCAAGTTGAGCTTGGTGAGCGATCAACATGGCTAGTGCGGCCTGTTCTGCTGCACGAATCGACCATCCATATGCCCCGTCTTTGGGTTTGACGCTTTCAGGGGGTGCCTTCGGGTCATACGGTCCAATCAACTCACGCGAGGTCCTGCCATTGTCGGTGTGACGCCAGTAGAGCAAGACCCCACCAGCATGACAACGGGCCTCTATGCGACCGCCCCCGGGAACCTTTGCGACGGACTTGGATTGACCAGCGGTTAGTTTTTTAATTGCCTGGCCGGGTGTAGGCGATTTGATCGTCATGGTTTAATCCGTCGGTTTTTTTGTGGACAGTCTGTGGACAGTTTTTATCAAGGTCATCGCAGACACTTACGGACTATTTTAGACAATAAATCGTTGATTTAGAATGGATTTCTACTAAATCTTTAATCACTGTGGACAGTCTTTGGTGTAAGGGTGCCGGACTTTTAATCCGTTTGTCGTGGGTTCGACCCCCGCACGTCCCACCAAATAAACCCTTATGGGGTATAGAAAGCCTGCTACTTAATTGCTAGCAGGCTTTTTTGTTTTTGGGATTTTGTGTAATTCCTGTGTAATCGCGTCAGGGAAACACTCAGGACGTTTTTGCCTTATACCGTTCCGAGAGCTTATCCATTGCACCTTGAATGTGTGCGCCGTTCTGGTGGCTGTAGCGTTCGACCATGCTCAGGTTCTTGTGGCCGCTGATTCGCTTGACCGTGGGCAGGTCGACACCGGCCTGAACCAGATGTGTGATGGCTGTATGGCGCAGCGTGTGGCGCACCACTTGTTTGACATCCAGCCCGGCTGCCACTACGCACCGGCGAAACGGCTTGTCCAGATTGACTGTGCGCCCGTCCTTTGCTGCGGGTGATGGAAACAGCCACTGGTCACCGGGCCGCAATGTGGCGACGTAGCCGGTTAGGTATTTCCCGAGGTCGGCCGTAATGGGTTGCTCACGCGCACCCGCTTTGGCTTTGGGGATAAAGATGACGAGCTGTTGCAGGTTGATATTCTCGCGGCGGATGCTCAGAATTTCAGTCTTGCGCATAGAGGTGTCTAGTCCGATTTTGATGAACGGGTGAATCTGGCGGTTCTGATCGCCTTCAGCTACTTTCAGCAGCCGCTCGATTTGCTCGACCGTCAGATAGGTGATCCGCCCGGAATGTTCTTTCAGGCGCTTGATGGTGGCGGGCCGGTGATCTACCCAGCCCCATTCGACGGCTTTACTGAACAAGTGGGACAGTGCAGCCAGTTCTCGGTTAATCGTGGCGGGTTTTGTGTCACCGCCTTGCGACGGCTTGCCGCCTGGGCCATTGTGATGAACAACCGACTCGCTAGCGCGATGCTTCTTATATCGCTCCACGTCGAAAGTGGTGATCTTGGCAAGCTGTGTGTCACGAAAGAATGGTGTCAGGTGCATCTTTAGGCGATACCCCTTCATTTTCAGGTCTTTACCGTCTTCTTGCGCCAGCTTGATTAGGTACTTGTCTGCAGCTTCACTGAAAGTCATTGCTAACGAGGCTACGCCTCAGACCGACGAGTGATATTGTTGCTGACGAGTGCCGACTCGAATTGGGGTAAGGTGACTCCGATCGAGCCGTCTGGGCCAAGCCCATAGATAATTGGTGCTCGAAGCACGATGGGGTCCGAA
>JAIPCE010000184.1 GCA_021738345.1 Rhodoferax sp. | reverse complement strand
GAGTATTTGCTCAAACGCGAGGGCTATACCGTGCTGGTGGCACGCGACGGGCAAGAGGCGCTTGATGCGATTGCCCGCGAGCGGCCCGACCTGGTGCTGCTCGATGTCATGATGCCCAAAAAAACCGGCTATGAGGTCTGCCAGGAGGTTCGCGCCAATGAGTCGCTCAATGGCACCAAGATCCTCATGCTGACGGCCAAGGGCCGCGACACCGATCAAGCCAAGGGTGCGGCCATGGGTGTAGATGCCTATATGACCAAGCCCTTTGCCACGCGTGCCCTGGTGGACAAAGTGGCCGAGATGCTGGGCCACACGCCATGAGGCTGGACCGCCGCCTGGTACAGGCCATTGCCGTGATTGGAATCGCCACAGTTATGTGGCTGCTGTTGACGATCGTCCTGATTGCGTCCACCCTGGAGCCCGAGCAGCGGGAGGTGATCGGTGAACAGTTGCTGCCGCGCCTGGCCCTGATCGGTGTCACCTGGGTTGCCGGCCTGTTTAGCATTGGTGCCACCTTGCGCTGGTTGTTTAGGCGTTATGCCACTGCGCCCGCCCGCTTGTTGGAGCAAACCCGGGTGCTGCTGGCAGCGCCCAAGGCCGCCCCCATGCAGCACCAGGGCACCACCGAGACCCAGGCCCTGGCAGAAGCGATTTTTCAGCTGGCCTCGCAACGCGATAGCCTGCGTGAAGACATGGCGCTGCAAATTGGCCAGGCCAGCGCCAGCATTCAGCAAGAAAAGAACCGCCTGGCGGCCCTGATGTCGGAGCTGACCCAGAGCGTGGTGGTGTGCAACCTCGATGGACGCATCATTCTGTACAACAACCGGGCGCGGCTGCAGTTCAAGGCTCTGTCGCAATCGCCGGGGTTGGCGGGCGGGGCCGAACTGGTGGGCATCGGCCGCTCGATTTATGCCGTGTTCGATCGCCAACTGGTGGCCCACGCGCTCGAGAGCATCCAGCAGCGCATCGGCCGAGGCGCGGGCAGTCCGTCGGCGCAGTTTGTCACCACCACCCAGGCCGGCCAATTGCTCAAGGTACAAATGGCACCGGTGCGCAATGCCGATGCTGCGGGCAATGCGGCGGGTAACGCTGCCGGCAGCGCCACCGAAATCACCGGTTTTGTGCTGATGCTCGACAACGTCACGCGTGCCTTTGAGGAAGAGCACCTGCGCGACCAGCTGCTGCACGGCCTGACCGAGGGCAGCCGCTCAGCGCTGGCCAGCATCCAGGCGGCGGCCGATATGCTGGGCTACCCCGATCTTGATGCCGAGATGCGCGAGCGTTTTCTGACCGTTATTAGGGAAGAGGTGGCCCGCATGGGCACGCGCATCAGCGATATGACGCAGAAAGCCGCCGAGGGCCTCAAGGCCCGCTGGCCGCTGGAAGAAATGCTGGGTGCCGACGTATTGCTGGCAGTGCAGCGCCGCATTGAGGTCCGCAGCAAGCGCGATGTGAGCCTGGAGAATATCGACCCCGGGCTGTGGCTCAAGGTTGATAGTTTCAGTTTGACGCAGGCACTGGACTACCTGGCCATGCGTTTGGTCGACGAGTTTGGCATCAAGTTTTTTAGGCTCCGCCTGCAAGCCGCAGGCAACCGGGCGCAGCTCGACCTGATCTGGACCGGTCAGGCCATGAGCACCGAAACGGTCATGAGCTGGGAAATGGACAGCATGCGCTTTGGTGCCGAGAGCACGCCCCTGACCGTGCGCGACGTGGTCGAGCGGCATGGCGGTGAAATGTGGTTTGAGCGCGAGCGGGTGCGCCACGAGGCTATGTTCCGGTTCCTGTTGCCGTTGGCCAGCATGCAAGAGCAAATCGAGGCCGCGCAAATTTTGCAAAACGAAAGCCGGCCTGAGTACTACGACTTCGACCTTTTTCAGTCGACCAGCGAGAGCAACGCTCTCGAAGACCGGCTGCTGAGCGAACTGGCTTACACCGTTTTTGACACCGAGACCACCGGGTTGCGACCCTCCGAGGGCGACCAGATCATCCAGATCGGCGCGACCCGCATCGTCAACGGCCGGCTGCTGCGCCAGGAGAGTTTCGAGCAGCTGGTGAATCCGGGCCGTTTGATACCGGCGGTCACGATTCCCATCCATGGCATTACCCAGGAAATGGTGATGGGCAAGCCGCCGATTACTGAAGTTTTGCCCGCCTTTTACCGCTTTGCCCAGGACACCGTGTTGGTGGCGCACAACGCAGCCTTTGACATGAAGTTTTTACAGGTGCAAGAGCCCCACACCGGCCTGGTCTTTAGCCATCCGGTGCTCGATACGCTGTTGTTGTCGGCTGTAGTACACCCGAACCAGGAGTCGCACCGACTAGAGGCCATTGCCGAGCGCTTCAACATCACCGTGCTGGGCCGCCACACGGCGCTGGGCGATGCCTTTGTGACCGCCGAGGTGTGGCTGCGCCTGTTGCCGCTGCTGCAAGCCATGGGCATCACCACCTTGCGCCAGGCGCGCGAGGCGGCGCAAAAGACTTACTACGCGCGGCTTAGCTATTGATGTGGTGACGACTTAACTCTAACAAATTCAAACTCTGTAAGTAGTGAGAAGAATTCGAACATCAAAGTCATTCGCGGCGAGGGCTCCGCTCCAACAAACACAAAGCTCCGTTGGAGCGGCGGCCTCGCCGCGAACGGTTGTTTGGTTCCGGCCTGTCCGGTTTGCCCGGCTTAGGGAAATGGAGCATACCGGCATGCAAAAAAGTGCCCTTAGAAAGGCGACAATCCATCTTTGCTGATGGCCGCAAAAAAGTGCGGCGATTCCGCAAGCAACCCTGCCTCTGCCCCCTAAAATGTTCGAACCAATGAGATTTTGGGCTTTTAAACAATGATCCGCTCCTTGAGTTTGTTGCTGTGTCTGTATGTGTTCTGGCTGCTGTTGTCAGGTTTTTTTACCCCGTTCCTGATGGCATCCGGGGTGGGGTCTGCGTTGGCCGTGGTGTGGTTTGCGCGACGCATGGACATTGTTGACAATGAAGGCCACCCTATCAGTTTTGGTCTCCAGATTTTTCTATTCTGGCCCTGGCTGATCAAGGAAATCATCAAATCTGCTTGGGATGTCAGCAAGATCATTCTCGATCCCAAGCTTCCGATCAGCCCGACCTTGGTGCGCTTCAAGCCCAGCCAGAGAACTGCCGTGGGGCTGGTGATTCATGCCAATTCAATCACACTGACGCCCGGCACCATCTCCATTGAGGCCGATGGCAACGAGTTTTTGGTGCACGGCATTACCAGTGGGTCGGCCCAGGCCTGTGTCGGCAGCGAGATGGACCGCCGAGTCAGCCTGGGTGAGGGGCGGGCCTGATGTTTGCGGCTGCCGCGCTCGCGCTGTTGGTCACCTTGGCACTGGCCTTGGTGCGGGCGGCGTTGGGGCCAACTGTGTTTGACCGGGTGCAGGCAGCCAACAGTATTGGAACGGCAGCCATGCTGCTGCTCGCAGTGCTGGGCTTCTTGAATGGTCGACCCGAATTCCTTGACCTCGCCATCGTCTACGGGCTACTCAACGTGATCGGCATGATCGCCATGCTCAAGTACTTTCGCCATGGTGACCTTGGTGACCCGGGTGACCCTATTGATGGTACGGAGGCCGGAAAATGACCCTGCTGATCGATGTTTTGAGCTGGATATGCCTGCTGGCGGGTGGTTTTTTTTGCATTGTGGGTGCCGTGGGGTTGTTGCGCATGCCTGATATTTACACCCGAATGCACGCGGCCAGCGTCATTGACACCCTGGGTGCGGGCCTGATTCTGGCCGGCCTGATTTTGCAGTCCGGCTTCAATCTGGTGTCCGTCAAGTTGCTCATGGTGGCGTTACTTTTGTTTTTTGCTAGCCCTACGGCCACCCATGCGCTGGCGCGGTCCGCCATGATCAGGGGGGTCAAACCCCTGTTGCACACCGAGGAGAATGCACCATCGAAACCCTGATCATTAACGTGTTGATGGTGCTGATGGCAGTTACGGTCTGGGTCATCGTGCGCTGCCGCAACCTCTTTGGAGTTGTCGTGCTGAGCGGCATCTACAGCTTCCTGATGGCCGTGGTGCTGGTCGCCATGGATGCGGTCGATGTTGCCATGACCGAAGCATCTGTGGGTGCCGGTTTGTCTACCGTCTTGTTTTTGGGGGCGCTCCATTTGTGCAAGAGTGAAGAGGCGCGTCCCCTGCACAAACCCTGGCTGTCGCTGGGTATTTCTATGGTGGTCGGCGGCTTGATTGTTTACGGCACGCTGGGGCTACCAGAGTTTTCCGACCCCAATGCACCGATCCATCAGCACGTGGTGCCGCGCTACCTGAACGACATCAAGACCGAAGTTGATGTGCCCAACGTCGTCACAGCCGTACTCGCAAGCTACCGGGGTTATGACACTTTTGGTGAAACCACGGTGGTATTTACCGCCGGTGCCGGTGTCATTGCGCTGCTTCGGCGGCGTCCCAAGGAGCGTAAGCCGTGAAGAACGACCTGATTTTGCGGGTGGTCGGCAAGTTGCTGATCCCGTTCATTTTGTTGTTCGCTCTGTATGTGCAGTTCCATGGCGACTTTGGTCCCGGCGGCGGTTTTCAGGCAGGTGTTATTTTGGCGGCGTCCGTCGTGTTTTACGCGCTGATTTTTGGCCACGATGCTGCCATGAAGGTGGTGCCCGAGCCGCTGGTTGAGTCGATGATGGCGCTGGGCGTGCTGATTTACGGCGGCGTGGGCATCTTTGGCCTGCTGCTGGGGGGAAATTTCCTCGACTATTTTGTGCTCGATACCAACCCGGTGCTGGGGCAGCATCGCGGTATTTTCTGGGTCGAGGTGGGCGTTGCCACGACGGTGTCAGGCGTGATGCTCAAGATTTTTTACATGTTTGCGCGGCGCGGCAAGGTGGATGAATGACGGGCGTTGACAAAGCGGTCGTACTGGGTGGGCACTTCACCTATTTCATTACCGTCTTCCTGATGGTGGCAGGGCTTTTTATTGTGATCGCCCGGGGCAACCTGATCAAGAAACTGGTGGGTCTGGGTATCTTTCAGACGTCGGTCTATCTGCTGTACATCGCGCCCGGGAAATTGGTGGGTGGCACGGCACCCATCCTGAGCGACGCGTTTACCGTCTACTCCAATCCCTTGCCCCACGTGCTGATTCTGACCGCGATTGTGGTCGGTGTGGCCACGCTGGCCCTGGGTTTGGCGCTGGCGGTCCGCATCCGCGAAGCCTATGACAGCATCGAGGAAGATGAAATTTTGGCGCAGGACGTAAGCGCGTCCAGTACAAGGCCTCAAGCATGAGCTTGGCGACGCATTTGCCCGCTTTGCAGGTGGTCGTACCGCTGTTGGCCGCGCCGCTGACGGTGTTGTTGCGCCGCAAGGACCTGGCCTTTGCGGTGGTACTGTCAGCGAGCTGGATCGCGCTGGCCATTTCGATTGCGCTATGGATTCAGGTGGCCGAGCACGGCATGATTTCCTATGCCATTGGCAATTGGCCGCCGCCTTGGGGCATTGAGTACCGGGTTGATCGGCTCAGTTCGTTCATGCTGGTGCTGGTGTCGGGGATTGCGGCCGTGGTCCTGCCCTTTAGCCGTACCAGTATTGAGTCTGAAGTGTCGGCGTCACAGCATTACCTGTTTTACACCATGTTTTCGCTGTGTCTGGCGGGCCTGCTGGGTATTGCGATCACGGGTGACGCCTTCAATATCTTTGTGTTTTTGGAAATCTCGTCACTGTCGACCTATGTGCTGATTGCGTTGGGCCGCGACCGCCGTGCCCTGGTTGCGTCTTACCAATACCTCATCATGGGCACGATCGGTGCCACATTTATTGTGATTGGCATCGGTCTGCTGTATTTGATGACCGGCACCCTCAATTTGGCAGATATGGGGCGCCGTATCGGCATGGTGCAGGATAGCCGTCCGATACTGACCGCGTTGGCGTTTTTGACCGTGGGCATTTCGCTCAAGCTGGCGCTGTTTCCCTTGCACCAGTGGTTGCCCAACGCCTATGCGTTTGCACCCTCGGCGGTGTCGGCGTTTCTTGCTGCGACGGCCACCAAAGTGGCGGTTTACGTTTTGCTGCGGTTCTATTTCTCGGTGTTTGGACAGTCGCAAGTCTTTGAGCGTCTGCCCATGCAGGAGATGATGTTGATCCTGGCCTTATCGGGCATGTTCGTTGCGTCCAGCATTGCAATTTTCCAGACCGATCTCAAGCGCCTTTTCGCTTTTTCTAGCGTGGGCCAGATCGGCTACATCATTTTGGGCTTGTCCTTTGACTCCATGAATGGCCTGACCGCCACCATCGTGCATCTGTTCAACCACGGAGTCACCAAGGGGGCCATCTTCATGCTGCTGGGTGGCGTGGCCCTGCGCATGGGGGGGACCAGCCTGGCTCGGGTGCATGGGCTGGGCCAGCGTATGCCGCTGACCAGTCTGGGCATTGTGGTGTGCGGGCTCTCGCTAATTGGGGTGCCGGGTACCGCCGGCTTCATCACCAAATGGTATTTGCTGCTGGCCGCGCTCGAAAAAGGGCAATGGTGGCTTGTTTTCATGATTGTTCTGTCGTCCTTGCTGGCACTAGCCTATGTCTGGCGCTTTGTCGAAGCCGCCTATTTTCATGAGCCGCGCAAGGAAACTGCCGGTGTGGGTGAGGCTCCGCTGTCCATGTTGGTGCCGACCTGTGTGCTGGTGCTGGCCACGGTGTATTTTGGCCTTGACAGTTCGTTTACCTTGGTCTCGGCTTCGCAAGCGGCGACGGTGATGATGGGAGGGCTGCGCTAATGCTGCCACCTGAGCAGGCCATTCTGTGGTCCATCGTCTTGCCTGCGGTAGCGGCCGGACTCATACTCTTGAATGCGCGCAGGCCCAATCTGCGTGAAGGCATTACGCTGCTCACCGCGGCGGCATTGTTTGCTTGCGTGCTATCACTGCTGCCGGTGATTAACAGTGGCGGCCGCCCATCTCTGCTTATGTTTACCTTGCTGCCCGGGCTTGCCGTGGCGTTTCAGGTCGAACCCCTGGGCATGCTGTTTGCGCTCATTGCGTCGGGGCTCTGGATTGTCAACTCGCTGTATTCCATTGGCTACATGCGGGCCAATAACGAGGGCCACCAGACGCGCTTTTATGTGTGCTTTGCGCTGGCGATTGCCGCCACGCTGGGCATAGCGTTTTCAGCCAACCTGTTTACTTTGTTCATTTTTTATGAGCTGCTGACTCTGATTACTTATCCCTTGGTCACCCACCAGGGGTCCGAGAAAGCCCGGCAAGGCGGGCGAACCTACCTTGGTTTGCTGATGGGAACGTCGACGGTCTTTTTGCTGCCCGCCCTGGTGTTTATCTGGCATGTGGCAGGTACTACCGACTTCACGGCCGGTGGCATTTTGGGCAATGCGCTCGGCCCCTTGACGCTGGCGGCTTTGTTGGCCTTGTGTGTGTATGGCCTTGGCAAGGCGGCACTGATGCCGTTTCACCGGTGGTTGCCCGCTGCCATGGTGGCACCCACGCCGGTGTCGGCCTTGCTCCATGCAGTGGCGGTGGTCAAGGCCGGGGTGTTTAGCGTGGTCAAGGTCGTGGTCTATATTTTTGGTGTTGATGCGCTGGGGGCAGCAGGGGCCACCGACTGGCTGGTGTGGATTGCAGGGTTCAGCATCGTGGCCGCCTCAGTGGTCGCCTTGCGTGCCGACAACCTCAAGCGACGGCTGGCTTACTCGACCATCAGTCAGCTTTCTTATGTGACCATGGCGGCGGCGTTGCTAGCCCCGTTGTCGCTGATCGGGGCCGTCATGCACATTGCGGCCCATGCGGTCGGGAAAATCACGTTGTTCTTTGCCGCAGGTGCCATTTACACCGCCGCGCACAAGACCGAGGTCAGCCAGCTCGACGGCATTGGGCGCAGCATGCCGTGGACCATGGGCGCGTTCTCGATTGCTGCGCTGTCCATGATCGGGTTGCCACCGGCGGCGGGTTTTGTGTCGAAATGGTACCTGCTGTCCGGTGCCATGGCGCTACAACACTGGCCTGCGGTGGCGGTGATCGTGCTGAGCACCTTGCTGAATGCGGCCTACTTTCTTCCGATCATTTACCGCGCTTACTTTGTCGCACCTGACCATAGCGCGCACCACCATCACGGCGAGGCGCCATTTCTGATGGTGTTGGCGCTCAGCCTGACGGCGGCGGCCACCCTGTTGCTGTTTTTCTGGCCCGATGTGCCGCTGGCACTGGCGCGCCAGATGTTTAAACCCTGAGGACCGAGAGCATGGATTCCACCACCCATTGGCTGGACGAACCCCGCAATGTCAAATTGCTCTGGCGTGGTTTTTTGGCGGTGCTGGCTTTGACGGTACTGGCCGAGTTTTTTGTGCCGCTGCATCCCCACTTTGAGGTTGAATCGATTTTTGGCTTTCATGCCTGGTTTGGCTTTGCGGTGTGCGCTGGCATGATTGTGGCCGCCAAGGGCTTGGCGCTGCTGCTCAAGCGCGCCGACAGCTACTACGGTAAGAGCAAAGATGACTGATACCGTGCTGCATCCGGGTCTGGTTTTGATGCTTTGCGCGTTGGTGTTGCCGTTGCTGCATGGCGTGGCGCGCTCTGTGCTGGTGGTGGGCTTGCCGGCGTTTGTTTTGACGCTGATCTGGCAGGTGCCCGACGGCGCGGTTTGGCAATTGCAATTTCTCGACTACACCCTGACCCCGCTGCAGGGTGACAAACTCTCGCGTCTGTTTGCCACCATCTTTGCGCTCATGGCGGCCGGGGGCGGACTGTTTGCCCTGGGCCAAAAGAGCCGGGTCGAGGTGCCTGCGGCGTTCGTCTATGCAGGCTCGGCCATGGGTGTGGTGTTGGCGGGTGACTTGGTCACGCTGTTTATTTTCTGGGAAATGATGGCAGTGGGCTCGACCCTGGTGCTGTGGAGCAATGGTCGGAGTGACTCCTACCGCGCGGCACAGCGCTACCTGATGGTTCACTTGCTGGGCGGGGTGCTGCTGTTTGCGGGGGTGACGGCCCACATTGCCCAAACCGGTGACGTCAGTTTTACCCGCATGGTGCTTGACTCGCCCGCCCACTGGCTTATCTTGATTGGCTTTCTGGTCAACGCAGGCGCGCCACCGCTGTCGGCCTGGCTGCCCGATGCCTACCCCGAGGCATCCTGGAGCGGCACAGTCTTTTTGTCGGCATTTACCACCAAGACGGCGGTCTATGCCCTGATTCGCGGGTTTCCGGGCACCGAGCTGCTGGTCTGGGTCGGCTTGTTCATGGTGTTTTACGGCATTGTCTACGCACTGCTGGAAAACGACATGCGCCGCATATTGGCGTATTCCATCGTCAATCAAGTTGGCTTCATGGTGGCCGGCATTGGTATCGGTACCGAAATGGCTCTGAATGGGGCCTCTGCCCATGCCTTCGCCCACATCATTTACAAGGCGCTCCTTCTCATGTCGGCCGGCTCGGTACTTTTGATGACTAATCGCCGCAAGTGCTCCGAGCTGGGAGGACTGTTTCACACCATGCCGCTCACCATGGTGTGTGGCACGATTGGTGCCCTGGCGATCTCGGCATTTCCCTTGACCTCGGGCTTTGTCTCGAAGTCAATGATTTCCCAGGCCGCCATGGACCAGCATCTGATGGTGGTGTGGATGCTGCTCGCAGCGGCATCGGCTGGGGTGTTTCTGCATGCGGGTATCAAATTCCCCTGGTTTGTGTTCTTCCAAAAGGATTCGGGGCTGCGACCGGCCGAGCCTCCGGCGAGCATGCGCTGGGCCATGGTGCTTTTTGCGGTGCTGTGCATTGCACTGGGTGTCTGGCCTGAACCCCTGTATGCGCTGCTGCCGTATGCAGTGCACTACCAGCCCTATACCGCGCCCCACGTGCTGACGCAGCTTCAGCTGCTGCTGTTCTCAGGTTTGGCCTTTTTTGTCATGCTGCCCTACCTCAAGCGCACGCTCACCATCACGCTAGATACCGACTGGCTGTGGCGCAAGTTGCTGCCAGCATTGGCCCGTGCCATCGACCGAGCGGGCTCGCGCATCGGCGCAAGTTTGCAGACCCGAGGCCAAAAGACCGGCATCCGTGCCGCCGCATTGGTCGAACACCACCTGGGTAAAAACGCCAGCATGGCCCGCACCTGGTCT
>JAIPCE010000183.1 GCA_021738345.1 Rhodoferax sp. | reverse complement strand
GCTGCTGCCGGGGCAGAGGCTGCGGGTCCAGCCGGGGCGGTGGCCGCTGGCGCTGCAGCGGGTGCGGACGATGCTGCTGCAGTAGATGGGGCTGAGCCGGTCCAGGGCACGGGCTTGACCGGGGCGCCGGGCACCATCATTTTCTGGAAGCCGTCGACAATGACCTGCTCACCGGGCTGCAAACCACCCAGAATCACCCACTGGTTGTTTTGCGCATTGCCGACCTTGACCGGCCGCGGACCGGGCTTGCCATCGGGTCCGACCACCAGCACCGTGTCACCCTGGTTGCTGCGGGTTACCGCCTGCTGCGGCACCAGAATGCCAGAGGGCAGCTCGGCCTGCGACAGCCGCACCCGCACATACTGACCGGGCAACAGCAGGCCGTCGGGGTTGGGCACCTCGGCGCGCAGGGTAATTTGGCCCGTGGACGCGTCGACCGTCAAGTCCGAGAACAGCAAACGCCCCGGTTTGGGCAACTCGCTGCCATCCTCCAGCACAACCCGCACCGGCACCGAGCCATCGCCTGCGCTGCGCAGTTGTTTGGACGCGAGGGCCCGGCGCAGTTGCAACACTTCGTTGGCAGACTGGGTGAAGTTGACATATACGGTACCAGTCTGCTGAATCACCGCAAGCTGGGTCGCCTCCGCCTGACTCACCAGCGCGCCCTCGGTTACCAGCGATTGCCCAATGCGTCCAGAAATGGGTGCGGTGACGGTGGCGTAGTCCAGATTGATGCGTGCGGTTTGCATTGCGGCACGGGCAGTAGCAAGGTCGGCCTCGGCCTGCGCCTTGGCGGTCACCAGGGTGGTGAATTCCTGCTTGCTGATCGCATTGGCCGCCACCAAAGGTGCATAACGTTCCACTTGCGCGTCCGCCTGTGCCAGGTTGGCCTGTGCCTTGCTCACGCTGGCCTGGGCACTCTCCCAGGCCGCCTTGTAGGATGCGGCGTCAATCTGGTAGAGCACCTGGCCAGCCCGCACTTCGCTGCCTTCACGAAACAGACGCTGCAGCACCACGCCGCTCACGCGGGCACGCACCTGCGCAATCCGCACCGGGCTCACGCGGCCCGGCAACTCGGTTTGCAGCGCCACCGTCTGCGGTGCGACCGTAATCACCCCGACCTGCGCCGGCGGCATGCCCCCCGCCCCAGCGGGCGGCGCAGAGGCCCCGTCTTTGCCACCTCCGCAAGCAGCCAGGCCAAGAACAAGCGCGACAGCGATGGAGCTCTGGCCCATCGGCAAAAGGAAATTTCGGACTTGGTCTTGGAAGTGGCAAATGACGGGCACAAATATTCCTTTACAGCGGCTTTTGAAAGCCGTTTGTGTAGTGAGGGCGGGGGAGTTTGCGGTCAAAGTAGACCTTGAACTGCAAGGCACAATCCTAGCATCCCTTAGTCCAACCGGGTTTATCTCCCGCCGTTGAGCAAGCTTGCTCTCTGGCGACGCTGCTGCGGAAGCTAAACGCTATTCGTTACAGCTAAATCCGAGTCAACCGAACTTGTCGCGCCAGGTATCTGTCCACGTCTGCAAAGCACCGGCAATATCTCCCGATGAAGCTGCCAGGTCCAGCACCAGTGCCGCTTGATTGAGTGTTTGCAGGGCCGCGCCAGGGCTGGACGTGTCTATCGCCTGGGCACCATTTTGCTTGGAGAGCTTTTCTTGGTTCGGACCTAGTACCAGAGGTGTATGCAGGTAGGCTGGTGTGGGCAGTCCCAGGCTGCGTTGCAGCAGAATTTGCCGTGCGGTGTTGTCGATCAGATCTTCGCCGCGTACCACATGGCTGATGCCTTGTGCAGCGTCATCCACGACTACCGCCAATTGGTAGGTAAAGCATCCATCGGCGCGTTGGAGTACAAAGTCGCCGACTTGTGTGTTCACATCCTGCGCTTGCGGGCCGCAGCGTCGATCCTGCCACTGAATGCGGGTCGCGGTTGTCGCGGACGAATGCTGATGATTGACATCGCTGGCGGGTGACGAGCTGGCTTGAAAGCGGGCTGCCGTTCGCAAGCGCCAGGCCGATGCGGGCTGGCTGTCACCGTAAGTGAGCGCAGCGTCGCCCAGCGTTCGGGTCTTGGCACAAGTGCCAGGATAAATCAGGTCGGCGTGCCGCGCACGGTGTCGCCCCAGGCGTAGCCAGCCGGCCTCTATGTCTTTGCGCGAGCAGCGGCACGGATACGCCAAATCGCGTTGCACCAGGTCGCGCAGCGCCTGCTCATAAGGCAACAGGTTCAACGATTGGTAGGAGGGGGGTGCATCGGGCTGCAAACCGCAAGCTGCCAGTTGCTCCAGAATCCGTTCTGCCGCACCGGCAACCGTGCGGGGTCGGTCGATGTCTTCAATGCGCACCAGCCAGCGCCCACCGTGGGCGCGGGCATCGAGCCAGCTCGCCAGCGCGGCCACCATCGAGCCAGCGTGCAGTGGTCCGGTGGGCGATGGCGCAAAGCGGCCGATATAGCGCGAGGCCGCCACACCATTACACGATGCTTAGCGCCAATTCGAGTCCTGAGACGAAGGCATTTTCGACCCGGTGTCCCAGGCACCAGTCGCCGCACAGCCCGAGTCCGGTTTTGGCATCCCACAGATGGGACACGCCCAGGGGTTGAATCGTTTGCGCGTAGAGCCAACGGTGGGTGTCGACATGCGCTGGCTGCGCGTGAATGCCGGTGACTTCGGCAAATGCCTTGAGTAGCTTGGCTTGCACGCGGGCGGCATCGTCTTGCATGTGGTCAGCCGACCACTGCGCGTTGGCCTGAACCGTCCAACGTTCGATCGACTCACGCCCCGGTTTGGACGATTCGCGTGCCAACCAGGCAATGCGGTTGTGCGTGCTGCGCGCAGCATTCCACTGCGGGCCTAGCGCCAACAGGCCCGGTTGTACCGCTTGTGGAAACGCCAGCATCAGGGTCCAGCACGGGGCGACTGTGACCTTGCTGATTTTGGCCAGCAAGGGAGCGGCGGCGGCACATGTGTCGAGCAGGGCACGTGCCTGTGGCGCGGGGATGGCCAGTACTACCGCATCAAAGCCGGAATAGACATGGGTGGCGTCATTTTGTCCGGCAGTACGCAGTTGCCACCGTCGTGGCGCCAGGGCGTCGGCTTCGATCTGGGTGACCTTGGTGTGCATTTCAATGCAGCCGGCATCGAGCAAGGACTGCGCCCAGCGCTGCGGCAGGGCGTTCATGCCCGGCGCGGGTACCCAGTGCGGCTCGGCGGGCGGCAGTCGGGTAGCAGTCATGTTGCCATGTTCGTCGAGCACGCGCACGGTGTTGGCGCTCCAGGCTTTGCACAATTTGGGTGTGGTTTGCAGGGCTTGCTGAAACCGCGAATCGCGCACCGTGAAATACTGGGCGCCATGGTCAAAGCTGCCAAAAGGGCTGCTACGGGTTGCCATTCTGCCGCCTACGCGGTGGCTTTTCTCCAGCAAGGTGACCCGGTGCCCCGCTTGCACCAGCGTGCGTGCACAGGAAATGGCTGCCAGGCCCACTCCGACAATGGCGATATGTTTAGGTTCTGTCATAAGTGTATTTTTCGATCAGTGGGCGGACCCCAGATTGGATGTCGCAGCGGGTCTGTGGAGGGATGTTTGGATTTCAACGGGGGGCACTTATGTTGCGATTTTTCTGATGGGATGGTTCGCGACCTCATGCAAAAAGTGGCAAGTGCCGGGACCGAAACTTTACCATTCAAATCGTCAGAGGTATTTAAGTGCCTGTTCGGGGTCAGGGGTTAGGGAGGTGGAAATAGCTTATGTACCGTTTCTGGCGGTGCTGGCGGGATGCAGAGCAAGGTGCCTTGAGTGCAGTGTGGCTTGCCAAATAAACGAAGGGCAACGATGCAATGCGCCCGTTAGTGCAACCAGAAACGGTATATTGGCTGCTTACGAATCCCTTAGGTCCAGTGGGCGGCGTTGGGTTACACGCTGCGGTGCTGCGCCAGCAAGGCGGCGCGGGTGGTGGGGCTGTCCAATTGGCCTAGCCACCACTGCAGGGCGCGCCCGGGCTTGCCAAATTTTGCGCCACGCCAGGCGTAGCTCACCGAGACCACCCGCTCCGGGTGCTCGGTCTTTTTGACCACCAGGTGGCCGGCTTCGATATAGGGGCTCGCCATAAGGATGGGCAGGTTGCCACCGCCCATGCCGCGTAACTGGGCGTCGAGCTTGGCTTGCATGCTGCCCACGGTAAACACGTCCTGCCCGCCAAGCAGCCCGAAGCTCATACCGCTACCGCGTTGTATCGAGTCGGCCACCGCGACCGCGCGGTATTTGGCGATAGTTTGGTCGCTTAGCGGTTCGGGTGCGCTCGCAAGTGGGTGGTGCGGCGCGACCGCATAGACAAACTGCACCTGGCCTAACGGTCGACCCAGGATATTGGATTGGTGACTGGTCTCCAGGGCGACACCCAGCGCCAAGTCTGCCTGACCCGAGGTCAGGGTCGCAAGGGTGCCTGACAAGGTCTCGTCGCGCAGGCGGATGCGGGTCGGCGGTGACAGGCTAAAAAAACTGTCGCACAGCTCCATCACGGTCGATTTGGCAATGATCGAGTCGACGGCAATGGTGAATTGCGCCTCCCAGCCGGTGGCCACGCGCTTGACGCGGTTGGCCACGGCATCAATTTCACCCAGCAGGCGAACGCCTTCGCGCAGCAGCTCCGCACCCGCAGGGGTGAGTTTGGCCTGGCGCGAGCTCCGGTCGTAGAGCAGCACATCCAGCGCATCTTCCATTTGGCGCACGCGGTAGGTCAGTGCGCTAGGCACCACGCCCATGGTGCGTGCGGCGGCAGCAAAACTGCCGGCTGTGTCGATCGCCTGAAGCATGGCAAGCGCGTCGGGAGTCAGGACATCACGGGGTGTTTGCATTGGTTTTTTGATTGGTACTAATCACCTGTCGTCATTCCCGCCTTCGCGGGAATGACGGATCCGAGGTGATGACATCGTTTCACTTCGTTGCGTGGTGAGTAGCTAATTCGTTGATTCAAATCGCCTGAATGATGCCATCAAACCGGGTGGACCCCAACGGGAGGGCTTCCACCTACACTTCTGGACATGTAAAAACGCGGTGGCGCACGGGCGATGTGTTCGCAATCGACGCAGCAAAATCAAAGAGGTACACAGATGGTAAAAATTCGAAAATCCAAGGACCGGGGCTTTGCGGACCATGGTTGGCTCAAGTCGTTCCATAGTTTCTCGTTTGCGGGCTACCACGACCCACAATTTATGGGCTGGGGCAATCTGCGGGTCATCAATGAAGACCGGATTGCACCCGGGACCGGGTTCGGAACCCACGGCCATCGTGACATGGAGATCATTAGCTACGTGGTGTCTGGCGAACTGGCGCACAAGGACAGCATGGGCAATGTCAAGGGAATTCCTCCCGGTGACGTGCAGCGCATGAGCGCCGGGCGGGGTGTGATGCATAGCGAATTCAACCATGCACCCAACGACACCACACACTTTCTCCAGATCTGGATTGAGCCCAATGTGCGGGGTATTGACCCAAGCTACGAGCAAAGAACGTTTGCCGATGCCGAGAAACAGGGGCAACTGCGCCTGGTGGCTTCGCCTGACGGGGCATTTGGCTCAGTACTGATCCACGCCGATGCGCGACTGTACAGCGGCTTGTTTGATGCAGCACAGCCGGCCCGCATGGAGATAGACTCAAAACGCAAAGCCTATGTGCACCTGCTGCGCGGCGCGTTGACCGTAAACGGTGTGGCGCTTGCTGCGGGCGACGCGGCGATGCTAGAAGGCGAGAGCCAGATTCAACTGGAACAGGGCCAGGATGCAGAGGTACTGGTGTTCGATCTGCATCCCTAGTTTTTTAGTGCGCGTAATGGCACCTACAGCCAGGTTCAAGGGCTAGTCTTGCGGCCCGTTCACAAGCACCAGCTTGCCCTTGACGCTGCGCGAGCCCATGTGTGCAAAGGCCGCCTTGAGCTCGGACATGGGCATGGTGCAATCAATGACGGGCTTGATTTTGCCCTGACCGTACCACTGGGCCAGTTCGGCCATCATGGCGGCATTGGCCTTGGGCTCGCGCTTGGCAAAGTCGCCCCAGAATACGCCCACGATCGATGCGCCCTTTAGTAGCGCCAGGTTGAGCGGCAGCGACGGAATCGGGCCTGAGGCAAAGCCCACCACCAGGTAGCGACCGCGCCAGCCGATGGAGCGAAAGGCGGGCTCGGCGTAGTCTCCGCCCACCGGGTCATAAATGACGTCCGGCCCCTTGCCCTCGGTGAGCGACTTGACCGCATCGCGCAGGTTTTCAGTGGAGTAGTTGATCGTGGCATCGGCACCAATCGACTTGCATAGGTCGCATTTTTCTTGCGTTGAGGCGGCCGCGATGACCTTCGCGCCAAGTGCCTTTGCAAGTTGAATCGCCGAGGTTCCAACCCCTCCGGCAGCTCCCAGCACCAGCACGGTCTCACCGGTCCGAAGTTGCGCCCGGTCCACCAGCGCGTGGTGCGAGGTGGCATAAATCATGATGAATGCAGCCGCGTCAACAAACGCAAAGTTCTCGGGCAGGGGCATGCACAGGGCTGCCGGCGCCAACGTATGGGTGCCAAATCCACCGGTACCACTGAGGCATGCCACATGCTGGCCCGGTTTGAGGTGCTTGACGCCGTCGCCCACTGCCTCGATTACGCCCGCGTACTCCGATCCCGGCACAAAGGGCAGCGGTGGTTTCATCTGGTATTTGTTCTGGACAATCAGTAAATCCGGGAAATTCAAGCTTGCCGCCTTGATCGCGATCAATACTTCGCCCTCCTTGGGCTGCGGAGTTGGAAGTTCTTTCCAGATCAGCGACTCGACTCCGGTGGGGTTTTCACATAGCCAGGCGTGCATAGAGGGTCCTTTGATTTTTGGAGCGGGGATGATAGGGCTTGATCGATGGGAGAATTGTCTCAGGTGTGACGCGGACCCTACAATGCGGGCATCTTGCATGGACAGAATCACGTCATTGCCAACGCGGTGAAGTAATGGATGAACTTTGCAAGTCCTGGACTGCCGCGTTACGCTCGCAGTGACGGGGTCCGTTCAAGATCCGCGTGTAGTATCGAACCACGCTCGAGCGGACCGCAGTAACGCAAGCCTTTTGCGATGCAGCGTGTTCCGGGACATGCCTTTAGACGAATGCTATGAAAATCTTGATTTCCAACGACGACGGTTACCTGGCACCGGGCCTTCTCGCGCTCTATGAAGCCCTCAGGGACGTGGCCGAGGTAGAGGTCATAGCACCCGAGCAGAACAACAGCGCCAAGTCCAATGCGCTGACCGTGAGTGCGCCTTTGTATGTGCACAAGGCCAGCAATGGCTTCCGGTATGTCAACGGTACACCGGCAGACTGTGTGCACATTGCCTTGACGGGTTTGCTGCCTTACCGACCTGATTTGGTGGTCTCGGGCATCAACAATGGCGCCAATATGGGGGACGACACGATTTACTCCGGCACCGTGGGTGCGGCCATGGAAGGCTATCTGTTTGGCATCCCGGCAATTGCCTTTTCGCAGGTCGAGCGCAATTGGCTGCACCTGGACGCTGCGGCCCGAAAGGCACGTGAGTTGGTGCTGTCACTGCAGCAGCAACATGCGGTCGGGCAGACTCCCTGGTTACTGAATGTCAATATGCCCAATCTTGCTTACGAAGACATCAAAGCGTTCAAACTGTGTCGGCTTGGTCGCCGCCATGCGGCCGAAAAAGTAATTCAGCAAGTCAATCCACGCGGTGAGACCATGTACTGGATCGGCGCGGCGGGTCCTGCCGCCGATGACGCTGAGGGGACTGATTTTCATGCCACAGCGCAGGGCTTTGTGTCTATGACTCCGCTGAAGGTCGACCTGACCGATCATGACTATCTGCAGAGCTGGGCGCACACTGTTTCGCACCTGGTGACCGGCGCTGAAGTCCCTGGCGGATGAAGCGACGTCCCTCTTTTCCCGCGCAGTTGCCACTGGCAAGCGCGCCCTCCCGGCCCAGGGCGGCAGTCCCGCCGCCACAGATCCCGCAGGGCTTGGGCATGGATTCAGATGCCGTGCGGCGGCGCATGGTGCAGAAATTGGCACAACAAGGTGTAAGCGATGCAGCAGTCTTGGCTGCGATGGGGACGATTGAGCGCCACCGCTTCGTGGACAGCGCCCTGGCCAATCAGGCCTATGAGGACACCAGCTTGCCGATTGGCCTGGGTCAGACCATCTCCAAGCCCGGGGTTGTGGCACGCATGGCCGAGCTGCTGCGCAATGGTCGGCCCGGGAAAATGGGCCGCGTCCTCGAAATTGGCACAGGTTGTGGCTACCAGGCGGCGCTACTGAGCTTGCTTGCCACGGAGGTCTACAGTATGGAGCGACTGCGCGGGCTGCACGACAAGGCGCGTGAGAATTTGCGCCCATTTCGCCTCGCCAATTTGCATTTGTTGCTCGGAGATGGCATGCAAGGGTATGCAAAAGGTGCACCCTATGACGCCATTATTTCTGCAGCGGGCGGTAGCGAGCTGCCTCAGGCTTGGCTGGAGCAGTTGGCAACCGGTGGACGACTGGTGGCACCCGTGGTGGTGGCAGGATCGGCGCAGGCGCTGGTCGTGGTGGACAAGACCGTGCAAGGACTACGGCAGACCCTGCTTGAAGCGGTTCATTTTGTCCCTCTAAAATCAGGTGTTGCCTGAAGGAAGTCCTTATGTCTGCTTTGTCTCGACGTGGTGTGTGCTGGTGCTGGTTTGCGGTTGCATCGCTGGTGGTGGGTTGTAGCTCCAAATCCATGACCCCAGCGCCAGTGGAAGATCGAGAGATGGCGGCAGTGAAGGTCGCGCCCGTTGTGGACGTCAAGCCGCCCGTGGTCAAGCAGCCGCCGGGGTTTGAGAACGCGGGCAAGCCGGGATACTACACGGTCAAAGCCGGAGACACGCTGATCCGGATCGGTCTGGAACATGGCCAAAGCCACCGCGATCTGACGCGTTGGAACAACCTGGAGAACCCGAACAAGATCGAAGTGGGCCAGGTGCTGCGGGTACAAGCGCCGGTGCTCACTGAAACTGCAGCCGTAACCCGACCCGTGGTAACGTCCTCAGTCTCAGCCTCGCCGATTCCTGCTATTGGGACTGCAACAGCAACGGCAGGCAGCACTGCGGTTACGCCCGGCAAAGCCAGCAATGGCATGGTCGCTGCGCCGAGCCCTGCTGCGTCTACCCCTGCTCCTGCTCCTGCTCCTGCATCGGCAGTAGGCGGTGAAGATGAACTGGCCTGGATCTGGCCGGGCAATGGCGCGGTGCTGGGGGGCTTCGATGAGGTCAAAAACAAAGGCATTGATATTGGTGGGGTCGCCGGTGACCCGGTCGTGGCCGCAGCCGACGGCCGGGTGGTTTATGCCGGGTCTGGCTTGCGCGGGTACGGCAACTTGATCATCCTCAAGCACAACGCCACCTATCTTTCTGCCTATGCACACAACCAGACTTTGGCCGTCAAAGAGGACCAGGCGGTCAAAAAGGGCCAAAAAATTGCAGAAATGGGTAATACCGATGCAGATCGGGTCAAGTTGCACTTTGAGGTTCGGCGCCAAGGCAAGCCAGTCGATCCCGCCAAATACCTGCCCCCCAGGTAACAAGAATATGAAACACACCAAGGCCAAAGGTGATTCGCCTGCCGCTGCATCAGGGGCACACGGGCAAGCGCTTGCGTCTGGCGTGGACCCGTTCGCGATCACCGCAGCAGAGGGTGAAACAGCCGATTCAGGCCTGGTTAATTTGGCAGAAGCGCATACCGGACAACTGGTGCAGGTCTTGGCCGAAGAGGTCGGAGACGGGTCTGCCGATGCATTGGCGGTGTATTTGCGCGGTGTCCGTCGTACCGAACTATTTACCCCGGAACAAGAGTTTGACATGGCGGTGCGCGCGCGCAGCGGTGACTTCGCCGCGCGGCAAAGCATGATTGAGCACAATTTGCGCCTGGTGGTGAGCATTGCCAAGGGTTATATCGGGCGCGGCGTGCCGATTGTCGATTTGATCGAGGAGGGCAATCTGGGCCTCATGCATGCGATTGACAAGTTTGAACCCGAACGTGGCTTCCGCTTTTCGACTTACGCCACCTGGTGGATTCGCCAGTCTGTCGATCGCGCTCTG
>JAIPCE010000182.1 GCA_021738345.1 Rhodoferax sp. | reverse complement strand
ACACAGCATCTGCCCCCATTGCTCCCCCCGCAACCGCTGCCAAAGCAGACGCTGCAGTGCCATTTGCGCCGCCACAAACACCGGCCTTCAGTCCGCTGTATCAACAAATCAAGGTGCTTATCTTGCAGAGCCTGCAAGCCGGGGAATGGAAGCCCAGTAGTGCCATCCCCAGCGAAATGGAGCTAGCGGCACGCTACCGCGTCAGCCAGGGCACGGTGCGTAAGGCAATCGACGAGTTGGCCTCAGAAAACCTGCTGGTGCGTAGGCAAGGCAAGGGCACTTTCGTAGCCACCCACGCCGAGCGCCAGGTACAGTACCGGTTCCTCAAGCTTGTTCCAGACAGCAACGGCGCCGACACCGACGGTCCGGCGCAACGCCGCATTGTCGACTGCAAGCGGTCACGGGCGTCGGCGGATGCGGCACGTGCGCTCGATATCCGGCCCGGCGATGCTGTGCTGCAAGTCAGGCGGGTCCTGTCTTTTGCCAACGTTCCCACCATTCTGGAAGACCTGTGGCTGCCCGCGATCCCGTTCAAAGGTCTGACTGCCGAGCGCCTGACCGCCTATGGTGGCCCGATGTATGCACTTTTTGAGACCGAGTTCGGGGTCAGAATGGTCCGTGCTGAGGAAAAAATCCGTGCCGTTTTACCCGACGCCGAGCAATGCGCATTATTAAAAACCTCGGCGTCTACCCCGCTTTTGAGCGTGGAGCGAATTGCCTATACCTATAACGATGTGCCCATGGAATTGCGTCGCGGCCTGTATCTGACCGACAGGCATTACTATCGCAATGCGCTAAGTTAAGCTTCTTGCTGCAAGTCAGTTGTCAGACTGGTGCTGTGCAATAGAATTTTGACCCGTATCGTGAAAAATTACAAAACCTCACCCCCATGAAAGCCCCCACATGACCGAGAGTAATCCCTCCACCCGCCCCAAACGACCCGAATTTCGCAATATCAATGCTTTTGCAGACTTGCCGGGCTACCGTTGGCCGCTGGCAGCCGTGGTGTCCGGCATGCACCGTGCTAGCGGTGCCATCATGTTCCTCCTGATGCCCTTCATCATCTGGATGTTCGACACCTCGCTCAGCTCCGAGATTTCGTTCGCCCGTTTTAGCGCTGCCTTTACGGTCGGGGTCGGGTTTGTGCCGGGCGTGATCGTCAAGCTGATCACATTGGCACTGATCTGGTCTTACCTGCACCACTTTGCTGCCGGTGTGCGCCATATCTGGATGGATATCAACCACACTGTCACCAAAGAGACCGGTCGCTGGACGGCCCAGGTCACAGCCGCTTTCAGCTTTGGCTTGACCGCCGTCCTCGGCGCAAAATTGTTCGGTTTGTACTAAATCCGGCACCCGCCCAACCCAGATAGGAAAACAAATATGGCTGTGAACTATGGATCAAAGCGCGTCGTCACGGGTGCGCACTACGGGCTTCGTGACTGGCTTGCCCAGCGCGCCACCGGCCTGCTGATGGCGCTGTTTACCCTTGTGGTATTGGCCCAGGTGGTATTCACGAAAGGGCCTATCGGCTACGATAAGTGGTCCGGCATTTTCTCGGCCCAGTGGATGAAAACACTGACCTTCGCCATCATCATTGCCCTGCTTTACCATGTCTGGGTGGGCATGCGCGAAATCTTTATGGACTACGTCAAGCCGGTGGGCGTGCGCTTGGCGCTGCAGATTTTTTCCATTGTTTGGCTCGTGGGATGCGCGGGTTGGGCGATTCAAGTTTTGTGGCGTCTGTAATCGCGCTGCACTCTCAAGACACACACCATGACTTATTCTGTTACCAAACGAAAATTTGACGTTGTCATTGTTGGCGCAGGCGGCTCCGGCATGCGCGCCTCACTGCAACTGGCACGCGCCGGACTCAATGTGGCGGTGCTCAGCAAAGTGTTTCCCACCCGCTCCCACACCGTGGCAGCCCAAGGCGGCATCGGGGCCTCGCTGGGAAATATGAACGACGACAACTGGCACTACCATTTTTACGACACCATCAAGGGGTCGGACTGGCTGGGCGACCAGGATGCCATCGAATTCATGTGCCGCGAAGCGCCCAAGGTGGTCTACGACCTGGAGCACATGGGCATGCCGTTTGACCGCAACCCCGACGGCACCATCTACCAGCGTCCCTTTGGCGGCCACACGGCCAACTATGGCGAAAAAGCCGTCGAGCGCGCCTGCGCTGCCGCCGACCGCACGGGTCACGCCATGCTGCACACGCTGTACCAGCAAAACGTGCAAGCCAAGACCAGTTTTTTTGTCGAATGGATGGCGCTGGATCTGATCCGTGACGCCGAGGGCGACGTAGTAGGTGTGACCGCGCTAGAGATGGAATCCGGCGACTTGCATGTATTGCACGCGAAAACCGTGCTGCTGGCCACCGGTGGCGCGGGCCGCATTTTTGCGGCCTCGACCAACGCCTTCATCAACACCGGCGACGGCCTGGGCATGGCGGCCAGAGCCGGCATTCCGCTTGAGGACATGGAGTTCTGGCAGTTCCACCCCACCGGTGTCGCCGGTGCTGGAGTGCTTCTGACCGAGGGCTGCCGCGGCGAAGGTGCGATTTTGCTTAACAGCAATGGCGAGCGTTTCATGGAGCGCTACGCACCGACGCTCAAAGACCTTGCACCACGCGACTTTGTGTCGCGCTCCATGGACCAGGAAATCAAGGAAGGCCGTGGCTGCGGTCCCAACAAGGACTATGTGCTGTTGAAGCTCGACCATTTGGGTGCCGACACCATCATGAAGCGACTGCCTTCGGTGTTCGAAATTGGCCACAACTTTGCCAATGTCGACATCACCAAGGAGCCGATCCCGGTGGTTCCGACCATCCATTACCAAATGGGCGGCATACCCACCAATGTCAATGGCCAGGTGGTGGTGCAAAACGGCGAGGTCCACAACCAAGCGGTCAATGGCTTGTATGCAGTGGGCGAGTGCTCCTGCGTGAGCGTGCACGGTGCCAACCGGCTGGGCACCAACTCTCTGCTAGACCTGCTGGTGTTCGGACGGGCTGCAGGCAACCATATCGTCGACTTTGCCAGCAAAACCAAAGCCCACAAGCCGCTGCCTGCCGACGCAGCCGACCCAACCATTGCCCGCCTCTCGCGCCTGGACAATGCCAGCAGCGGCGAATATGCCCAGGATGTCGCCAACGACCTGCGCGCCGCCATGCAACTGCATGCGGGAGTATTTCGTACCCAAAAGAGCATGGACGAAGGCGTCGTCAAGATTGCCGCCATGCGTGAACGCGTCAATGCCATCAACCTCAAGGACAAATCCAAAGTATTCAACACTGCACGCATCGAGGCACTGGAAGTTGACAACCTGATTGAGGCCGCGCAAGCCACCATCGTGTCGGCTGCCGCGCGCCACGAGAGCCGTGGCGCCCACACTGTTAACGACTATGGCGACAGCGCAGAGCACCCCAATGGCCGCAATGACACTGAGTGGCACAAACACACGCTCTGGTACCGCGAGGGTAACCGCTTGAGCTATAAACCCGTGCAAATGAAGCCCCTGACCGTGGACTCTGTGCCACTGAAAGTCAGGACTTTCTAATGATTTTGCGGGTCTGATCGTTCGCTCTGACCCCAACTGACCAGGTAAAACCATGACCAAACGCACTTTCTCCATCTACCGCTACGATCCAGACAAGGATGCCAAGCCTTACATGCAGTCCATTGAGGTGGAACTTGACGGCAGCGAGCGAATGTTGCTCGATGCCCTGATGAAGCTCAAGGCCATCGACCCGAGCATCTCGTTTCGACGCTCCTGCCGCGAAGGGGTCTGCGGCTCGGATGCCATGAATATCAACGGCAAGAACGGCCTCGCCTGCCTGACCAATATGCTTACGCTCCAAGGCACCATTGTGCTTAAGCCGTTGCCGGGGCTGCCCGTGATTCGCGACCTGATCGTGGACATGACCCAATTCTTCAAGCAGTACAACTCGATCAAGCCCTATTTGATCAATGACACCATTCCTCCAGAAACCGAGCGTCTGCAAAGTCCGGAGGAGCGCGAGGTTCTCAATGGCCTTTACGAGTGCATATTGTGTGCAAGCTGCTCCACCAGTTGCCCCAGTTTCTGGTGGAACCCCGACAAGTTCGTCGGTCCTGCCGGTCTCTTGCAAGCCTATCGTTTTATTGCCGACAGCCGCGACCAGGCTACCGCCGAACGTCTCGACAACCTCGAAGACCCCTACCGCCTGTTCCGCTGCCACACCATCATGAATTGCGTCGACGTATGTCCTAAAGGTTTGAACCCGACAAAGGCCATTGGCAAGATCAAGGAAATGATGGTCATGCGCACGGTCTGAGCCCGCCCACACGGCCAGCGTATGGATGAACAATGGATAGGCGAACGGGCATTGAGCAAGTTGCGCTGGCGCTGCCGCCGGGGCCTGCTTGAGAACGACCTGTTTATCGAGCGGTTTTTCCTGCGATTTGGCGAGACACTGAACGTCCGGCAAGCCAACGCGTTGGGCGAGCTGATGGACCTGAGTGACAATGATTTACTTGATCTACATCTAGAGCGTAAGTCAATTTCTCAGGTACAAACCCGGCTGGATCGAGAAGATGTGCATGAAGTTTTGCGTATGTTGAAAGAAAACCCCTTGAAAGGCGAAAAATGAAGCTAGCTGACAACAAAGCCACCCTGTCGTTCAGTAACGGCAGCCCCAGCGTCGACTTGCCGGTATACCATGGCAGCGTAGGTCCGGATGTTGTAGACATTCGCAAGCTGTATGCCCAGACCGGCATGTTCACCTACGACCCTGGATTCCTGTCAACCGCCTCCTGCCAGTCCTCCATCACCTATATTGACGGAGACAAGGGCGAATTGCTGTACCGTGGCTACCCGATTGAGCAGCTCGCCACCCACTGCGACTTCCTGGAAACCTGCCACCTGCTGCTGTACGGCAACCTGCCTGACGCAGCCGGCAAGGCAGATTTCACCCGCCGTGTCACACAGCACACCATGGTCAATGAGCAGATGCAGTTCTTCTTGCGCGGCTTCCGCCGCGACGCCCACCCCATGGCCATCATGACCGGGCTGGTGGGTGCCCTGTCTGCCTTCTACCATGACAGCACCGACATCAACAACCCGGAACATCGCGAGGTCTCGGCCATTCGCCTGATCGCCAAGTTGCCCACGCTGGTGGCCATGGCCTACAAGTACAGCATGGGCCAGCCCTATATGTACCCCAAGAACGACTTGAGCTACGCCGGCAACTTCATGCACATGATGTTCGCCACCCCCTGCGAGCCCTATGCTGTCAACCCGGTCATTGAACGTGCCCTGGATCGTATTTTTACCCTCCACGCCGACCACGAGCAAAATGCCTCGACCTCGACCGTGCGCCTGTGCGGCTCCTCGGGCACCAACCCTTTCGCTGCAATCGCTGCTGGCGTAGCCTGCCTGTGGGGTCCGGCCCATGGCGGCGCCAACGAAGCCTGCCTCAACATGCTGGAAGACATCCAGAAAATGGGTGGGGTTGCCAAAGTGGGCCACTTCATGGAGCAGGTCAAAGACAAAAACTCCAGTGTCAAGCTCATGGGATTTGGCCACCGGGTGTACAAAAACTACGACCCGCGCGCCAAACTCATGCAAGAGACCTGCAAAGAGGTACTGGGCGAGCTTGGACTTGAAAACGATCCCCTGTTCAAGCTGGCAATGGCGCTCGAGAAGATTGCGCTCGAAGACGATTATTTTGTGTCGCGCAAACTGTACCCGAACGTCGACTTCTATTCCGGCATTGTCCAGCGCGCGATTGGCATTCCGGTCAACATGTTCACGGGTGTGTTTGCATTGGCCCGTACCGTTGGCTGGATCGCCCAGCTCAATGAAATGATTAGCGACCCGGAGTACAAGATTGGCCGTCCACGCCAGCTGTTTACCGGCTCTGTCCGCCGCGACGTGTTGCCAATCGCACAGCGCTAAACGCCCGAAAAGCCTCTCCAAAAGCCCGCCAGACGCATGTCAGGCGGGCTTTTTAATTGGTGCGTCGCGTGTGGCTGCGCGGCAGTCACAAACATTCGCGAATGCTCGACATGGGAGCGAAGATGAAACTACCGATTCACCTGCAATTTTTGGGTTTGACGCCGTCCGATGCCCAGGAATACAGCGCGCGCTCATGCCGAAAAACTGCAACACTTTGCGCCCGATGTCGGATGTTCCCCCCAGAATCCGGCTACATCTATAAGAAACAACGACTTAGCTGATATGTAGCCACTTATGTTACGGTGCATTGCTCCCTTCCATATGGAATCAGCTAGATGTTAATCTTATTCCCTCGCCCCAGCGGGGAGAGGGTTAGGGTGAGGGGTGGATGTTTTGCATTCTTGAGGGAAGTCTGAAACCTGTGCCAGCCCCTCACCCCAGCCCTCTCCCCGCTGGTGCGAGGGGGTAAAACCGAATTGCCACACCACTTTGAATCGCACCCGATTTCAATTTCCAGTGTCAAGTTCAGGTGGATGGAAAACATCGGCTTGGGCCTGGCCGGCACGGTGCGCCAAATCAGTCGGGAACTGGCTTCACTCAAATACGCCACGCCTGCCCAGCGAGGGTCGCCTGGTGGTCCGCGCCGTGCCAGCCGCTGCAACACTCTGATCATCCTTTACACTGTGATGGCCTCGGTTTTGTTCGGATTGATTTCGCCACCTTCTTGCGGATCAGACCCTAGAACATACTTACCCTCCCAACGAAATGCGTGCCCCGTCGACCTTTTTGTTTTTGCTTGCCGGCGCTGGTTGCGAATGTTGTCTGCGGAAAAATCCTGGTCGGCTGCGAAGCTTGCTTGGGTGTTGATCAAGCGGCCACTTTGGGATGAAGCGGGACATGTCACCTAGATGGACGGGTGCCGAGCGCGTCGCGTTAAGCCTGTTATGCGTGGTGTTTGTGCTTCGCGTCGCCTTTTTTTCAGTGGATCGATCCCATTTCATCGACGATGACTACGAGCACTTCGTCAATGCACGCGCCATAGATTTTCTGAGTTTTGTGACGGCCCGGGTCGATAACATTCACCTGGCACCTGTGCACAAGCTGTTGAGTTACCTGATTGCCCAATCCAGCCCGATCAGTTTTCCGACCGCTGTGGCACTGGTCTCGGTGCTACATCTGATTGCTGCCGCTGTTCTTTTTGCAACACTGCAGACCATGCGGCCGGGGGCTTACAACTTGCACATCAGCGTATTTTTCTCCCTGGCGACGACATTGATGGAACAGACGACCTGGTGGAGTTCTGCCGCACATCGACTGCCCTATGTCATTTTTTCGTTACTAGCGCTGCTTTTCTTCCTGCGCCACCTCCAGTCCGGTCGCTTGCGCGACTGGGCGGCCAGCGGTGGAGCATTCTTGCTGGCTTTGGGGGCCTACAGCAAAGCCGTACTGCTGCCTTTTCTATTGCTTGCAGTGGTGCTTGCGCGTGCACATGCACAGCAGCAGAAGAGCGATTACCGCGCGTTGGCGATAAAACTGTTGCCCTTTGCATGCGTTTCCCTTACGTACGTGCTGGGCTATGTGTGGTCTGCCGACCCGATTGCGAGTGCACGTCCCGCCGTTACTACAGTCCTTGAAGCCCTGTCACTCAGTTTCGTGGGCTTGGCGCAGAGCTTTCTACCTCCGATCGTGACTTTGATCGCAGAGCCTGAGGTCGTGCTGCTTTTGCTGGCCGCCGGCAGTGCCTGGTTAATCGCCTTGCAACCTGAAAATGCACGCATTCTGCTTTGGCTGTTCGCCAGCCTGCTGCTCAATTTCCTGATCGTCGCCGCATCGCCGCGCGCCGTGGCGGTTGGCACCAGCGTTGCCGCGATACCCAGGTACTACTACGAGGCAAACTTTATCCTTGCACTTTTTTTGTCCTTGGCATGGCCACGCCCGCCGAGCACTGGCACTGGAACCAGCACCGTGCCGGTCCTGCCAAAACACAATTACGCCGGCGCCCTGTTGCGTATCGCGGTGTTTGTCATCGCCTCCGGGGTGTATTTTCAGGCCGCAGTTGCCAACTTCGAGTTCTTTCACGCCGCGCGGCACAAGGTGGCCTTGGACTATCGGCGCGCTCTTTCGGCTTCTTTGGCCCCTCTGAACCGCCACGCGGTGACAATCTGCGACGAGCCGGCTGAAGTGTTCATGCGCAAATTTCTCTCGACACAGGTGTTGCAAAAGTCCGAGGTCCTGCCTCTGCTGTACCCGGACCTGCGCTTCTCCGGCGCTGCGCAGGCCACGCATCGCATCGAATCTTCAGGTCTGATCCGGCCCATGCCGACTGCGAGCGAAGCCACTCTACGCTCTTCGTGCCTGTGAAAACCTATCCAGAAATCTACTGGCTCAAGGCGATCGCGATCATTACGGTCGTGCTGATCCATGCCCTGACGCACCGCGAGATCTTTCCGGCACCCGGTAGCCTTGCTGAATTCCTGTCACAAGCTACTCGTTTTGCCGTTCCTTTCTTCTTATTCGCCACCGGATTCCTGATCGACAAAACCGCGGCGTCCGGGCGGTCACTGGCGGCCAAGGCCGTCTGGCGCATCGGTTTGCCATACCTGACAGCGTCGACACTCATCTTGGGGTTGCGCAGCCAGGTGGACTGGCTCGATGGCCGCTTTGAGGCGAGTTGGACGGCAGTGGTGCACGCCCTTGTCTTCGGTGAAGCGCTGGGGATTTACTATTACGTGTTTGTCCTGGCTTACCTTTGGGGCTTGGCCTTGCTGCTAAGGCGCCTACCCAGGTCGGCCGTTTACGCTTTGGCGGTTTTTTCATTGCTGCTGCTGGCGGACTTCATTCGGCTGGGAATCAGTTTTCCAGCCGTTGCGCCCGACAAATTTCTCTGGGTCGTGGTGCGCCATCCTGCAGCGCATCTGCCTGCCTTGTTGGCGGGTTGGTTGTTTTCCCTGCATTACCGGTCCATGCACGCCTGGCTCGCGCAACACACGCGCAAGATACTACTGTGGTGCCTGCCCGTAGATGCCCTGCTGCTGTCCCTGAACCTGCACCGCCATGGTTTTGCGCTGCAACAACTGCTGGAGCAGATGCACATTTTCGCCGGACTCTTGATCGTACTGGCAGTTACGGCGCAGCCGCGACCGGTGCCACGCCTGGTGCGTTTTCTTGCCGATGCCTCGCTTGCACTCTACCTGTTGCACCTTCCTGTGGTGCGGGGTATACAGCGGCTACTGGCAACCATCGATCTGCCGGAAATCGCGCGCATAGGGTTGGTCTGGACCGTAAGTCTGGCCGCAAGCTGCTTGCTGGTGCTCGCGCTGCAGCGCGCGCTGGGGCGTCATTCACGGCGCTGGTTCGGTGCCTGAGCAGCTCTGCCCGGCACCCCGGGCCAGGACGAAACTCAGCAGGTAAATGGCCAGAATCACCAGCGTGAGATTTCGATAGCCCAGCGCAATCGAGGTGTATTCGATGGCACCACCGACCATGGTGCCGACGATGTTCCAGCCAAAGGCAGTCGCGGCCATCGGACTGCCCTTAAACAGCGACCCAAAAGCCAGGTTGGCAAAAAAAATCGGGGCGAGCAGCAAGACGGAGGCGACCAGGTAACGTAGCGTGCCACTGGAAAACCCAAGCAAGGCTTCCAGCGGGAGCACATACTGAGCCAGCAAAAGCAACAACAGGGGCAGAAAAAACAGCGTCGGCGGTGTCTGCCGCATGCGCTGAACCATCTGATTTGCCAGTAACACCAAGGTGAGTATCGCGAAAAACACCAGCGCGTTGACCTGCCAGTTGGCACCAAACAGCAAATAGAACTGGATCACGCTTTTGGTTTCCAGCAGTAAAAAGGCAGCCCCCATCAAAAAGAACGGCAGATTCTGCGGGAGCCGATTGCGCAGCGATGCACCCGTGCTTGCCATCGCGCCGAGGGCGGCGAGCAAAATGAGGCCAATCACCCAGGCGTACAGCTCCGGAATATGCGGGTGCTTCATGTAAAGAAACGGCCAGTCGTCGGTAGCCGGCTGCAATGGCTCCACCTGTATGCGCGCCGGACCCCGAAGCTGTGGCCCGATGGCGATGCCTGCGCGCATCGATCGGTACTCGTCCTGGTAGTGGCGAACCAAGGGCGGATGGCCAAACTCCTGGGTCAACATGCCGGC
>JAIPCE010000181.1 GCA_021738345.1 Rhodoferax sp. | reverse complement strand
CTTGGGCTATCACTTGGTCGCGTACCAAGCGTTCCAGGGTGATGTAACGCGCTTGGGGAGACTCCAGCATTTTGGCGTCCAAGTTAGGCATAGAAGCACGCAAGCGGTCGACTTCACGCTTGTGCGCCGCGTCCCATTCGCCTTGGGTAATGCTGTGGCTTCCCACTTTGGCAACAGAGGCGCCGCCCTCATTCATGCTGCGGTAGCCATCGACACCGACCAGCACAAAGGCGGGAATAATGAGCAGAAACATGAGGGCCATCATGATCTTGGTGTGCTTGCGAACGAAATCAAACATGCGCTATCTCCAGGAAAAACAAAAAAGGCGAACGTTGACGTTCGCCTTTGTTTGGGTGGTGGGTGATGACGGGCTCGAACCGCCGACCTACGCCTTGTAAGGGCGCCGCTCTACCAACTGAGCTAATCACCCCACCTGAAACCTGTAATCACTTCAAGGCGTCTTTGAATGCCTTGCTCGCACGGAACCTGGGAGACCTCGTCGCACCAATTTTAATCGATGTGCCGCTCCGTGGATTGCGGCCCGTCCTGGGAGCACGTTCACTGACCAAAAAAGTGCCGAAACCGGGCAGTGAAACCGATTCACCCGTATTCAGAACCGTCTTGATAGAGTCAATTGTAGCCTGCAATGCACGGGTGGCTTCCGCCTTGGTAATGTCGGCCTGAATCGCAATCTGGTCTATCAGTTGTGTTCTTTTCATAAAAATTCTCGTACTTGGAACCGGGCGTCAATGGGATGCAAGGGTCATCAAGGCGCTGATTTTATTCGCTTTTGGGGGGTGCGGAAATAGCTAGCTGATGGTCCGTCTTATGGTGGTGCTGACGGCTCAGAACGGATATTTAGTGGCGCACCCTCGCCCGAATTTCCGGGATTGCTTTTTGCAGGTAGTACACCATGGACCAGACGGTCAGAATGGCGGCGCCCCAGATCAACCAGGCACCCCAAACCAGCGTGGGAATCAGGCCAAACAGCATGCCGTCAAACAGCAAAAAAGGAATGGCGACCATTTGCACCACGGTTTTGAGCTTGCCAATCATGTGCACCGCCACGCTCTTGGAGGCACCTATCTGCGCCATCCACTCACGCAGCGCAGAAATGGCAATTTCGCGACCAATAATGATCAGTGCCACAAAAACGTCGGTGCGCTGCAAATGCACCAGCACCAAAACGCAGGCACAAACCAAAAATTTGTCGGCAACCGGGTCGAGAAAGGCCCCAAACGACGAGGTCTGGTTCAGCTTGCGCGCCAGATATCCGTCCAACCAATCTGTCAGGGCGAACACGACGAACATGATGGTTGCGATGAGGTTCTTGTGACTTTGGCTTGCCCAGCTTTCGGGTAAGTAAAAAATACCCACAATCAGCGGAATCGCGAATATTCGCGTCCAGGTCATGATGGTGGGTATGGTCGTGAACATGACGCAATTGTGGCACGCCCGCCACATGGTTCAGTGCAGTGCGCGGTAGATTTCTTCTGCCAGATCGCGCGATATACCCTCGACAGAAGCAATATCTTCTGCACTGGCCAAAGCAACCCCTCGCACCCCGCCAAAGCGCTGCAGCAACTTGGCACGGCGTTTGGGACCGATGCCGGGAATCTCCTCCAGCTTGCCACCACCCACCCGCACTTTGGCACGCTGCGCCCGCATGCCGGTGATGGCAAAACGGTGCGCTTCGTCACGAATCTGGGCGATCAGCATCAACGCCGCAGAATCTGCACCCAGGTAGACCTTTTCGCGTCCATCCGCAAACACCAATTCCTCTAGCCCGACCTTGCGGCCGGCACCTTTTTCCACACCAACGATCAGTGCCAAGTCCAAACCCAGGGACTCAAATACCTGTCGGGCCATCGCAACTTGTCCCTTGCCACCATCCACCAAGACAAGGTCGGGCATGCGGCCAGTGCCAGCAGGAGTTTGCCCCGAGTGTTTGGCTGCATTGAGGCTTTCGGCCAGTTTCCCATAACGCCGGGTCAGCACCTGGCGCATGGCTGCATAGTCGTCGCCGGCAGTAATGTCGTCGATGTTGTAGCGTCGATACTGCGCGTTCTGCATGGCATGGCGCTCAAACACGACGCAAGAGGCCTGGGTCGCTTCACCCGCCGTATGGGAAATGTCAAAACACTCGACCCGCAGGTCGCTCAGTTCTTCCAAGGGTAAATCGAGTGCTTCAACCAAGGCCCGCGTGCGCGCCTGCTGTGAGCCTTCTTCAGCCAGCAATCGGGCCAATTGCAGCGCGGCATTGGTCTGCGCCATCTCCAACCATGCCCTGCGCTGCTCACGCGGCTGGTGTACCGCATTGACCCTGACCCCGGTCTGTTCGGACAGTGCTTGCAACAGGCCCTTGCTGACGCGCTCGCTCAGAACCAGGGTCGCCGGCATGGGCACATGGATGTAGTGCTGCGCCAAGAAGGCCTCCAGCACCTGAACTTCAACGGTGGTGTTGAGCATGCTCGGGCTGTCGTCCTCCTCAAACCCGATCGCCTCGTCAACGTGTACCGGAAAGTACGGCCGGTCACCCAAGTGGCGGCCACCGCGCACCATCGCCAGGTTCACACAGGCTTTGCCGCCCAGAACCTTGACGGCGAGGATGTCGACGTCGCGGTCCTCGACGTTGTCCATCGACTGCTGGTGCAGCACATTGGAAAGCGCAGCGACCTGGTTGCGCAATTCGGCCGCCTGCTCAAACTCCAGTTTATCGGCATGGGTGATCATGCGCGTCTCTAGCGTGCGCATGACGTCCTGCGCGTCGCCACGCAGAAATTTCTCGGCGTTTGCGACATCGTTGGCGTAATCTGACACCGAGATGTGCCCTACGCACGGAGCAGAACAGCGCTTGATTTGGTACAACAAACAGGGCCGCGTGCGGTTGCTGAACACCGGGTCTTCGCAGGTACGCAGCCGAAACACCTTTTGCATGAGCAGAATCGCCTCCTTGACTGCCCAGGCGCTCGGGTAGGGACCAAAGTAGTGGTGTCTTTTATCGACGGCTCCGCGGTAGTAAGACACTCGTGTGAAGCTTCCAGGCCCCGGCAAAGCGGGCTTGGTAGCGGTGCTGCCTGATTTTTCTCCGTGCACAGTGGCATCCATCTGGCCAGTTGCCTGAAGGTCTGCAACCCCGGCAATTGCCTTGGTGCTGCGTTTTGCCGCGGGCGCGACGCCCGTCATCTTCAAGTAGGGATAACTCTTGTCGTCCCGAAACAAAATGTTGTATTTGGGATTGAGGGTCTTGATGAGGTTATTTTCCAGCAGCAAGGCCTCGGCTTCGGAGCGCACCACGGTGGTCTCTAGGCGCACGATCTTGCTCACCATGTGTCCGATGCGGGTGCCGCCATGGTTCTTTTGAAAGTAGCTCGACACCCGTTTTTTGAGGTTAATGGCCTTGCCCACATACAGCAGTTGCTGATCCGCATCGAAATACCGGTAAACGCCGGGCAGCGACGGCAGCGCTGCGACTTCGCGCAAAAGTTCTTCAGAATGGGTATCAGGCATGGGACGCTATTGTGCACAGCCTGCTGGCGGCACAATCAGGTCCATGCAATGGGATATTTTTTGCCGGGTGATTGACAACCTAGGCGACATTGGCGTCTGTTGGCGCTTGTGTGCCGACCTGGCTGCGCGGGGCCACACGCTGCGTTTGTGGGTGGACGATGCATCAGCGTTAACCTGGATGGCACCTGGCTCCACGCGTGGCAAATGGAGTGGCATCCAGGTTTTTCAATGGGATGCCGCAAAGTGTGCAGACCTGGTCTCGCAATTGCCCCCCTCGCAGGTGTGGCTGGAAGCCTTTGGTTGTGATGTGCCGAAGGAGTTTATTGCTGCGTACATGAATTCTTATAGCCATGAGCGGGGCGCGCCAATCGACAGTGCAAGGCCGGTCTGGATCAATCTGGAATACCTTTCCGCTGAGAGCTTTGTCGAGCGCGCGCACGGACTCCCCTCGCCGGTCATGCAGGGTCCTGCTTGTGGTTGGACCAAATACTTCTTTTACCCGGGCCTTACCGGGCGGACCGGCGGATTGCTGCGGGAACATGATCTGGAACAACGCCAAAACCATTTTGACGCTGCACTTTGGCTGCGGCACATGGCCATACCACGGCGACCCCACGAGCGCCTGGTCTCCCTGTTTTGCTACGAGCCCGTGGCACTTTCAGCGCTGCTGTGTCAATTCGCCGCGGACCATCAATTGACCGCTCTATTGGTGACTGCGGGCCGTGCCCGGGCTGCAGTGCTGGATGCAGTAGCGCGTCTCACGGCCACGGACCCGGCGTGGAACGAAGGCGGTGCCTTGGCAATCGCCTATCTGCCGCCGCTGACCCAGCGCGACTTCGATCACCTGCTATGGGCTTGCGACCTGAATTTCGTTCGCGGCGAGGACTCACTGGTGCGCGCACTCTGGGCCGGCAAGCCGCTGGTGTGGCAGATTTATCCACAGGACGACCAGGCACACCACGCCAAGCTAGATGCACTCTTGAATTTGATGGCGCCCGAATACAGGGATGGCCACGTTCCGTGCGGGACAAGCGCTCAAGGTCCGTGCGCGGCATCGGACCCAGTGCTGATTGATCGCAATGACGCAATCTGTGCATGGAAAGAGTTTCATAGAGTGTGGAATGGCATCACAGCACCTGACGGCTCTGACGTGTTGCCCACAGCCCAGTTAAACAATTGGTCTGGGCTTGTCAAAGCTGCTCGCTGTTGTCTGATGGAGTTGGGCGATCTCTCTAGCCATTTGATTCGTTTCATAGAGAAAAAACGTTAAAATCTGAGGCTTTGCTGATTTCGCCCCGCGCCATGGGCGAATCAAGCCATCGCCGCGCCTAGCGGCCTACGTACGCAATCTGCGACACCTGATCCTGACTCACCATGAAAATCGCTCAAGAAATTCGCGCCGGCAATGTCATCATGCACGGCAAAGACCCGATGGTCGTCCTCAAGACCGAATACAGCCGCGGCGGCCGCAACTCAGCCACTGTACGCATGAAACTCAAAAGCCTGATTGCCAACTTCGGCACCGAAGTGGTTTTCAAGGCCGACGACAAGATGGACCAGGTCATTCTGGACAAAAAGGACTGCACCTACTCCTATTTTGCTGATCCCATGTACGTTTGCATGGACAGTGAGT
Source organism: Rhodoferax sp. (assembly GCA_021738345.1). Lineage (GTDB taxonomy): Bacteria > Pseudomonadota > Gammaproteobacteria > Burkholderiales > Burkholderiaceae_C > Allorhodoferax. Next base: position 4,984 of record JAIPCE010000181.1, on the reverse strand, counting down.
ACAACCAGTACGAAGTCGAAGCCGAAAACATGGGTGACACGCTCAACTACCTTGAAGATGGCATGGAACTCGAAGTGGTTTTCTACGACGGCAAGGCTATCTCGGTCGAATTGCCCACCAGCGTGGTGCGTGAGATCACCTGGACCGAGCCCGCTGTCAAGGGTGACACTTCAGGCAAGGTGCTCAAACCGGCCAAGATTGCAACCGGCTTTGAAGTGGGAGTTCCGATCTTTGTTGCCCAAGGTGACAAGGTGGAGATTGACACGCGCACGGGCGAGTACCGCAAGCGCGTCTGATCGGAGCGCGAGCCGGGCCGTTCAGCGCACCACCGGACCAATACAAACAAAAGGCTCCTGGCGGGAGCCTTTTTTCATGGCAATTTGGGTGTAGGCTATCCGTATGACCCCTGTCACTGTTAAACCCGCAGACTCCTCTCCCGGGGGCGATGAAGTTGACACTTCTGGCCTGACACGGCTTTCCTTGCGTTGGGTGTTGTTAGACACTTATCAGGAGAACGTCGCGTACCTCCACCAAGACTGCGCGCTGTACCGTGCCGAAGGGTTCAAGGCCTTGTCCAAGGTGGAAATACGGTCTAACGGACACACGATCTTGGCGACCCTGAACGTGGTCGATGATGAAAACATCGTGGTCCGCCACGAAATCGGCTTGTCCAAAGACGCGTTTGCCCAAATGCAAGGAAAAGAGGGTGACACGGCCACCGTGAGCCTGGCCGAGCCCCCGGCATCGATTAGAGCACTGCACCGAAAGCTCGCTGGCGAGCGGCTAGACGCAGCCGACTTTACGGCTATCGTGCGAAACATTGGGGTGCACCGCTACTCCAAGATTGAGCAGACGGCGTTTGTGGGTGGCGTGCAACCGCGACGAACTGGACCGCGAGGAAGTGTTCTTCCTGACCCAGGCCATGGTGGCGTCTGGCAGACGCCTGAGCTGGCACGCAACGCTGGTGGTACCGATTGTGGCTGCGCACGGCATGCTGTGCCCCAAAACCTCGTCGCGCGCAATCACCTCGTCCGCCGGAACCGCGGACACCATGGAGGTGTTGGCGAAACCGCTTTGCCATTGGCTGTGACATTGTCGATTCTGGCCGCGCCCTGACCAAGAGATATACCCCATAATTTTGTGGAATTCTGATGACCACGCTGTTGCACTTTGAAGAGGACCTGGACCGCGCAACTGCCATCGCGCTGGCAGCCAAGTTGCGGCCTGCGGTGATGCATCGCCACCGTTTCCCTGACGGCGAAGTCAAACTGCGGCTGCCAACTATTCTCGATCCACAGGTCGTTTTGTTGCGCTCATTGGACCACCCCAATGAAAAATTGCTGGAGCTCATGCTGGTGGCCCAAGCCGCCCGCGAGTTCGGCGCACAGCACCTGACGCTGGTCGCGCCGTATCTGGCGTATATGCGCCAGGACATGGCCTTTTCGCCCGGTGAAGTGGTGAGCCAGCGGGTGGTAGGCAAGTTCCTGGGCGATTTGTTTGACGCGGTCATCACGGTCGACCCGCACCTGCATCGGGTGTCAACGCTGGCAGCCGCAGTACCCGCAAGACAGGCCATTGCGCTGAGTGCTGCGCCCTTGCTGTCCGACTTGATTGCGGCACACCATAGCCAGCCCTTGCTGTTAGGACCGGATGAAGAGTCGATCCAATGGGTGGCGCAGGCGGCAGTGCGGCACGGCTTTGACTATGGCGTATGCAAGAAAACTCGCCACGGCGACCGTGATGTGGACATTGCACTGCCCCCGATCGCGGTCGTGGGCCGCGCGGTGGTGCTGATCGACGACGTGGCGAGCAGTGGCCACACCCTGGCACGTGCCGCGAGTCTGCTAGGGGCGGCTGGTGCAAGCACCGTCGATGTGGCAGTGACCCATGCACTGTTCGCCGACAACGCCATGGAAATACTCAAGCATGCGGGTGTTGGCAAGGTCTGGAGCACCGATTGCATCCCGCACTCCAGCAACGCAGTCAGTATGGCGCCTCTCATCGCCGAAAGCTTGATGGCCCTCTTCTCACAGGAAAAAGAACTTTGAACGACCCTCACAAACTTACCGAACATACCCTGGCCGACGTTTGGGCCGACCTGCAGGCACACACCAAGGCAGGCATTACTCTGCAGCCCGACGCCTACCGACTGGCGTTTGCTGATCCTGAATTTTTGCTGAGACGAGAGACCCGGGGGATGCGCATGCAGCTTGAAATGCTCAAACCCGATCTGGACCAGTCCGGGCTAGGAATCGAAAATACGGTGGTGGTATTTGGCAGCGCACGATTCTTGGCCCCCGACGCGGCGGCGCAGATCCTGCGGGACGCCCTTGCCAACGGTGACGCCGCCGGGATTGCTGTGGGCGAACGCCACGTCCGCAATGCAATCTATTACGAGCAAGCACGGTTATTTGCCCATCTGGTAGCCGGCCATAGCGCCCGCCTGCCGCGCAAGGACCGCATTTATATTTGCACCGGAGGGGGTCCAGGCATCATGGAGGCAGCCAACCGGGGTGCCCACGAAATGGGGGTGCCCACGATTGGGTTGAACATCACGCTGCCACATGAACAGAGCGCCAACCCCTATGTCACGCCCTCGCTGAGTTTCAAATTTCACTACTTTGCCCTGCGTAAGATGCACTTCATGATTCGGGCCAAGGCAATGGTGGCGTTTCCGGGAGGCTTTGGTACGCTCGACGAATTGTTTGAAATCATTACCCTGGTTCAAACCCAGAAGGCCAATGCACTACCGATCATCCTCTTCGGCGTGGACTACTGGAAGCGACTCGTCAATTTCGATCTGCTGGTCGAAGAGGGCGTGATCTCGGCCCAGGACATGGACCTGCTCACGTTCACCGACGACCCCCGCCAAGCCTGGGAAACCATTCGCGCCTTTTACCAGCTCGACATCGGCTAAGGGGTGCACTCGACGCGGCAGGGCCTCAAGGGCGTAATCGCCAAGCCAATCGGGCGCCTGCGCCGACCATGGCACCAGTGGTCCAGAACACCGCTGACACGCCGACCAACGCACCCGCTGCGCCAAACAGCATGGGCATGCACACGCTTGAGAGGTTGATGGCCATCAGGCGCACCGCAATGGCCTGTCCATGCAAGTGGTCAGGTGTGATCTGGTGCAGAGTACTCATCATCATGGGCTGCACGGTACCCAAGGCCAACCCTAACAGCACCGAACAAAACCCCATGGCCCATGCCGAATGCATCAGCGGGTAGAGGGTGAAGATCAGCGCCGTGGTGACCATCGCTGACGTAATGACCACCCACTCCTTGAGCCGCTCTGCCATCAGAGGCAATAACAGCCGCACGCCGACCGCTGCGACCGCAAACGACCCCAAGATCGTGCCTATGACCGAGGCACTGAAGTCGCGTTCATGACCCAGCACCGGAACCACAAAGGTATGCACGTCCCAGCAGGACGAAAGCAGCCAGTTCACCAGCAACAAACGGCGCATCGCGACCGACCGCAGCACCTCCACCACCTGTTGGCGCGTACTACCCGAGGGCTTCGCCGTGGCAGGCAAGTCGATCGCATGGCGGATCCAGACCCAGGTAAACAGCGGCAAAATGGTGATCATCACGAAGGCGGCACGAAAACCGTTGGCGTCGCCGGCAGTGCCGCCCATGGCAACACCCGCATAATCAATCAGCAGGCCTGCGGCCACCGGCCCCAAAAAATTGGACAAGGCCGGGCCAATCGACAACAGGCTGAAGGCCTTCTTCAGTTCGGTACTGTCACGTGCCATACGCCCCACATGCCGCTGCAATGCAATCGAACTGACCCCGGTGGCGCCACCCAGGCAGAGTGCAGCGACGCTGAAAGTCCCCATGTTAGGCAACACCGCCGGCAGCAGTGCACCGGCGCATGCCACCACCACCGACCAGCCCATGGGCTTGCGCAAGCCATGCCGGTCCGCATAACGCCCCGCCGGGATCGACAAAAATATCTGGGTGAGCGAAAACAAGGCCAGCAGCACACCCACTTCCAACGCACTGCTGCCCTGGCGCAAGGCCAGCAGCGGAGCCGCCAGGCGCAAGCCGGCCATGCTCGCATGCAGACAGACATGTGCGCCAACCAGGCGCACCAGCTCCGAGGTTTGCAAGGTTCGTGCAGTCATGTCCGATGGCTCATGATGCGCTCGCCTCGGGGTCTGGATCGCGGTCAAATTCTGCGTCCAGGGGAATCAGGGCTTGCGTCTGGGATTCGGGAAGTGCTTCGACTTTCCTGAGCACGCGGCCCATGGCCCGGCTTCGGGTTTCTGCGCTGTCGATGGTTTTAAGCACGGTTTCTGTCTGTGATTTGACCTTTGCCAACACATCGCCAAACTTGTTGAATTCGGTCTTGACCGCCCCCAACACCTGCCACACTTCACTGGAGCGCTTCTCCAGGGCCAGGGTCCTGAATCCCATCTGCAAACTGCTGAGCATGGCCAACAGCGTGGTGGGGCCGGCCAGCGCAATACCATGCTCGCGCTGCAGACTTTCCATCAGGCCGGGGCGGCGCAGCACCTCCGCATACAGGCCTTCGGTGGGCAAAAACAAAATGGCGAAGTCGGTGGTGTGCGGAGGCTCCACGTACTTCTCGGCGATGGACTTGGCCTCAAGTCGCATGCGCAGTTCCAGCGCCTTGCCCGCTGCCTCTGCGGCGGGTGCATCGGCACGGCCTTGCGCATCGAGCAATCGCGCGTAATCCTCATTGGGAAACTTGGCATCAATGGGCAACCACAGCGGCGTGCCGTCCCGCGCCTTGCCCGGCAACCGGATGGCAAAGTCGACCACATGTTTGCTACCGGGCCGGGTTGCCACCTGAACCGCGTATTGGTCTGGCACCAGCACTTGTTCCAGCAGGCTGGCCAGTTGGGCCTCTCCAAAAATGCCACGCGTCTTGACATTGCTCAACAGATGTTTGAGATCCCCCACACCCTGCGCCAGTGTCTGCATTTCGCCCAGACCTTTATGCACCTGCTCC
>JAIPCE010000180.1 GCA_021738345.1 Rhodoferax sp. | reverse complement strand
ACTTTTGTTACTAAGTCCCTATGAACACTCACTATTTTGGCTTTGAAGAGCATCACCTTTCAGGTGACAGAGCTACGCACCCGATTGAGCCGCAGGCAACGCGCCTGGGGTCGTTACTCCTCCTTGCAGGCAGGAGCCTGCAGCGTCGTCGCGCCTACCCAGACGCGCCGCCAGTAGCCCACTCGGGCGCGTCCAACTGACGAAAGTAGGATAACCCAGTCGATCTGTCGATACTCGCTGGTTGAGTATCGTGAAATCCACCGGATGAAAAGCGGCGTTGCCAAGCCCGGCAAGGGCAGCCACACCCATCAGTCCCACATAAGCGGCGACAAAAAACCCTGCAACGTAGGCAAGGGCAAATATCAGTAACGTCGAGAACAACAGTGGTCTGGCGCCAACGCGATCAACCACAAATCCGGCGCCGGCCTGCCCTACTCCAGAGACCACAAAAAACGTCGTCATCAGGAAACCAAGTTCTGAAAAACTGAGACCGAACTCTTTCACAAAAAATGGGAAACATCACCGGCAACAGCAGATGGCCAAAGTGTGAACATGCATGTGGCAGACCGACCAATCCGATGATGCTGGCATCTTGCTGAAGCGGCACCGAACTCGCAGGAGTCGTTCCATTGAACTTTAGCTTGACATGGAGCGATCTTATCGTGGACCTTACGTCACAAACCCGCTTCCGTACCAGAAACGCTGGCACCAGCGACAAGGAGACGTCCGCGCAATCCAAGCTTTCTTTTTTGTCATCGGAATTCTGCTTGCTTCGTTAAAGACTTGGTATCACAATACAATGCGATAGTCACACTCAGAGCACAGAACCTATGCTGAACACTCATGGCATCCCATTTCCACCTATCCGTGGCCTCAAAGTGGTTGTTCTTTTAGCTGCATCCCTAGTGTTTAACGTGCAAGCTAGCAATGACGGATTCTTCTCCAACAATCCCTCGTCTGACAGCGAGCGCCAGGAAGCTGCCAGGGAGACAGAAACCCGCTCCAACAAAGCACGTGTAGGTGCCGCCCCAAAAACACCTGCGGTCAAAACCATCACAAATTTCACGCAGGCACTGCGCTGCATGGATGAATTGTTTTTGGCAAATGGAAAACAGGGTATCGTGATTACCTCGGCAGGTATACCAGATGCGACTGGCAAGGCGCGAGCGGGCGACAAAGAAATGATGATTTCAGCGCTTTCGAAAATGACAATGAAGAGCAACGCCTTTGAGTTTATAGACCTTACTGCGGGGCAATCCGGCGAAGGCGATTTAGCCAAGCTGTTTGAACTTAAAGGTGGCGGAGGAACCAAAGTACCCGATTATTATATTCGCGGTGCGGTGACTCAATTGGACGACAATGCTGTGCGCGACAGTAAAGGATTTGGTATCGCCCTGCCCTTCTTGGATGTTGGATACTCAAAGGACCAATCATTTGACTTGATCAGTATGGACATGAGTATCGGCGATGCGTCGACGCGCAGAATTTTGCCCGAAACCACTACCTCAAACACCATGGTAATCTCCAAAGGGGGACGATCAGGAGAGGCTGGTGGCAAAATTCAAAAGATGGGCTTGAGCTTTAGCAAAGATTTGAGTCGCACTGAAGGTGTAGGTGCAACCTACAGGACTCTTATAGAGCTAGGTTTGATCGAGGCGCTTGGAAAGTTTACCCGAGTACCCTATTGGAAGTGTCTGGATATTGAATCTACCAATCCCGACCTCATCGACCAGGTCAGGGAATGGTACGACGCAGCACCCGACAAGGATCGCATCACATTCATTCAACAAAAGCTCGCCGGCATGGGTCGCTTCAAAGGGGCATTGGATGGCGAGATAAGTGATAGTCTGAAAAGCTCTATCGCTGAATACCAAGCTGCAGTGGGACTGATAGCAGACGGTCGAGTGAACTTTGATCTGTATTTTAGTTTGAAAGATGATATACAAAACCAACTTGCAGCCTTGCCGGCCACTCCGAAAAAGCCGACTCCTGTTCCCGTTGTAACAACGACCCCCAATTACGCACAACCGAATACGCAATCAGTTTCTTCTGCGTCGACAACACCGTTCCAGATCAATCTGAGTGGTGAGCGCGGCGGAGCACCGACCTATAAAGTGGGTGAGCTGTTAAATTTAAAAATGTCACTTAACAAACTGGGATTTGCATACTGTTACTACGAGGATTTCGAAAAAAATACCGCTAGAATTTTTCCTAACCGCTTTTACAGAGACTCGATGTTGGCAGCCAACTTTCAAGTACCCTTGCCGACGGGCGGTTTCAAGATCAGATTTGACCGTTCAGGACGCGAGCGGGTGGCTTGTATTGGGTCCGACCGCGAATTGATAGTTCCACCTAGTATTGCGGATAGCAAGGACCTAAGTCCGTTGACAGTAAGATCTGTGGATCAAATTATTGGACTATTTAAAAATTTGAATCCCTTGGTTTTCGCAAATATTGTTGACATCACCGTACAGTAGCGATCCAATTGACGGAGGGTTTACCAATGTCACCGAGTCATCAATTGATAAAATATAGACCTTACATTAGAATGGTCGCTGCAGTTTGCTGCATTTTTGTGATCACAGGAACCTCTGCAAGCGAAATCTCGCTCTGGTTCAAAGTACCAAAATTTTCCAGCGAAATTGTCTTGCCTGGTAGCTCTCCATCAGGCAGTTCGCACAGCGCGACAAATGCAACGGAAGCAAGAAAAAAGGCCAGAGAATCTGTAACCGACCGCTTAGAGCCAATGCAGGCCATCATCATTGAAGAACCAGACCAGGATGGCCTTGTGAGCAGACCAAGACTTGGAGCTCCGAAAGATAACAGATCAAAGGCAGCTGCTTACTCAAACGACAAACTTCCCGACCGCACCCCGTTTATTGTGGTACCGCATGACGCACCTCTTGGAAGCGTAGAGAGCACCCGTGATGGCGTTAACAAAAATCTGAACAAGGCGCGCCGCTACACTCAGGATGAATATGGCGTCGATGTCAAAGCGGGAACCTTTGTGAAAATTGGGACAGCCATGGGAGTAGTTGGACCGGATGGTGTAGTGGTGGTACTTTGTGACCAAATTAGCAATACGGCAGGACGAATCGGAGATGACCTTCGATCTGGAAATACCTTCACGATAGTCATAAATGGGAAGGTTAACAGGGCGCGCTGCAAATGATGCATGTTGCAAATAGTTGGCAGCCCGGTTTCAATGAAATCAACTACTTGAATAAAATGTACAATTATTTAAATAAACAGGCTCTAGTTAAGCTGCTGTGGTTTTTCAGTGTGATATTACTGCCTGGTTTCTCCCATGGTCTGGACTTCAAATCCGGTAACTTCCAGCAAATCTTGAATAATCGTTCGGAAATACTGACAGTATGGAGCTATCAAGGAAATTCCGAAATCTACGTGTTCGACTTTCCTGGCCTGATCATGCAAGGTCGAACTTTTAACCGCGTGACCCAATTGACTGAGCAAACAATGGCGAATGCTGGTTATCCAAGCGTGCTCATTGATGAAGAACTGACAAAGTACATCGAGTCGGTTCGACGTACACCGGCTAACTTTGCATTTGGTCATGATGTGCTGGTCAGCGAGCTCACCCTGTTTTTCAATTTGGCAGATCGTGACAAAGTTGAATTACTGCCAGAAGAGATTCAATTGCGTGAATTCCTCAGTAATCAAGGTTTCATTAAGCTATGGCGTGGATTTTATCAGGCCTTGAAACCAGGTGTTGTTATATTATCCATACCGCAGGTCCAGTCCAAGAAGACGAACGAACCTGAAATAAATGAGTTGGCCCGACGTGCGATTTTTACTCATGAAATTTCACATGCGGAGTACTACACGAACCCCTACTACGCAAATTATTGCCGCCGTTATTGGAATGAAACTCTTACCGATGAGCAGAGATCTACGTTTATTGAATTTTTCAAGAAGTACAACTATGATGTAGGAATTGTGGAATTGGTGATCAATGAAATGCAGGCCTACTTGATGTTTACATCAGATCCCAACTCGTTCAATGCAACGAAGCTGGGAGTAACTGATGAAGAGCTTGAGTCCATGCGAACAGCGTTCAGGCGAGGCAATCCACCCACCAAGCTTCCATTGCGCTGATTGTTTATTTTTCAGAAAGGAGACCATGTGAATCATCCGCGACTAGTCTGGCTTTTTCCTCTGGTGCTGGCGGGCTTTAGTGTTCAAGCACAAGTGAGCCAGCGCACGCAGATCAAGGGAAACACCGAAATCAACGTGTCTACCCAAAACACCACTGCGATTGCCAGCGGAGAAAATAACGTAGCGCGCAACCGTATCGGTGTCATACAGGAAAGTAAACAGGGAAACACCCGAATCAACGTCAACGCAGCCAATGTGACAACCGTTGTAGGCGGAAGGAACAAGAAGGCTTGCACTAACATAGGAAGCATTGTCAGTGATGAATGTAAATAAACTCGCAGCAAGGGGGCTGCTAACGGTTGCCATGCTTTGCAGCGCGGCCGCGTCCGTTGCTGTTTCCAACTTGGATGCACATGGTCAAAGCAAGGTCAGCAACGCAATGGCAAAAAAGTGGTCGTCTTCTGATACTTCTAAAGATGGATACAACGCGCAACAGGATAAACGGGTAGTGAACATCGGTTCCAAGAAGGGTGGTGATTGCGTTGTAAACGTAGGAACCGTTCAAAAGGGCCAAAAGGCGCCCAAGGATGTTGTGGTGACCACCAAAGAAGTGATCAATGTTTGCAAGTAAGGTGGCCCAATGACTCCTATTAATTACTTCCGTTTTTTGTCCTCGACAGCTTGTATCAGCCTGGGGCTTGCATCCACCGCCGTTGCGTTAGATGCAAACGATGATGCGAAGTTGAAGGAGCTGGAAAGAGCACTCAGATCACCTTCGGCTCCCCCAGCGGCAGTCGCCGCTCCGGCGGACGTTGTCAAAAAGCCTAGGACAAGAGCCATCGTTTTCGATGCAGAACCCCAACCCTCCGGCCAGCCGGCAGTTGCAGCCGCTGCGTCAACCGTTGCAGCTCCCGTTGCTTCAACCGTTGCAGCTCCCGTTGCAGCACAAGTAGCGGCGATTCCGGCGAAACCTCAGCGCATCGCAGACTGTCAGACTGTTGCGCCCGACGCAAAAGCCACACCAGTCGACTTCGCGATTCAATTCAGGAGTGGCAGTGCTGACATTGCGCCAGCATCAGAGGAAACATTACGCCAGATTGCAAGGATTTTGTCCTTGGCGCCGGACCGCTGTGTTCTTGTTGAAGGTCACACCGATGCAATTGGTAATTTCGATGCAAATATGGTTTTGTCGCGTATCCGATCTGCATCAGTTGTTCAATATATCGTAGGAAAGGCTGGCATGGACTCCAACCGCCTCATTCCTATCGGAAAAGGGCCAAATGAGCCCTTGAGAAACCTCGATCCCCGCGACCCGAGAAATCGGCGCGTGGTATTTAAGGTCGTCGAGTAGCGACGTTTTTTTGTTAGATAACATTCATTAGGAGGTTTATATGCGTTTAATTACTTTATTGGTTACCGGTGCTATCGTCGCTGTACCTGCATTTGCTCAGCAAACCCAAAGGTCGAGCAACCCACAAGGTGTGCAGATCCAAGGAAATACAGACATCAAAGCTGATCAAAAAAATGTCTCCGCTATTGCTGTCGGCGAAGGAAACACGGCTAAAAATACCGCTGGTGCGATCAAGGGCGGGACCCAGATTCAAGGCAACACAACGATAAAGGCGTCACAAAAGAATGCACAGGCGGTCGCAGTTGGCAAGGGAAATAGTGCCAGCAACGAAGCGGGTGTTATTGGCGGTAAATAAGTTTTAATTTAACGATTTATTAAGGACAAATATGCGAAATTCTGTAATTTTTGCTGGTATTTTGGCATTGGTCTCTGGCACAGCTTTTGGTCAGGCTTCCCAAGCTGGCCGGACCGGGTCCATGGGTTCACCAAACGCACAAGGAGTGCAAATCCAGGGCAACACCGACATCAAAGCTGATCAAAAAAATGTTGCCGCTATTGCCGTCGGTGAAGGCAACACCGCCAAGAACACTGCCGGCGCCATCAAGGGTGGAACCCAGATTCAAGGCAACACAAAGGTTAAGGCATCGCAGAATAATGCTGGTGCGGTAGCTGTAGGCAAAGGAAATAAAGGCGCCAATGAAGCCGGGACCATTGGCGGCAACTAAAAAGTTGGCTAATGTTTAATAAAACCGCCCCTAGGCGGTTTTATTACGTCAGGGCTTGGCGTTTGCGAAATAAATGATATTCAGCAAACGCGCTTGTTCGCTCCAAAGATATTTTTTCGCAAACAGTGGCCCTTCTTCCGTCAGAAGGTTGATCTGGGGCATGTCGTATAACGCACGGGCTAAAGACTGCGTCAGTACGGTGGCGTCTTTTGGGTCTGGCAAGATTAGCGCATTCTGCCTGTGATTTAACAGATGTGCGATGCCGCAATAGCGGGAAGCGCTGACCACTACCGGCAATCCGTAAGACATGGCTTCCAGCACCACCATGGCAAAGGTATCCTCCAGGGTTGGGTGAGCAAGACAATCGGCAGCATGGTATGCCAACTCCATCTCAGACAGCGCGCCTAGAAAAAAAACCCGATCTGCAACTCCACTGATTCGGACCTGCGAATCAAAGCCTGCAATTTGGGCAGAATTGCCAACTACTGCCAGATAGCACTCCTTTGGCAATGACCTCACTGCATCAAGTAGGGTAGCGAGGCCCTTCTTCCGGAAATCGTTTCCTACAAATAAAATACACTTTCCAAGCGCCGGAAGACCCATAGTGACACGTGCACGCCGCTTTTCTTCCGGTGAGCTTCGCCCCGTCACAGCAGATACACCTGGGGTCACCACCTGCAACATAGATGCGGCAGTGGGGTAGAATTCGACCATGACATTACGGAGACTGGTTGATGCAAGCACTATGCTTTTACCGGGTCTAAGCGCATACCGATAGTGCTCCAGCGCCAGATAAGCCAACAATCGCGGGCTTGCTAGCACTTTAACCCATTGCAGAGCCAACGCTATCCCGGAACGACCATGAAACAAGTTGTACTTCACGGGTACTACATGCACCGTTTGCACAGTTCCATGCCAAGTCAACTCGTGCGAGTGAACGATATCGAAACCCTTTCGCGTCTGCCACCACGTCGCAAACGCGAACCATAGCTGATTGACCCAGCGCGGCCGGCTCGGCCCGGCAGGGATAGTGTGGTACGTGACGCCAGGAATGTGGTGGTCTATATGTTGCGCGAAGACGTGCATCGCGTGGTCCCTTGCGAACTGCTCAACCAGGGCGATGGAATACCTTTCTGCCCCACCACCCGTGGGACAAAATTTGCGGTTCAATACAGCAATCTTCAACCTAGATTCCTCAGTTGGAAGTGCCCGAGTGGGCTATTGGCGGCGCGTCTGGGTAGGCGCATTGAGGCTGCAGGCTAGTGCCTGCAAGGACGAGTAACGACCCCATGCGTGTTGTCAGCGGCTCAATCGGGCAAGTACTGCCACATAAATGGTGATGCCCTTCAAAGCCAAAAAAGTGAGTGTTCATGTGGAGTTACTCAAAAAAGTAAGCGGTCAACTGAGGAATATAGGTTCAGGCAAGTGAGCTTGTCACCACCCAGAGAACAATCTGCCTGTTCCATTCGCGCCGCCGATCGTTATAGCAAGGCACCATTTTCATCCACAACTAAAAAGTCGTAAACCGCAAAACCGACATTCTCGCAAGTGCCTCCAGGCCATCCCCTGACCGACAAGGTCCTCTGCGCTTGGCGTTTGCGAAAAAAATTCACGTTCTCAAGCGTTATACAGATCGTCCGGCAGTCATCGCAGCGAAGGTAACAAAAGTGGTAAGTCAATATCGGCGTTGGAGACTGGTTGCGAAGTTTTTCATCATGCATGAATGCCAAATTTGCAACACCGCGGCAACGCAATAGCAACACTACAATAGCACAATGTCGTACTGCTCCTGCGCCATCGAAGCCTCGCTTTGCAAGGACACCGGCTTGCCAATAAACTCGCTCAGCCCGGCTAGGTGCTGGCTCTCTTCGTCCAGAAACAGTTCGATGACTTTTGGCGATGCCACGATCCTGAACTCTCTGGGGTTGAATTGCCGAGCTTCGCGCAAAATTTCGCGAAAAATGTCGTAGGTGACACTGCGCGCTGTTTTTACGACGCCCCGACCCTGGCATGTCGAACATGGCTCGCACAGCACATGTGCCAAGGACTCTCGGGTTCGCTTTCGGGTCATTTCGACCAGACCCAATTGCGAAAACCCGCCCGACATGGTCTTTACCCGGTCACGCGCCAACTGCTTGCGGAACTCACCCAATACCGCCTCGCGGTGGTCTTCCCGGACCATGTCGATAAAGTCCACGATGATGATGCCACCGAGATTACGCAGTCGCAATTGCCGCGCGATGGCCTGCGCCGCCTCCAGATTGGTCTTGAAAATGGTGTCGTCGAAATTACGCGTGCCCACAAACCCACCCGTATTCACATCTACGGTTGTGAGCGCCTCCGTCTGGTCGATGATCAGGTATCCCCCAGATTTAAGTTCAACTCGCCGCGCCAATGCCTTCGCAATTTCTTCGTCTATGGAATACAGATCAAAAATCGGACGTTCACCCTTGTAGTGCTGAAGCTTCGCGGTGGCCATCGGCATGAACTCGGAACCAAATGCCTTGAGTGCATCAAACTGTTCGCGCGAGTCGACCTTGATAGTCTGGGTACCTTCACCAACCAGGTCACGCAATACCCGTTGCAACAGACTCAGATCTTGATGCAACAAAGACTGCGGGGGCAGCTTTACTGAAGCGCCCTTGATACGAGACCACGCTTTGCGCAAATAGGCGATGTCTTCAGACAATTCGGCATTAGTTGCGTCTTCGCCATTCGTGCGCAAAATAAAGCCGCCCTCCTGGGGGCCGGAGAGAGTCTGCAAACGGGTGCGAAGCTCATCGCGCTGGTCCTGAGGAATTTTCTGCGAAACACCGATGTGATCATCCTGTGGCAAAAAAACCAGCAACCGTCCCGCAATGCTGATCTGGGTCGAAAGTCTTGCGCCCTTGCTTCCGATTGGCTCTTTGATGACCTGAACCATCAGGGACTGACCTTCAAAAAGCTGCTTCTCAATCGGCATTGCCGAAGTCACCCCCTTGACCGCGTAAGGCGCTTCACCTTCAGGCTGACGGTGCCAGACATCGGCAACATGCAAAAACGCGGCACGCTCGAGGCCTATGTCGATGAATGCCGACTGCATGCCTGGCAATACCCTTGCGACTTTGCCAAGGTAAATGTTGCCAACCAAACCGCGCTCCAAAGCACGCTCCACATGCAACTCCTGCACTGCGCCACTCTCCACCACAGCGACCCTGGTCTCCTGAGGCGACCAATTAATCAAAATGTCTTGTTGCATGTAGAGACGCCCAAAGAGTGAAGTGCTTGCGCCGTCTCGAACAACGGCAGACCCATAATGCCAGAGTAGCTGCCACTGAGATGTGCAATAAATGCCGCCGCTGCGCCTTGAACAGCATATGCGCCAGCCTTCCCCATCGACTCCCCGCGAGCCACATAGCAAGAAATTTCCAAGGGGCTCAAGGCTGCAAAACGGACTCGGGACTCACTGACCCGCGTCACCCTGCGTCCGCCCCAGGCAACGGCAATTGCTGTCACGACGCGGTGGGTCTGCCCCGCCAACGTGGTCAGAATGCGCCGTGCGTCGGCCTCATCCGCCGGTTTGCCAAAAATGATCCTACCCAAGGCTACGGTGGTGTCGGCGCTCAAGACCGGAGCTGCAGGCAGACCACGCCGTTCTAACCGGGACAAGGCCGCATCCAGCTTGAGATGGGTCACGCGCTGCACATAGGCGCGGGGCGCCTCATGGTGCATGGCGACCTCCAGAGACTCGGCATCTTCGTGTTCATCCGCCAACAAAAGTTGGTGCTTGATGCCCAGTTGCTCCAGCAATTGGCTGCGCCGCGGACTGTGTGACGCGAGGTAGATGAAATCCATACTGCTACTCGCGGTGGTAGGGATGGTTGGCGTTGATGGACCAGGCACGGTACAACTGCTCGATCAACAGCACCCGCGCAAAGGCATGGGGCAAAGTCAGATCAGACAATCGGATGCGCTCGTGGGCCGACTGCCTGAAGGCGGGCTCGATGCCGTCCGGGCCACCAATGACCAGCGCCACATCGTCACCACCCAACTGCCAGACCTTGAGTTTTTCTGCCAAAGCAATAGTGGTGAGCGAAACACCGCGCTCGTCGAGCACCACGATGCGCGCGCCTTTGGGCAAAGCAGTCTCTATGCGTGCACGTTCCGCTGCGTACAATGCCACCAAAGTC
>JAIPCE010000179.1 GCA_021738345.1 Rhodoferax sp. | reverse complement strand
GGCGAACGGTTTCACAATTCGAAGTGGCTGGCAGGCCATGAACCTAGATTCCTCAGTTGACCGCTTATTTTGATGGTAACTCCTTATGGACGCTCACTTTTCTGGCTTTGAACTGCATCACGTTTTGGGTGACAGCGCTACGTACCCGATTGAGCCGCTGGCAACGCGCCTGGGGTCGTTGCTCCTCCTTGCAGGCAGTAGCCTGCAGCGTCGTCTCGCCCCCCCAGACAATGGGCTTTTTGTTAACTGCCCACGGCCGCCAGCAGCCCACTCGGGCACGTCCAACTGAGGAATCTAGGATGAAAGTTTGACGGGCAACAAGACTTCAAAATGATCAAATTGTTTGTCGGCTTGGGCAACCCAGGCCCGGAATACGCCTTTACCCGGCATAACGCCGGATGTTGGTGGATTGATGCGCTCGCGCGGGAACTCAAACTTTCACTCAGCATGGACAAGACCTACCATGGCCTGGTGGTCCGCACCAGCCTGCACGGGCAGACAGTGTGGTTGCTGCAGCCGCAAACCTTTATGAACCTGTCGGGCAAATCCGTCGCGGCCTTGGCACGATTCTTCAAAATAGCGCCCGAAGAAATACTGGTTGCGCACGACGAACTCGATATTCCAGTCGGACAAGCCAAGTTGAAGTTCGCAGGCAGCCATGCGGGCCACAATGGCTTGCGTGACATTCACGCCCATTTGGGTAGCGATGCCTATTGGCGCTTGCGGCTGGGCATTGGCCACCCGGGCACCAAGGCCGAAGTGATGCATTGGGTACTCAAAAAACCGCCCTTGGACGATCGGATCGCCATCGACCAGTGTGTGGACCGGTGTCTCAAGGCATTGCCAGCGTTCTTGAGTGGCCAGATGGACAAGGCGACCTTGCTGGTGCATACCAGCAAGCCGCCACGACCGCATGTACCAAGAGCCCCGCAGTCCCTGACCGCTGGCACAGGCCCTGAGATCACCGTTTGCTTGACCCAGCACCCAACCGAGGCTCCCCCATGACGCTTGTCGCACCGGCCATTCTGATCTTCATGGCACTTGCTACAGCAACGACTGCGCCAGCGCAAACGGTCTACCGGTGTGGCTCGACCTACAGCCAGACGCCCTGCGACCAGGGCGTCAGCCTAGAGGTGCAAGATCCGCGCAGTGCCTTGCAAAAGTCCCAGGCCGACGCCGCCATCAAAAAAGAAAAAACCATCGCCGATGCCATGGAGAACGACCGCTTGCAGCAAGAGGCCGCGGCGCAACGAAGCCACCGTACCAACGCGACCCGGCCTGACAAAAAACCAGCGAAGGAACTCTACACACCGCCATCGGTATCTTCGAAATCAGTAGAAGTCTCGTCCCGCCTTGAAGCCACCGCAAAAGCCGTCACGCCCAAGAAGAAAAAAACCAAAGAGCCAGAATACTTCACCGCCCAGAGCGGTCCGGAAAACAAGAAAAAACCACCCCTGAAATCTCAATAGTCACGGCGAGGTCACGGTGCTGACTGCCACTGCCTGCAACCGACGGTATTTTTGCCACAACGTCTCCTTGTCCTCCATCACGTCCGGGTTGACCGGGATGCAGGCCACGGGACAGACTTGCACACACTGGGGTTCGTCGAAGTGTCCGACGCATTCGGTGCATTTCTTCGGGTCGATCTGGTAAATCTCGGTGCCCAGGTAAATCGCTTCGTTGGGACACTCGGGTTCACAGACATCGCAATTGATGCACTCGTCGGTAATCATCAAGGCCATGCCACTTACTCCGGCTCGGCTGCCATCAAGGGGTCTGGCTTCACGATCAACACCGGCAAGGCACTGGCATGCAAAACCTCGTTGGACACCGAACCCAGCATGGCACTGCGCGAGCTACTGTTGCCACGCGCTCCCATCACGATCAGATCACACGCAAAGCGCTCGGCAATCTCCACAATGGTGTGTGCCGGGTCCCCTTTGGCGACCTCGCACTCATAGGCAATTCCCGCTGCATCAAGCAACTCCTGCGCCCCCGCAAGAGCATGCAGGCCCGCCTCAGCACTAACACGCTCTATCACTTCGGAGTCGTGTGCCACCAGCAACTCGTACAGATTGGCGGGCTCTTGCACATTGGCCAGCACGGCCTCGCCATGCAGCCCCGCCAGCAGCATGCGCACCGCAAAACGCACTGCCTCCAGCGACAACTCCGAACCATCGACCGGTAGTAGTAATTTCATGGTTTTCCTATCAAAAATAGTTGAGAAGCGTCCCACTTTCATCCCAGCGGAGTCGGGAATCTACAAGACGGTCGAGCACGCTCTATTCCTGCGGACCATACTCGCAAGAACAGGTAGCGGCAATAACGTTCGTTGTGCATGGACCAGATTTCAGGCCTGCAGCTTTGCCATGAGCCGCGCATGGACCGAGGGTGCCACAAACTGCGTCACATCGCCCTTTAGCGTGGCAATTTCACGCACCAGAGTACTGGAAATGAATTGGTAGCGCGAATCCGGGGTCAGGAATACGGTCTCAACCTGCGGTGCCAGCGCGCGATTCATACCGGCAAGTTGCGCCTCAAAATCAAAGTCCGTGACTGAGCGCACGCCGCGCAGCATGGCCCGGGCACCGTAGTCCACGGCAAAGTCCCGCACCAAGCCGCTAAAAGACTCGACTTGTACATTGCCCAGCTCCTGCACTACGTCGCGGACGGTTGCCAGCCGCTCTGGCAGGCTGAACAGGGTTTTTTTGTGATGGGCTGCGGCCACCGCCACAATGACCCGGTCAAACAAACCCGCTGCCCGCCGAATCAGGTCCTGGTGACCCAGCGTAATCGGATCAAAGGTGCCCGGATATACCGCAATAACTGAAAGTGTCATGTTTTTGCCTTCTCTAAAGTGAAATACCAAAGTCGTCAGGGTGCGACTCAAAGTGATGTGGACTCTTATTCCCTCGCCCCAGCCCTCTCCCCGCTGGGGCGAGGGGGCAAAACCGAATTGCCACACCACTTTGAATCGCACCCAGTCGTCATGCCCGCCTTCGCAAGAATGACGTGAACATTTCATGATTCGAGGAGACCTTGGGACATGACAGTCAACAGGAAACAACGCGCTGCCCCTGTCCGGCAGGTGTCGCGTCAGCAACGGCACGCACAATATGCGCATGTACTGAGCCCGCCTTCAGATGGCGGTGAACCTGCAGCCCCAGTGGCTCCAGCAGTGCATCGGTCCACGCCGTAGGGGACTCCAGATAAATGCTGCCGTTGGGGGCCAAAGCGCGCGCAGCGGCAGCCAGCGCGTCCTGGTGCAGGCCTGTATCAAAGGGGGGATCGAGAAACAACACGTCCTGACTTCCACCCGGCAACTGGCGCAAGGCAGACACCCCATCGCCGCGTTGTACCTGCATGATTTGCGCCAAGGGCTCTGGCAATTCGAGAGCCAGCAATTGCGCCCGGACCTGCTGCAATTGCTCCACCAGCGCACGGTCTTGCTCCACCAGCAAGACTTCGCGCGCACCGCGCGAGGCCGCTTCGAAGCCCAGGGCGCCGGTGCCTGCGAAGGCATCAACACAACGCAGTCCTTGCAGATCCTGCCCAAGCCAGTTGAATAGTGTTTCACGCACCCGGTCTGGCGTCGGGCGCAGACCGGGGCGGTCGGCAACCTTGAGCCGGATGCGTTTCCAATGCCCCCCGATGATGCGAATTTCGTGGTTTCGGACCGCTTGCGGTCGAGGTCGATGGGGTGCTTTGGCTGCGGCTGGTGTGCGTTGCGTCGTCATGGGCGAAGCTTAACGCATGGCACGGCACTTTAAATCGCACCCTGGCCAACAGGGTTTCATAGAATCGGAGCACTCTCCAACAAAAACACATGTTCAGTTTCTTCAAGAAAAAGCCCCCACCTGCGCCGATCGCAGCGCCCGTTGCAGCGCTAACGCCCTTGCCAAGCGGTTCACTCATTGGCAGCGCGCTGGTAACGCCCATTGATATACCCGTACCGAGCGCGGCACCGCCCGAACGACAAAAATGGCTGGACAAGCTCAAGGCCAGTCTGGGTAAGACCGCTTCCAGCATCTCCGCTGTCTTTGGTGGCTCGGTCATCGACGAGGCACTGTACGAAGGCCTGGAAGACGCTCTGCTCATGGCCGATGCTGGCGTGCCCGCGACTCAGTTTTTGCTGCAAGAGTTGCGCCGCAAGGTGCGCGACAGCGGGGTGACGCATCCGGTGGCGCTCAAAAACATCCTTACGGCCACGCTGACCGACCTCCTGCTGCCGCTGGAAAAGGCCCTGGTCATCGGCGAGCACCGCCCGACCGTCATCATGGTCGCCGGGGTCAATGGAGCCGGCAAGACCACCTCGATCGGCAAACTCACCAAGCATTTGTCCAATGAAGGCGCGAGCGTTTTGCTCGCCGCCGCTGACACGTTCAGGGCCGCAGCCAGGGAGCAACTGAGCATCTGGGCCGACCGCAATCTGGTGGAGATCATCAGCCAGGAAGGTGGCGACCCGGCTGCCGTGAGTTTTGATGCGGTAAGCGCAGGCAAGGCGCGCGGCAAGGATGTGGTGCTGATCGACACTGCGGGCCGCCTTCCGACCCAGCTCCACCTGATGGAAGAGCTGAAGAAAATCAAACGCGTCATACAAAAGGCAGACGCTTCAGCGCCCCACGAAGTGCTGCTGGTCATTGACGGCAATACCGGGCAAAACGCGGTCGCACAAGTGCGCAGCTTTGACGACGCACTGGGCCTGACCGGGCTCATCGTCACCAAACTCGACGGCACGGCCAAAGGCGGTGTGCTGGCCGCGATCGCCCGCGAACGCCCGATTCCGGTGTACTTCATCGGTGTCGGGGAAAAGCTCGACGAGCTCGAAACCTTCAGTGCCCGCGAATTTGCGCAAGCACTGCTGTCCTGACGCAATGACCCTCCCATGACCACACTTTTAGCGCGTATTGAACTTGACTCTGCGCCCCAACCCACAGCGACCGTCATTTGGTTGCATGGCCTCGGCGCGGACGGCAATGATTTTGCCGGCATTGTCACCGAACTCGATCTGAGCGACTGCCCGCCGATCCGGTTTGTGTTTCCGCATGCACCCAGCATCCCGGTCACCATCAATGGCGGCTATGTGATGCCGGCTTGGTACGACATTCTGGGTGCCAATCTGGTCAAGCGCCAGGATGCCGCTGGCATTGAAAAGTCGGCACGCTCGATCGAAACCCTCATTGCCTACGAAGTGGCGCGCGGCACTCCGCACGAACGTATTGTGCTGGCCGGCTTTAGCCAGGGCTGCGCCATGGCGCTACACACCGGGCTGCGTTTGCCACACCGACTCGCTGGCATTGTGGCGCTGTCGGGCTACCTGCCGTTGGCAGACCGGTTTGCCGCCGAGCGGCACGCCGCCAACGCCAACACCCCCATATTCATGGCCCATGGCACACAGGACCCGGTGGTGGTCGTAGACCGCGGCGAAAGCTCGCGCGATGCGCTGGTCGCCCTGGGTTACCAGGTCCAATGGCACGCCTACCCCATGGAACATAGTGTGCATCCGCGCGAATTGCAGGATATTTCCGAGTTCCTGACCCGGGTGCTGGGCCCGGCTGACCGTGCCGACTGAACTGACGCTGGGTATTGACTTCGGCACCTCCAATTCTGCGGCGGCGCTGGTCGATACGCAGGGTAGGCTGCAAGTTATAGGGCTTGACGGACTACGCCCCGAAATGCCGACCGCGCTGTTTTTTGCCGGCGAAACCCACACAGTGCTCTACGGCTCTGCTGCCATGGAGGCCTACCTCAGCGGCACAGAGGGACGCCTGCTGCGTGCACTGAAGAGTTTGCTGGGCAGCCGACTCATGGACGAATACACCGCCGTTGGCGACAAGAGCATTCGTTTTTTCGACATCGTTGTCCTGTTTTTCAAGGAACTCAAACGCCGTTGCGAGGCCCATGTCGGACAGTCCTTGACGCGTGCCGTGATGGGTCGACCGGTGCATTTTGTCGACGACGACCAGGAGCGTGACATGCTGGCCGAGCGAACGCTGGGGCGCGCCGCCCTGGAGGCGGGTTTTACCGAGGTAGCCTTCCAGCTTGAGCCGATTGCTGCTGCCTTGGACTTCGAGCAGCGTGTGACGGCACAAACCACCGCATTGGTGGTGGACATCGGTGGGGGCACCTCGGACTTTACGGTGATCCGCCTCGACCCCGTGCGCAGCCAGACCAGCGACCGCAGTGCAGACATTCTGGCCACCACCGGGGTACACATCGGGGGGACCGACTTTGACCGGCTGCTGGACCTGAGCACGGTCATGCCGCTGCTGGGTTACCGGCACCTGGGCAAAGGCAGTCGCCCGGTGCCCAACAGCGTGTTTTTTGAGCTTTCCACCTGGCACCTGATTCACCAAAGTTACAGCCGCCGCGCGCTGCATTTCGCCAAAGAGCTGTGGACCGACTTTGTCGACCCGAGCCTGCATGCACGCCTGATGCGGGCCTTGCAGGGCCAGCACGGTCACCGCATGCTGTCTGGCGTCGAAGCGGCCAAGATCGCATGCTCGGTGTCGGGCGCGGACGCCCGGGTGAACCTGGATTTTCTCGGCGACGCGCCCAGCGTCCTGTGCGCGACCGTCAGCGCAGACGTCATGCATAGTGCCTTGCAAGCATCTTTGGCCCAGGTCGTGCAATGCGCGCAACTCTGCATCGAGCGATCGGGTCTGGCCGCTGTCGACGCGGTATACCTCACCGGAGGGTCGTCGGCACTGCGCCCCTTGGTTGCCGCCTTGCGCCTTGCCATGCCCCAGGCCAGACTGGTAGAGGGCAACCGCTTTGGCGGAGTCGCCGCCGGACTGGCCTATGCCGGCGCGTTGCAAACCCAGTTTCATCACAGCTTTACCTGAGACACACCATGCGCAAACTTTCACTCTCAAACGTCGATCTTGAACACTTCATGGCACACCATTGGCAGCGCCAGCCGGTGGTGATACGCCAGGGATTCAAGAAATTCAAGGACCTGATCAGCCCTGAAGACCTCGCAGGATTGGCCTGCGAAGCAGACGTGGACTCCCGCCTGGTCTACCGCCAGGATGGCCGTTGGCAAGCAGAGACCGGCCCCTTCGAGTCGTATGGGCATCTGGGAGACAAGGGCTGGTCGCTGATGGTGCAGGCGGCCAACCACTGGTCCCCCGAAGTCGCTGCGCTGGTGCCGGCGTTTGCCTTCATTCCCAAATGGCGGCTCGATGACGTGATGGTTGGCTACTCTACCCCAGAAGGCGGTGTCGGACCGCATATCGACCTCTATGACGTGTTCATTTGCCAGGGATCAGGCCGACGCCGCTGGCGCGTGGGAGACCGGGGTGCGCACCGGCAGTTTGCCGCGCATGCTGCCTTGCTGCATGTGGAGGCATTTGACGCCATGCTCGATGTGGAACTGGCACCGGGCGACATTTTGTACATTCCGCCGGGATTTCCGCACGATGGTGTGTCGCTCGAGACCTCCATGAGCTACTCGGTGGGTTTTCGCGCCAAGTCGGCATGCGAAATGCTCAGTGGGCTGGCCGACTACGTCATCGACAAAGACCTGGGCAGCACCCGCCTGAGCGACCCCGCACGCCCGATTCACACGCAACAGGGGCACATCCACGCTGCCGATTTCCAGCGCATGCGGTCACAACTGCAATCCCTTCTGGACGACACCACGCTGATCGCCGACTTTGCCGGTAGCTTTTTGTCAAAGACCAAGTGCCAGCTCGATTTGCAGGCGCTCGAAGACCCGATGTCAGGCAGCGACGTGCTGGAAACGCTCAACCAGCAGAACCTGATTCGCACCGGGGGCCTGCGCTGCTTTTACCTGGATGCAACCGTCGAGCAGGGCGTGTGTTACGTTGATGGCGAGCGCTACGCCTTCGGGCCCGGCACACTCACTGCCGTCAAAGCGCTGTGTGACCACGATCGCCTGACCCACACCCAATTGCGCACCGGCCTCAAATCCCCCGAGTTTGTTGCGGCGCTGACACAATGGGTCAATGCCGGTTACTGGTACTTTGACGACGCCTCAGAATAAGGGATCAGAACCTGCGGCACCGGACTAGCGGTTATGCAGCACATCACCCTCCAAGGCGGCAGAGCCCGAGCGCACCAGATCCTGGACCAAGTGATCGACTCCAGTGGCAAAGTCCCGTTCGGCAAAGTGGCGCTGAAACATCGATACAAAATAGGGCGTCGCGAGCGCCCAATCAATCAGTGTCTGGCGCTCGATCTGCTGCACCTGCAATAACCTGAACTTGAGCAGCACCTTGATCGCGTACTGCACATGCCTGACGGGATCGGTCACAAAACCATGCAGACGCTTGCGCGCAACCGCTATGGATTCGTCCACGTGGGTGAATGGCGCGCCGTGGCCGGGAATGACGATGGCCGGTTGCAGCGCTTCTATCAAGTCAATGGTTTGCGCCACTGCGTCAAAGGCATCTTCACCGTCCAATTCAGGAAACACCACGCCGAACCCACGTTCCCAAAGGGCATCGGCGGCCACCAGAATGCGGGCCACCGGCTCGAACAGGATCACGGAGTGGGTATCGTGCCCAGGCGCCGCATGCACTTGCCACAGCAGATCGCCAAGCTGCAGGCTCGTACCCGGGCGTAACACGTCGTCATACACAAACCGGGGGCAGCTTTGCCCGGTTGGCACATAGGTTAGCGCGTCAGGGTTCCAGTCGCGCACATGCTGTGCCTGCCCGGGCGGGATCAGCGTGCGCAGATCAGGGTAGCTGGCTTGCAATGCGGCATTGCCACCGCAGTGGTCACTGTGCAAATGGGTATTGACCAGCACATCGAGCGGTCGACCCTGTAGCATGGTCGTGATCAGGGCCAGAGTTTGCGCCGCGTGCAACTCATAACCACTGTCTATCAGAGCGCAATGGTGGGCCCCCCGAATCACGACATTGTTGCTTGACAGCCAGCCGCGTTGCAGCACGGTGATGCTGTCGGGCAAGGTGGACGCTGGGGCTGAGTGCATGTGCTAAGTCAAGGCCCTTTGGATGATGATTTTTTGTACGTCCGAGGTGCCCTCGTAAATCTGGCAGACCCGCACATCGCGGTAAATGCGCTCCACCGGAAAGTCGCTCACATAGCCATAACCCCCGAGGGTCTGGATCGCTGCGCTGCAGACTTTCTCTGCCATTTCGCTGGCGAACAGCTTGGCCATGGCGGCCTCCTTGAGGCATGGGCGCCCAGCATCGCGCAGACTGGCGGCATGCCAGATCAACTGGCGAGCGGCCTCGATCTGGGTCGCACATTCGGCCAGGCGAAAGCCCACTGCCTGGTGGTTAAAGATCGCGGTGCCGAAGCTCTGCCGGTCTTTGGCATAGGCAATGGCCACATCGAGTGCGCTGCGCGCCATACCCACGCTTTGCGCCGCAATGCCGATGCGCCCGCCCTCAAGCCCCCCGAGCGCAATGCCATAGCCCTCGCCTTCGCGGCCAATCAGGTTTTCGGCAGGAATACGGCAGTTGTCAAAGTTGATCTGCGCGGTATCGCTCGAGTGCTGCCCGAGCTTGTCTTCAAGCCGCGCCACGACGTAGCCTGGCGCATTGGTCGGAACCAGAAACGCGCTCATACCTTTTTTGCCTGCGCCCTTGTCGGTCACTGCCACCACGATCGCGACGTCACCATGCTTGCCGCTAGTGATGAATTGCTTGACCCCGTTAACGACGTAACTGTCCCCGTCCCTGACTGCGGTGGTGCGCAGCGACGAGGCATCTGACCCCACATGCGGCTCGGTCAGGCAGAAGGCCCCCAGCAGTTTGCCCTGCGCCAGCGGCTCCAGCCACTGTTTCTTCTGTGCGGCGTTGCCAAACTTCATAAGGATGGCGTTGACCGGGCAGTTGGTGACGCTGATGACGGTGCTGGTGCCGCCGTCACCGGCCGCAATTTCTTCGAGCACCAGCGCCAGCGTAAGGTAGTCCAGCCCCGCGCCGCCTTGCTCTTCTGGCACACAAATGCCGTAAGCACCCAGTGCGGCGAGGCCCTGGTGCACATCTTTGGGAAAGTAATGTTCCTTGTCCCACTTGGCCGCATGTGGCCAAAGCTCCTTTTGTGCAAAGTCACGCACCGCGTCGCGGATCATTTCCTGGTCTTGGGTTAACAGCATGTGTACTCCTTCAAATCAAATTAGTCGGCTAATGCTCTATTGGCTTTCATACGCGCGAGGGGTGGGTTGGGCACGCGCGAGTGGCGTATGGCGCCTGGCCTCATAGTGCCAAATGCGCACAAATCGGCCAAACGCCATACACCACTCACGCTGACTGGGCTGTATCTTTGCGCCTGAGGCCGAGCTACCCTGAGCTCGCTGGGATGGGGTATTCCGGAGGCCGATTTGTGTGTGCTTGGCACTTGGCTGTGTTTCTGCGCCTGAGGCCAAGTTACCCTGGGCTCGCTGGAATGGG
>JAIPCE010000178.1 GCA_021738345.1 Rhodoferax sp. | reverse complement strand
CGCGAACCCAAACACTACGAGCTGCTGGAACGTGAATTGGCCGGCTACCGCAGCAAGGCACCCATTACCATCTGGAGCGCCGCCGCTTCGTTTGGCGACGAGGCCTACAGTACTGCCATGCTACTGGCCGACATGCAGACCTCCGGCCGGATTGGACCGGATTGGTCGATTCTGGCAACCGACATCAGCCACCGCGTGTTACTCAGCGCCAAAGAAGCGGTGTATCCGAACGACCGGCTGCGTGCGGTCTCACCCGAGCGCTTGCGGCGGTATTGCCTGCGAGGCGAAGGTCCGGCCGAAGGTCAGTCCAAGGTGCAAGACAAACTGACAGGACGGGTGCAGTTTGGTCAGCTCAATTTATGCAAACCGTTTGATGGCCTCGGTCCGTTTGACGTCATTTTTCTGCGCAACGTGCTGATTTATTTTGATCCACCGACCAAAAGCGAAGTGGTGGACCGCGTGTTGGCCGCACTTAAACCTGGCGGCCTGTTCTTTCTGGGTACTGCCGAGGGCCGCGTTCCCTGCAAGACACCGCTGCAGACCGTGCAACCCGGTGCCTTTCGCAAGCCGGCCTGAACCTCATCGGCAGCCCCATAACCCATGGTCAAACGCCTGCATCGCGCCAAACCCATCGCCGGTGGCTTCGCCATGTCGGTCGAGCTGATGCCCGGTGAACTGGCACTTGGACAGGCCGGCGACCACCTCAAGACCCTGTTAGGTTCCTGTGTCGCGGTAATCCTCACCGACCCCAGGCGCACGGTCGGCGTGATGTGCCACATCGTCCATGTCGGAATCCCCAGTGCGGCACAGGCCAAAAACACGGCCTTTGGCACGGTCGCCATGGCGGAAATGTTTGCCCGCTTACGCTCTGTAGGTGTCAATCCGCATCTGTGCGATGCCTATGTTTACGGTGGCGGCAATATGTTTCCGGGGTTGGTGACCGCGCGCCATGTGGGAGACTCGAATGTGCATTGGGTGCTGGACTATCTGGAAGAAAAGGGCATTCATGTGATTGACCATTGCCTTGGTGGCACCGGATACCGCAAATTGTCCTGGACCGTCGGAAAGACAGAGCCCGAAGTGCAAACTGTATTTGCTGAACTAGGAGTTGCGCCATGAGCGTGAAGGTTTTCGTGGTTGACGATTCGGCCGTGGTGCGTCAGGCATTGGCCCACATGCTGGCCGGGCATGCCGAGGTGGAGTTGATTGGCAGCGCTCCCAATCCGCTGCTGGCCATGGACATGATTCGCAAGAACCCACCCGATGTATTGCTGCTCGACATAGAGATGCCGGGCATGGATGGTCTGACCTTTTTGCGTCAAATCATGTCCACCCAGCCGATTCCCACGGTCATTTGCTCCACCCTGTCCACCGAAGGCAGCAAGGTAGCCCTCGAAGCCCTGTCCGCCGGTGCGGTGGCGGTATTGGCCAAGCCCAAGCTGGGCCTCAAACAATATCTGGAAGACTCCCGGCGGGAAATGGTTCAAACCCTCAAGACTGCGGCCAGGTCCAAGCCCCGCAGCCGTCCGCCCCCCGGCGACTCAGGGTCGGCAAAACTTCTGTCGCGCGCACCGGTGTTGGGCTCGGTCCACGCGTTTGCCATGAACAAGCCGGTCGTCATCGGCAGTTCAACCGGAGGAACCCAGGCGCTGGAAGTGGTCCTGACCAGCTTGCCTGCGGATGCCCCGGGCATTGCCATCACCCAGCACATGCCCGAGAAATTTACCGCCATGTATGCCAAACGGCTGGATGGCATTTGCGCCATGAACGTGCGCGAGGCGCGCGACGGCGACCGGCTGGAGCGTGGCGTGGTGCTGATCGCCCCGGGTGGCTTGCACATGCAACTGCGCAAGGCCGCCGGGCAGTATTTTGTGACCGTAGTCGACGGCCCCCCGGTCAACCGCCACAAACCCTCGGTCGATGTGCTGTTTCGCTCCGCTGCAGAATGCGCAGGGCGTGATGTGTTGGGCATCATCCTCACCGGCATGGGCGACGACGGCGCACGCGGCATGAAGGTACTGCACGACGGCGGCGCCAGAACCCTGGCCCAGAACGAAGAAACCTGCGTAGTCTTCGGCATGCCCAAGGAAGCCATCAAACTCCAGGCGGTCGACGAAATCTTGCCGCTGGAGCAGATGGCCCGCGCCATCCTGCAATTTGACTCACGCGCCTAAGGGGTGCGGAAATAGCTGAGGTACCATTTATGGTGGTGCTGGCGGGATGCAGTGCGAGGCGCCCTGAGTGCAATGTGGCTTGCTTTATGAACGAAGGGTAACGACGCAATGCGCCCGTCGGTGCCTCCAGAAACGGTACTTTGGCTGTTTCCGCATCCCTAAGGCAATGGCTTACAAAACTTTGCCGCAAACCCGACCGCGGCCGCTCTGTTTGGCCTGGTACAACTGACTGTCCGCCAAACCCAGAAGTTTGGCCGCATCCCCGATCGAGTCAACGGTGCGGGTAGCTAGGCCGACGCTGATCGTCACGAATTTATCGACGACCGAATCTTCGTGGGCAATATGCAAGGCACGAATCTTTCGCTCCAACTCCGATGCCAGGCCCATGGCATCGTCAAAATGGGTGTCGGGCAGCACACAGGCGAACTCCTCGCCGCCATAACGTGCCACCAGATCTGCCGGACGCTTGAGTGCGCCCTTGATGGCCAGTGCAATCTGGCGCAGGCAATCGTCACCCGCCTGGTGGCCATAGCGGTCATTGAAGCTCTTGAAGCAATCCACGTCGACCATGATCAAGGACAGGGGGGAATTGCTGCGCACGGCGCGCGCCCATTCCATGGCAAATTGCTGGTCAAAATAGCGTCGGTTAAACACCCCGGACAGGCCATCGAGGAACACCAGCCTGCGCAGCAGATCGGACTGAAATTTCAAGGTCAAGTGGGTCTTTACCCGCGCCCGCACGACACTGGGATTGACCGGCTTGGCAATGAAATCCACTGCACCCAGACTCAGACCGTGCGTCTCCTGCGCCGCATCGGTATGGGCGGTCACGAAAATCACGGGAATATTGCGCGTGGCATCATTCGCCTTGAGTTGCTGGCATACCTCGAAACCATCCATGCCCGGCATGACCACATCGAGCAGGATCAGGTCGGGCGGATTGTCTCTGCACAGGACCAGTGCCTGTGTCCCACTGGTTGCCATGAACACCTGAAACTCGCTGGCGAATATCTGGTACATCACCTGGATATTGATCGGCTGGTCATCGACCACCAAGAGTTTGGGCTTGCCGTGGGTACTGTCCAGCAAGTCGGCAATCGGTGTCTCTAGCGCGGTCATGGCGGTGGGGAAAGGGCGGGGTAATTGGCATTCGCTCGTGGTTGCACATTGGACCACAGCTTGCAGGAAATCGCGTCCCAAACCTTTCATTTTTGCCAACTCGGCGTCGTTTACGCGTGGGATGGCAGGTGCCGAACCCGGTGAAATGATGCCCCCATGCAACTCACTGCGCGAGGTTCCGTGTGAGAATCGCTGCCATACCAAGAGGAGACTGCTACATGCCACGCCGTGCCACCAAGATTGTTGCCACCCTAGGACCCGCTTCCAGCGACCCCGACTTGCTCGAACAAATGATTCGTGCCGGGGTCAATGTGGTGCGCCTGAACTTTAGCCACGGCAAGGCCCAGGACCACATTGACCGGGCAGAACTGGTGCGTCAGGCCGCCCGGCGCGCCGGGCGCGAAGTCGCCATCATGGCTGACCTGCAAGGGCCAAAAATCCGGGTCGGAAAATTTGCCGAGGGCAAGGTTTTTCTGGAGCCGGGGCAAAAATTTATACTCGATGCGGCCCGGGTCGAACTCGGGGACATCGAAGCAGTTGGTCTGGACTACAAGGCGCTGCCGCGTGAAGTCAAAACGGGCGACATCCTGCTGCTCAACGACGGCCTGATTGTGATCACCGTGGATATGGTCAAGGGAGACGCGATTTACACCACGGTCAAGCTCGGTGGCGAGCTTTCCAATAACAAGGGCATCAACAAGCAGGGGGGCGGACTGACCGCACCGGCGCTTACCGGCAAGGACATGGAAGACATTCGCACGGCCATGAGCTTCCAGGCGGACTACGTGGCGGTAAGTTTCCCCAAGAACGCTACCGACATGGAAATGGCGCGCCAGTTGTGCAGCGTGGCAGCGGCCGAATACGGCCACGTGCCGGGCCTGATTGCCAAGATCGAACGTGCCGAGGCCATTCCCAAACTCGAAGAGATATTGCTGGCCAGCGACGGCATCATGGTGGCGCGCGGCGACCTGGCGGTCGAAGTCGGCAACGCCGTGGTCCCGGCACTGCAAAAACGCATGATCAAGCTGGCGCGCGAACACGACAAGGTGGTGATTACCGCCACCCAGATGATGGAGTCCATGATCACCAACCCGGTGCCTACGCGTGCCGAGG
This sequence comes from Rhodoferax sp., assembly GCA_021738345.1. Classification (GTDB taxonomy): domain Bacteria; phylum Pseudomonadota; class Gammaproteobacteria; order Burkholderiales; family Burkholderiaceae_C; genus Allorhodoferax. The sequence continues at coordinate 6,028 of JAIPCE010000178.1, read as the reverse complement.
TTAGCGACGTGGCCAATGCGGTGCTGGACGGAACTGACGCCGTGATGCTGTCAGCCGAAACAGCCGCCGGCAAGTACCCGCTAGAAACGGTGGTGGAAATGGCCAAGATCTGTCTCGCCGCAGAAGGCGGCGAGCCGGTCAAGCTCGACGCCGACTTCACCGGCAAGACTTTTCATCGCATCGACCATGCGATTGCAATGGGCGCCTTGTTTACCGCGCACCACCTCGGCGCCAAGGCGATTGTGGCCATGACCGACAGCGGCTCAACCGCCCTGTGGATGAGCCGCCACCTGATTCATGTCCCGATCTACGCGCTGACTGGCAAGGTCACGACACAGCGCAAGATGACGCTGTACCGCAATGTGCGCCCCCTGCTCATGGACACCAGCGCTGACCGCGATACCGGTCTGGCCGAGGCCGAGAACCACCTCAAGTCCAAGGGCATTGTGCAAAGCGGCGACGTTTACGCCATTACCTGCGGCGAACCCATGGGCGCGCCTGGGGGCACCAATATGCTAAAAATCTGCCGCGTCAGCTAAACCCTATACCGGCGGCTTGCGTAGGGTCAAGCGGTAATCCTTACCCAAAGGCTAAAATCGACGCATCGGTACCTGTACCCCCCTGGTTAACAACTGAACGGAGAATTGAAATATGGCACTCGTTTCCATGCGTGAACTGCTAGACCACGCGGCGGCCAATGGCTATGGCATACCGGCTTTCAACGTCAATAACCTGGAACAGGTCCAGGCCGTGATGTCGGCGGCCGACGAAGTCGGTGCCCCCGTCATCCTGCAGGCCAGCGCTGGCGCCCGAAAATACGCCGGAGAGGCCTTTATCAAGCACCTGATTCAGGCCGCCATTGAGGCCTATCCGCACATTCCGCTGGTCATGCACCAGGACCATGGCCAAAGCCCCGAAATTTGCAAGGGCGCCATCGGTTTGGGCTTTAGCTCGGTCATGATGGACGGCAGCCTGGAGGGTGACGGCAAGACCATTGCCAGCTATGAATACAACGTGGAAGTCACCCGCAAGGTGGTTGACATGGCCCACGCAACCGGCGTCACGGTTGAGGGCGAGCTGGGTTGCCTGGGGTCGCTAGAGACCATGAAGGGTGACAAGGAAGACGGCCACGGCACTGATGCCACCATGACACGTGAGCAAATGCTCACCAACCCCGAGCAGGCAGCAGATTTCGTCAAACGCACCCAGCTCGATGCCTTGGCCATCGCCATCGGCACCAGCCACGGTGCCTACAAATTCACGCGCAAGCCCACGGGCGACATTCTGGCGATTGACCGGGTGATAGAAATCAACAAGCGCCTGCCCAACACCCACTTGGTCATGCATGGATCGAGCAGCGTGCCACAAGACCTGCTGGCGGCCATCAACCAGTATGGCGGCAAGATGAAAGAAACCTATGGCGTGCCGGTGGAAGAAATCCAGAAGGCGATCAAATACGGCGTGCGCAAGATCAACATCGATACCGACATCCGCCTTGCCATGACCGCGGCGGTGCGCAAGTACATGTTTGAGAACCCCGACAAATTCGACGCTCGCGACTGGCTCAAGCCCGCGCGCGAAGCCGCCAAGGGCATCTGCAAACAGCGCTATGTCGAGTTTGGCTGCGAAGGTCAGGCCGGCAAGATCAAGGGTGACAGCCTGAGCGTGGTCGCTGCCAAGTACACCCGCGGCGAGTTGGCGCAGGTCGTGACCTGACTCTCAGACGTTCCAAACAGACCCATCAAGCCACCTGCGGGTGGCTTTTTCCATGCAACTCGATATTTTTGAAGACAGCCGTGATGTCATGCTGCGCAATGATGTGGTGCAGGCCTTGGAGCGCAAGGACCTGGCTGCGGCACAGACCTGCTGGCAGGCGTTGCAACAGGAATACCCCGACGACCTCCACCTGACTGCGTTGGCCACTCTGATCGACGCGGTGCCGGCACTGACAGCGCCAGCGGTGCCAGACCACGCCGCGTTGTGCTCCCTGCGCTTGCAGCTGGAGCAGCTAGAGCCCATCGCACTGCGCGAAATGGGGCCAAAGGCATCGAAGCTTTGGCTCCATGCCTTCTGGACAGAGCTGGCGCACCGCTCAGCGCGCCTGCCGTTTGTTGCCGCGTGTGAGGCCGACCACGCCGCACCTTTGTACCTGCATGTGCAAGCCTGGGAAACGGCGCAGGACGCGGTCGCTGGAATTGAATCCTGGCGGCGCATCCCCGCGCCGCTGGCCTGGATGGCACGCGCCCGCCTGCAACTGCTGGGTCTGCCGGCGAGTTGGCCCCTGCTGGCAGAGCTGGCATGGTTGGCACCGACGCGCCTGGAGGCCTTGATAGCCAGCGCACCGGACCCGACGCTGCAACAGTTAAAGGATTCGTTCGATCGCAATTTCGAGCCCCCGCCAGCCCATGTGGTGCCGGGACAAACTGAGCCGCAAGACGCAGCCGCCGACCTGGCCTGGTTTCCAGCCTGGGTGCTGACCGCCCAGCCGCGCTGGGCCAGCGCCCTGTCGCTCTCACAAGCTGGCCAGCATACCGCGCCCGAGCAGGCCATGCGCCTGTTGCTTCAGCTCTTGGGTCTGGAGCGACAAGGCCGCCACCACGACATCATCGCGCTGCGCAAAGAGCTGCGTGATCTGCACAGCGGCTTGTACGCCGCGTACCTGAAAACCCGCTGAGGGCAGCCTGTGGGTCAGGGCGCGCCGAACAAGCCCCCGTCGGCAAACACCTTGAGCTCTCCAGGTGCCATGGGTGTCCAGGTTTCATTGATAGTGAGAGGCTCGGTGACCACGATGGCCAGGCGGTCGTCGGGGCCGTTGAGCTCGGCAAGGTCGACGCTCACGTCATCGTCCTTGAGCTGCACCTCGGTAAACGGGTATTGGCGCAGCAAATAATGCAGCTTGGTACTGCAGTGCGCCCACATCGCCTCGCCATTGCTCAGCAAAAAATTAAAGGTGCCATGCCGGGCAATGATTGGTGCAAGCTCGCGCAGCGTGATGCTGAGCTCGGCCACGGTGGGCACCGCCACATGCGACTTTGCCAGCTCTTGCAGCAGCCAGCAAAACGCCCACTCGCTGTCGGTATTGCCGACCGGATGAAAGCTGCCGTGCAGCGTGGGGTGGAAATCTTTGAGGTCGCCATTGTGCGCAAACACCCAGTACCGGCCCCAAAGTTCACGTACAAACGGGTGGCTATTGGCCAGGGTGATAGCACCCACCGTGGCCTTGCGTACATGCGCCACCACGTTGTGGCTCTTGATCGGGTGGGTGCACAGCATGCGGGCAATGGGTGAGGTGGCGGCACTCTCGCTGTCCACGTAGCAGCGCACACCTTTACCAGGTAAACCGCCGTCGGCTCCGAAGAACGCGATGCCCCAACCGTCCGCATGGTGGTCGGTGCAACCCCCGCGCTGCGCAAACCCGCTAAAACTCAGCGTCAGGCTGGCGGGCAGGTGGCTGTTCATTCCAAGCAATTGGCACATACAAAATAGTGGTTCCGTGGTGACTGAAAACCGTCTTCAAGCTGCACCATTATGCAAAAAACAAGCCACCTCCATCGACCGCCAGGTCCGAACTTTTGAGTCTGGGCAATGCTGCGCGGCCATGTTTTTGCGTTAAACCACGCCCTTTTGGTGCAGGCTGGCAATCTGAACCGCGTCCAGACCCATTTCTTGCAGCACCTCGTCGGTGTGCTGGCCCAGCGCTGGCGGTGCATTGCGCAGCACCGGGGGGGTGTCTTGCAGGCGCAGCGGGCTCGCGACCGTCGTGATAGTGGCAATCCCCTTTTCTTGCAATGACTCTGCGGTGACCGCCTGCTGCACGGCCAGCTTGCGTGCCTGCACCTGTTCGTCGGCAAACGCTTGTCCCAGGTCATTGATCGCGCCGCAGGGCACGGCCTTGTCTTCGAGCAAGGCAATCCACTCGACCGATGTACGAGTACAGGTGACGGCTGACAGTGTAGGAATCAGGGTCTCGCGGTGGTGCACGCGCTGGGTGTTGCTGGCATAGCGGGCATCGGTCGCCCACTCCGGATGACCAGCCACCTGGCAAAAACGCGCAAACTGTCCGTCGTTACCCACCGCCAACAACACCGAACCGTCGGCGGTCGGGAAGTCCTGGTACGGCACCAGACTCGGATGGCTATTGCCCGAGCGCTGTGGCACTTGGCCGGTGTTCAGAAAGCCAGCCCCCTGATTGGCCAGCATCGCCATGCCCACGTCCAGCAAGGCCATGTCAATGTACTGACCGCGCCCAGTGCGGTGCCGCACTTCGAGCGCAGCAAGGATGGCGCTGGTGGCGTAGACCCCGGTAAACAGGTCAATCACCGCCACACCCACGCGCTGCGGCCCCCCGCCCGGCGTGCCGTCGGCGCGGCCGGTGATACTCATCATGCCGGTCGTGGCCTGAATCATCAGGTCGTAACCCGCACGTTCGGCATAGGGTCCGTCTTGGCCAAAACCGGTGACCGAGCAGTAAATGAGGCGCGGATTCAGGACTTTGAGGCTTTCGTAATCGAGGCCGTATTGCTGTAAACCACCGACCTTGAAATTTTCGACCAGCACATCACTTTGCAAGGCCATCTGGCGAATCAATGCCTGGCCTTCGGCCTGCGCCATGTCAATCGTGATGGAGCGCTTGTTGCGGTTGCAGGCCGTGAAATAGGTAGCCTGGTCGGTCGCGTTGCCATCCTGGTCTCGCAGAAACGGCGGCCCCCAATGCCGAGTGTCGTCGCCCACCACGGGGCGTTCGACCTTAATGACATCAGCCCCCAGATCAGCCAGCATCTGGGTGCACCAAGGTCCGGCCAACACGCGCGAGAGATCAAGGACTTTGATATGGGGTAGGGCAGGTTCAGTGGTCATTTTCTTGAGGGTTCCGAAATTCGCGGCATCGTTCCAGCCACGGTAATTGGTTGCAGGGTTGCGGTCCCGGTTCCAGGTCCCGACGGATGCTAATTGCTGAGTGCTGAGTGCTGAGTGCTGAGTGCTGAGTGCTGAGTGTTGGGTGTTAGCGGGCCGGTAGCGGTGCAATGGGGGTCATATCCCGATTCAGGACAGTGATTTGAACGGAGCACGGGGCCCCTCAACGAAATCGGGCTCTGACCCCTATTGGACTGCGGTGGTGGAGGATAAAGAGGGCTTGTTGCGTTGAAAGATTTGTTGTGTCTTTGGTTTGAATTTTTGTTTTTACTTGCTTTTTCCTTGCAGTTGCACCTCGCCTTCCCCCACTCACTCCCCCAACCCCTCTCCCGCCCCGCCGGTCGGAAGAGGGGAGCCTCATTTGACTTTTTCGCGCCGACTACGGAATTACCGGGGTGAGGTTGCGGTACATATTTGCTTGCCCAGAGTAGTTTCCTGCAGTCGTAGTAAAGGCTGGCGGTTTTGATCGCGACCATCGGGGCTAAGGGCTGAGTGGAGATTGTCTTCACATCCGACGAAATGTTGGGGACAGAGCTTGTTCGCTTCGCGTAACTGCGGTCTTTCCCTCAAGGTGGACATCCGACAAAGTGTTGGGGACAGAGCTTGTTCGCTGCGCGTAACTGCGGTCTTTCCCACAAGGTGGACATCCGACGAAATGTTGGGGACAGAGCTTGTTCGCTTCGCGTAACTGCGGTCTTTCCCACAAGGTCTCAGAAAGCGGCAATTCCCGTCTGCGCGCGGCCCAGGATCAGGGCGTGGATGTCGTGGGTGCCTTCGTAGGTGTTGACCACTTCGAGGTTGACCAGGTGGCGGGCTACGCCGAATTCGTCGCTGATGCCGTTGCCGCCCATCATGTCGCGGGCCAGGCGGGCGATGTCTAGGGACTTGCCACAGGAGTTGCGCTTGAGAATGGAGGTGATTTCGACTGCGGCCGTGCCCTCGTCCTTCATGCGGCCCAGTCGCAAACAGCCTTGCAGTCCTAAGGCAATCTCGGTCTGCATGTCGGCCAGTTTTTTCTGAATCAACTGGTTGGCGGCCAGAGGGCGACCAAACTGCTTGCGGTCCATCACATACTGACGGGCGCGCGTCCAGCAATCTTCGGCGGCACCCAGGG
>JAIPCE010000177.1 GCA_021738345.1 Rhodoferax sp. | reverse complement strand
CTGGCTGGCGGTATCGGCCGAGCGTGCCGTGAGCCGGGTCATGGGTGACAGTTGCTCCATGCCGTTGGCCGCCTATGCCACGCTGGAGGATGACCACTTGTCGATCGAAGCTGCGTGGGGTGACCCCGAGGGTGTGCTGCCATTGGTGCATGCCAAGGCACACGGCGTGGTGCAGTCGACCGAAGTCGCAGTGCGTCTGGGGGAGCAGGTGGCTTTGCAATTACAGCAGGGCGTGCGCGCACTTGCCAACCCCTCCATCTAGAGCCATGCGCGTGGTGGTGACCCGGCCTCAGCCTGAGGCCGACCAATGGGTGCGCGCACTGCGTGCCTCTGGCTACGACGCTCAGGCCTTGCCGTTGATCGTGGTGGAGCCACCGCCTGACCCGCTGGCGGTGCGTGCCGCCTGGGACCGATTGTCAGACTATGACGCGCTGATGTTTGTAAGCGGCAATGCGGTACAGCATTTTTTTGCCTTGCAGCCGGCGCCAGAGCCAGTGTTTGCGCCGCACTCCCGGTTCCGGGCCAGAGCCTTTGTCACCGGACCGGGCAGCACGGCGGCGTTGCTACGCTGTGGCGCCCAACCCGACTACATTGACGTTCCCGATAACACAGCCGGACAATTTGACTCAGAGGCCTTGTGGGCGGTGGTGCAGCACTGGGTCAGCCCGGGGTATCGGGTGCTGATTGTGCGCGGTACCACCCGAGTCGGGCCTGCAGCGGTGTCTGAGGGGGTAGGGCGTGACTGGTTCGCGCGCCAGGTTGCAACTGCCGGGGGACAGGTGGACTTTGTAGTGGCCTACCAGCGCGGCGGGCCATTGCTCGGTGCTGAGCAACTGAGCCTGATTGGAACATCGGCGACTGATGACAGTGTTTGGCTGTTCAGCAGCTCCGAAGCCGTGGGCAACCTCAGCGCGCTGCTGCCGCAGCAGGACTGGAGCCAGGCCCGGGCGGTGGCGTCGCATGCGCGTATTGCCCAGGCGGCCAAAGATGCGGGCTTTGCTGTTGTTTGTGAGTCACGTCCAACGCTGGCGGCCATGGTGGCATCGATAGAATCTCTGCAATGACCGATGCACCAAAGTCTGTTGAGCCTGAAGCGCCTGTGCGCGTGCCGGCCTTGCCTTCAACTGCCGGTTCGGCCGGAGGGCAGCGCTGGTTGTGGGTGACGGTTGGAGTGGCGGTGCTGAGCCTGGTCAGCAGTGTGTTGTTGTGGCAAAAACTGTCGTCCATTCAGGAACTGCTGGCGCGCCAAAGCGCGGACGCCGGTGCCCAGGCAACCCAGGCGGCGCTGGTGGCCAAACAGGCGCAAGAACTGGCGATGGAAACCGCCGCCAAGGCTGCGGTTCTGGATGCCCGCTTGAGCGAGGTCTCGCTGCAGCGCACGCAACTCGAAGAATTGATGCAAAGCCTGTCACGCTCGCGCGACGAAAATCTGGTGGTCGACATCGAGTCAGCGGTGCGTCTGGCCCAGCAACAGGCGCAGTTGTCGGGCAGTGCCGAGCCGTTGTTGGCCGCACTCAAGACCGCAGACCTGCGCATCGCACGGGCGGCCCAGCCCCGGCTGACGCCGTTACAACGTGCCATTGCCCGGGATATGGCGCGCATCAAGGCCACGGTGCAGGCCGATACACCGACCCTGCTGGTGAAACTCGACGAGCTCATTTTGCTGACTGACGAGTTGGCAGTGGCCAACGCAGTCACGGCCGCGCGCCAGGTCGAACCTCTCAAACGCAAGCCGCAGGAGGCGGTTAGCACTTGGTGGATGCGTTTGGGCCTGGTGCTGCGGGACGAAGTCCAGGCACTGGTGCGCGTGAGCCGTATCGATGCACCAGAGGCCGCGCTGCTGTCGCCAGAGCAGGCGTTTTTTTTGCGTGAGAACCTCAAGCTCAAGTTGCTCAATGCGCGACTGAGCCTGCTGGCACGCCAGATTGATTCGGCGCGCTCCGATCTGGCAAGCGCGGCGGTCCTGTTAAGTCGGTATTTCGACGCCAGTGCCCGCAAGACCCAGACCACCCAGGCTTTGTTGCAGCAGATACAAGGACAAATCAAGACCTTGGTGCTGCCGCGCGTCGACGATACCCTGGCCGCCCTGACCACAGCGGCATCAGGTCGCTAGGACCGTCGGTATGCGCGCTGCTCTATGGTTGATGGCCCTGTTTGCAATTGCCGTGGCCAGCGCGCTGTTTGCCGGCAATAACCACGGTACCGTCACCTTGTTCTGGCCGCCATACCGCCTGGACCTGTCGCTTAATCTCTTCTTGCTCGCCCTTGTGGGGTGCTTCGTCTTGCTGCACTTTGCCTTGCGTGCCTTGTCGGCGCTGCTGAGTATCCCGAAACAGGCACGCAGTTGGCGGCGACTGCAGCGTGAGCGCGCCATGCACACGGCCCTGCTTGACGCGCTGTCGCATCTGGTGTCAGGTCGTTTTGTGCGCGCGCGCAAGGCGGCGGAACTGGTGGTTTCGTTGGAGAGTTCGATTCAGCGCAGCGGCGAGAATCTGGCCTATGCGGCGCGATTGCGCGCTTTGTCACACTTGCTGGCGGCCGAAAGCGCCCATGCGCTGCAAAACAGGCCAGTCCGCGACAGCCACTTTCAGCTTGCGCTTGAGAGTGCCTCTGGCGGCGAGGCGCAAGATGCGCGCGAAGGTGTGCAATTGCGCCGCGCCCGCTGGGCCTTTGATGACCGAGACGCCGGTGCTGCGCTGCAGTGGCTGGACCAGTTGCCGGTGGGTGCAGGGCGTCGCATGCTGGCCTTGCGCCTTCGATTCAAGGCCGCGCGGCTGGCCGGTGAGTCGCGGCTGGCGCTAGAGACAGCGCGCTTGCTGACCAAACACCGCGCCTTTTCAGAGATGGCCGGCCAGAGCATTGCGCGCGGCTTGGCGATCGAGCTCCTGCGTGCTGCCCACGATCCGGTACAACTGCAAAGCGCCTGGGACTCACTCGATGTCTCCGAGCAAAAAATGCCCACTGTGGCGCTGGAAGCGGCGCAGCGCCTACTGAACCACCGCGGCGACGTGGTCAAGTCGCGTCTGTGGCTGCTACCGATTTGGGATGCGATGCTGCAGCATCCAGACAGCGTGTCCCAGGCGCAAAAGATCAGTATGGTCCGGATTCTGGAAAGTGGGTTCGCGATCGCAGAAGAAGCGCCCGATGCCCAGTGGCTCACCCGCATCGAAAATGCCCAGCGCGCGCAGCCGCGCGACCCGGTGCTGCACTATCTGGCTGGCATTGCGTGTATGCATTTGCAGCTTTGGGGCAAGGCACAGCAAATGCTCAAGCAATCCCTGTCGCTGTTGCAAGACACCGAGCTGCGACGCGACGCCTGGCGTGCGCTGGCCCAGTTGGCCGAACAGCGCGGCGACACCCAAGCTGTTGCACATGCGTACCGCGAGGCCGCCAAGCGGTGACTTGGCCGTTGTTCAGAGCTATTATGTGCGCATGGCCACACTCATTGAACATCTGCTCAAGCTGACCGATCACCGTGAACGGGATCACCTGGAACTGACCCTTTGCCGGGCGCTCATCGATGTGATCGCGATTGACCGCGTGGTGATGGCGCGTGTCTTGAACGAGGAGGGCGATAAGCGCTGGCTGGAGATTGCGTCGCTTGACGCGCGCGGTGGTGGCAAAGTGGTCGATCCGCTGCGGGTTGACTTCGCTGCGCTGCGACCACTAGAGGATTACCAGGACCGGATGCATTGCATTGCCGAGCGCGTCAAGGTTGAGGTCGCATGGGCCGGAGAAGAGGGGCCGCGCATTACCTATATTCCGCTTTTTACCGATGCGCGTAACGATACTGAAGGCGTCGTGGAAATCCACTCGGGCGCGGTGTTGAAGCTGGAGCAGTGGCAGACCGTTGAAGTGTTGTTGCATGTTTTTCGCAACATGTACCATCTGCTGGCCTACAGTGACCGCGACGCCTTGACCGGACTCCTCAACCGCAACGCGCTCGACGACACGTTTTACAGCGCCGTGCTTGAAGAACTCGACGAAGGCGCCCAGGCCCAGGCCAAGTTGCTCGAAGCCACTGTGGCACCTGGCACCGAGCGTAGGCACCGCGTGCCACCTAACTATTGGCTAGGCACCGTCAGTGTCGACAATTTCGGGTCGATCAACGACCGCCATGGCCACTTGATTGCCGAAGAAGTGCTGCTGCTGGTCGCACGCATCATGAACAATACCTTTCGCACCTACGACCGCATCTATCGCCTGGGTGGCGACCAGTTTGCGGTACTCATGCATTGCCCCGATGAGATGTTGGTGCTGGCAGCTTTTGAGCGCTTTCGTGCCAATATGGAGAAATTCAATTTCCCACAAGTCGGCCGCGTGACTGCTTGCGCCGGCTTCACCCGGGTGACCCCTGATGACTCACCCGACACCACCCTGGGGCGCGCCGAGCGGACCGTCGATTTTGCGCAACACAGTGGCCGCAACAAAGTGTTTAGCTATGGCGACCTGGTGCGCAAGGGGGTTTTTGAAGATTATCACAAGACCGGTGCGGTCGATCTCTTTTGATGGGTTAGTGGGGGTGTGGCATCGCGGGCGATCTGCAGCATTTCGCGATGCTGTCATTGGTGGCGACATTGCTCGCCCTGGCCGTTCCTGTGGTCACTGGGGTGCTGGTGTACAAGGTGGTACCAGCGGCCGCGCACAACCAGTGCCTGCATAGTGGGCCTGGGGTCCACCGTGGGCGATCAAATCGATAGAGGTGAAAGCAATTTTGCTTGCATCAATCCAGTTTATTGAAAAGCGACTTCGGTAAAACTGCGCAGCTTGCGGCTGTGCAGTTGATCCACGCCTTGCGCTCGCAACAGTTCCAGCGCCCGTATTCCAATTCGTAAATGTTGGTCTACGCGCTCGCGGTAAAAGTGGTCGGCCATGCCGGGCAACTTGATTTCCCCATGCAGCGGCTTGTCACTGACGCACAGCAGTGTTCCGTAGGGCACACGGAAGCGAAAGCCATTGGCAGCAATGGTGGCACTCTCCATGTCCAGGGCCACAGCGCGGCTTTGGCTAAAGCGGCGTTGCGGCTGGTTGTCGGGGAGAAGCTCCCAGTTTCGGTTGTCGGTGCTGGCTACGGTCCCCGTGCGCATGATGCTTTTCAGAGCTGCGCCCTTGATTTGCGTCACGTCAGCCACGGCTTGCTCCAGCGCGACTTGAATCTCTGCCAGCGGCGGAATGGGTACCCATAGCGGCAGCTCTTCATCGAGCACATGGTCTTCTCGTACATAGCCGTGGGCCAGAACGTAATCACCAAGTCGCTGGGTATTGCGTAATCCTGCGCAGTGACCCAGCATGATCCAGGCGTGCGGACGCAACACGGCGATGTGGTCAGTAATGTTTTTGGCATTGGAGGGCCCCACGCCGATATTGACCATCGTGATGCCCGCTCCATCGGCTCGTACCAGGTGGTAAGCCGGCATTTGGGGCATGCGTGGTAATTCTTTGCCCAGTGGGTCTGTGGATAAAGCTGGCAGGCCTATACGCCGGGTGACGATGTTTCCAGGTTCGACAAACGCCACATATTCGCTGCCGGCATTTGCCATCGCAGTGCGGCCAAACACGACAAACTCGTCCACATAGAACTGGTAATTTGTGAAGAGAACAAAGTTCTGAAAATGTTCGGGTCCGGTGCCGGTGTAGTGGCGTAAGCGGTGCAGTGAGTAGTCGACACGTGGCGCGGTAAACAGGGCCAGCGGTTGTGCATCACCCGCCCGAGCTTGGTAGGTGCCATTGGCGATGCCATCGTCCATGGCGGCGAGATCAGGCAAGTCGAAAATGTCGCGCATCCGTACGCGACGCTGCGCACTCATATTGCCTTCCAAATGATCCTGTTCGGCAAATGAAAAATGCACTGGAATCGGCTGCGAGCTGGTACCCACCTCCAGTTCAACAGCATGGTTTTGCATCAATAGGTTGAACTGCTCCAGGTAGTAGTTGTAGTACAGGTCAGGTCGGGTGAGCGTGGTCTCAAATCGACCCGCACCCGCCACAAAACCAAAACTCAAGCGGGCAGTTTCAGGCGCACTGGTGCGCGAAACCGTGTCGGTGTGAATGCGCACCAGCGGGTAAAAAGCCCGGACATGGCCCGCCATGTCGTCGCCGGAGACAAAACGCTGCATCGCCTGGCGCAGGTGCTGAACGCTGGAATCATAGATTTCTGTCACCTGCGCAAGAGCGGCAACAGGGTCGGAAAAACGGGCGGGTGCAATGAAGGTAGGTAAAAGGGTCATGCACTATTGTGCCGCCGCAATAAACTAAATTCAAAGCTTTGCCATCGCCTTGGCCGGGTGCATCAGCATGCGCCGACCATCGGCGCTGTTCTCGGCAGTTTCTTTGATTAGCGCAATGATCTGTTGTGGCTTGAGTGAAGGCTTCACTGCCAGAATTTTGGCAGCCAGGTTTGCCACATTGGGCGATGCCATGGATGTGCCAGAGAATGCAACCCGCGCGCCACCGGGCAAGAAGCTCTCGACCTGGTAACCATTGGCGTGCACCGCCACGGTCGGCCCGTAGCTGGTGAAAGATGCCTCGTCCCCTGCCTTGTCAACCGCGCCTACCGTCATCAGGTTGGGCAGCACAATGCTTGACGGGATGTCTTCATCAAAGGTGGAATCGGAATTGCTGTTGCCGGCGGCCGTGATAAAAAGAATATCCGGCGCTCCAGAGAAGGCCTTGATAAGCGCCTTTTTCTCAATCTCAAAGATTTCACGTGCCAACTTCTGCCGATCTTCCGTGGACTTGCCAATGCCACAAAGCTCCAGCGATTCCTCATTGTCTTTCACGCTGCCGCCCCAGCTCATATTGACCACCCGCACTTTGTGCTGCTTGAAGTAGTTCACGACGGTCCGGTGCGCTTTCGCGCTGCGCAGCGCCAATTTTTTGCTGAGGCAGGGGTCAGGCTGTAACTTGTAGTCAAAAGAAATGCGCGCGCTTACCAGCCTGGCCCAGGGGTTGCCTTCAAGAGCGATGCCTGCGACGTGTGTTCCGTGCGCATAGTTGCCTGCAAAATCCAGACCCTCCATCGCAGGCTTGAATTCTTCGGGCTTTAGCTCGGACATAAACTTCTTGACTTCGCTGGCTTGCTCAGAGTCGATGTTGGACTGCAAGTCCGAAAACCCCTTGCTTTGTGCCAGTAGCGTGGACATTTGGGGTTTGTAGGTATCAGGGATGGGAAAAAGTGCTTCCTTGGCGGGTTTGCTGAAAAGATCAAACGCGATCTGAAAGGGCTTGCCCTTTGAATCTTTGAGTAATTGCGTCGGAAAGAGTTTGGTGTCCACACCACTGTCCCAGACCGCTATGCGAACGGGCTTGAATTTCCCTGAAGCTGGGAGGGTCACATTGCGAGCCGCCCAGATATCAAGCTTTTCAACTCTATTTTTTTCCAGATAGCCTGAATATGTGGCAATGAGGGTTTGCTTTAGCGGTATGGCAGTCTCTAGCGCGTAGCGTGCACTGATCAATTCGGGTGCTAGGTCAGAGCTCAGCACGCCCCCATTTTTGTTGAGTGTGGTCTGCAGAACGTCGCGCACACTACCAATTACGCGGCCTTCCCCTGCAATTTCTGAACTGGCCTTGTATCTTTTGATGTCGTTCGAGATGACGGCAAATGGATAGCCATCCAATTCCTTACGGATGGATCGGCCCACCGCTTCAAAGTAGTCGGGGGTATTGAGGCTACCGGTTTCCTTGGCGGCCGCCACCATCGCACGCAGACGCAGCCCGGAAAGTAGCTTGTCTGAAGGCTTCTCTTCCAGCGCACGCATTTTTTCGGAGAGCGCCAACGCCGCGTCATAGTTACCCAATAGAAATTCCAACTGCATCAAGGAGCCCAGGTATTGCCGCTCTGACGACTTGTCGGCCATATCATAGGTGGCAAGCACGGACTCCATGTCCAGGCGAATTTGGTTGGCAGCTTTGGCAAACAGCGATTTGTCCCGAACGACGGTTTCGAGCGGTTCTGCAATGGCGTAGCTGAAGCGCGGAATATCAGCTTCTTTTTCGATCCGCCGCTTGTCGGCAGCAGAAACACAGAAGGCGCTGGCAAGTGCCAGTGCCATCAGGATGGGGCGCGCAAAAGTGGTGAAGTGCATGGGGTGTGGTCTCCAGGACGTCAGTTGGCCGTGGATTCTAGGCCAACGCGCAGCGCCTCTGCCGTGGTAGTGGCATCGCTGCAAACACCCGCATCGGCGGCGGACCTGGTGCTTGGGCGCGATCGGTAGTCGTGGCGCTAAGGGATCAATTTGCAGGGTTTCTTTCAAGGAAAATCCACCCACACGCCAGTGGCAGGTGATAGAGTGTCTGCGGGGTTCCTTGGCACTGCAGAAAAGTCCAGGAAGGCCTTGTATGCGAGGTAGTTTGCTACGTCGCTTACGCCTGCTGTGGACCAGGTGCTTGTCAGGCTGATCGCTATGGCCGCGAGCAGGGTGCTGTCGGTCTTCAATATCGCTTTGGAGTTGTAGCTGCAGGAGTGTGGTGCGGTGCTTGTCATGTTCTTGCCCTAGATCTTGTGGCTTGATCTTGTGGTCTATGCCAACTGCAGCCAGGTTTCCCACCCTGTGGTGCTGGTGATGCCCATCAGGTCTATGGTCTGTGTGCCCCAGATCAGTGTTACCCGGTCAGTCTTGGCTGTGGCGCTGACCTCTGCAGTGCTGAGGGCACCATAGAGCACTATTGTGTCTATGCCGGCTTGGAAGTCTTGCAAGATGTCTTGCGCCGTGCCGCTCTTGGCGTATTGGAAGAGGTCGGCTCCTGCGCCACCATTGAGGGTGTTGCTGCCTGAACCGCCAAACAGGGTGTCTGCCCCCTCACCACCTTGCAGGGTGTCGTTGCCGGCGTTGCCCCAGACGATGTCGTTACCAATGTCTGCAAATACGCTGACTGCGCCTATGGTGTAGTCCAAGCTTGTAAGGTCAATGATGTCGTCGCCCGCTCCACCCTGGATGATCTCAATTCCACTGCTGCGTGCGGCGGAGAGTTTCCCGCCAGTGTCTTGGGTGAGCACGGCGCCAATGTTGAACAGTGAGTAGGCATCGTGCAAAAAGAAGGCGTCGCTGCCGCTGGTGAGCTGCAGGGTGTCAGCGTCCTCACCGCCATTCAAAACGTCGGCAAAGCGCACCTTGCCGTACAACAGAACCTGTTGTCCGGTGCCACCCATCCCGGCCATGCCCTGGTTGGCGCTGGCGAAGCCACTGGCCCAGGTGCCGTCGGTGCTCAGTGTGAGGGTGTCGTTGCCCGCGCCCGCGTTGACCAGATCGGCACCGGAGTCGGTGATGAGGGTGTCGGCGAAGGCGGTGCCTGTCAGCACGTCATCTCCTGCTGTACCGACTTGGTATCCAAGTACGGCAGTGGTTGCGGGGGATGACGCGCTCTCGGAAGTACCTTGAAGGTCGGTGTAGCTGGCGGTTACCGTGATGGTCTTGCCAACTTCGGCCTGGGTCAGAACAAAGGTGCTTCCTGTTGCTCCGGTGATCGCGGTGTCGGCTGCGCTCCATTGATAGGCCAAGGCTCCGGTGGTACCTGTGGCAGGAATTCCATCCAGGTCGGCCAAAGTGTTTGCTGCTGTGAGTGTTTGACCCTGGGTGGGAGTACCGGTAATGGTGACATCACCTGTGACAGGGTCGTTGACGTTGGAAACTGCCGCCGTGGCGCTGCTGGTCTTGGACTCAGTGGTGCCATGCAGGTCGGTGTAGCTGGCAGTCACTGTGATGGTCTTGCCTACTTCAGCCTGGGTCAGAACAAAGGTAATTCCGGTTGCGCCGGTGATTACGGTGCCGCCTACGCTCCATTGGTAGGCGAGCGCGCCTGCGCCGCTGCTGGGGATGCCATCAATGTCAGCCAAGGTGTTGGCTGCAGTGAGGGTTTGACCTTGGGTGGCGGTGCCGCTGAAGGAGACTGTGCCTGTGGGTGCTACGTTGACCGCAGTGACCGCCGTCGTTGCGGTGCTTTCCACTGCCTCTTGGGCGCTGAACAAGTCGGTGTACTTGGCAACCACTGTAATCGTCTTGCCCACTTCGGCCTGTGTAAGGGTGTAGGTGCTGGCAGTGGCTCCGCTGATGTCACTTTCAGCCGCCTTCCACTGGTAGCTGATCGTGCCCAGTCCGTCCAGGTCAGCGAGGGTATTGGCTGCAGTGAGTTGCGCTCCACGGGTCACAGTTCCGGTGATGGTGATGGTGACACCGCCTGATGGCAAGTTGTTGACGTTTGCCACTGCTGCACTGGCGCTGCTGGCAACGGTCTCAGTGGTACCAAAGCCGTCGGTGTACTTGGCAGTCAGGGTTATGGTCTTGCCGACCTGGGCCTGACCGAGCACCAGGGTCGAGCTGGTGGCGCCAGAGATGTCTGTGCCGCCTGCGCTCCACTGGTAGGCGATTGAGCCCGTACCGGTACTGGGGATGCCATCGGTATCAGCCAAGGTGTTGGCTGCAGTGAGCGTCTGACCTTGCGTTGTCGTG
>JAIPCE010000176.1 GCA_021738345.1 Rhodoferax sp. | reverse complement strand
GTAGGGGTGACGTTGGTGAACCCCTTCGGTCCAACCATTGACCTGGGGCGCCACCAGAGCGCCAGTGGGCTGCGACAAGCCTCGCATCGCCACACGGCGGATACTGTCGATGTCGATCGCCTGGTACAGCGCTTTGCGCACACGCTGGTCTTTGAGGGGATTTTTGCCCTTGACATTGGAGCCTGGCAGTTCGTCGCGGAACTGGTCCATGCCGAAGAAAATGGTGCGGTTTTCAACGCCGTCCATGACCTTCAGGTTGGCGTTATTGCGCAGGCGGGCCAGGTCCTGCGGGCTGGGGTCCAACACAAAATCAAGCTCGCCTGACAACAGGGCGGCGACACGGGTGGCCTCGGACTTGATCGGGGTGTAAATGATTTCGGTGACATTGGTGGGCTGGTTACCCCAGTAGTTGGGGTTCTTGACCAAAACCAGCTTCTGGTCAGGCTGCCATTCTTTCAACATGTACGGCCCAGAACCCATGGCGTTGCGGTGGGCATACGACTCGTCCTTGGTCTTGATGTCTTTGGGCTCCAGCGAGTTGTTCTTGGTGGCCCAGGCTTTGCTCATGATGCGCAATTCGGTGAGCTGGTTCAAGAGCACCGGATTGGGACCCTTCATCATGATGTCCACCGTGGTGTCGTTGACTTTGACGACCTTGTCCATGCCTTGGGTGTAGACCGAGTAGTTGGAGGTCTTGGCCATGGCCCGGGTCAGGGAATAAACGACATCGTCGGCCGTGAGTGGCGAGCCATCGCTGAACTTGACGCCCGATCGCAGGGTAAAGCGCACCTGGGTGGGGGAAACATCACGCCAACTGGTGGCAAGTTGCGGTTCTGCCTTGAAGGTGGTGCTGTTGTAGTAGACCAGCGAGTCGTAAATGGCGGCATGCACGCCATTGCCCAGCGCATTGTTTTGCGAGTGGATGTCCAGCGTCGGGATGTCGCTGGCGCTGGACCACTTGAATGGCTTGGCCTGCACGGTGGCACCGACGCCCAATACTGCGAGGGTCACAGCAGAGTAAAGCGCAAATTTGAACTTCATGTGGTTCCTTTTCAGGTGGTAAAAAAATGAGGAATATGCAATAGGGTGACAAAAAGTGCATCGGGACTTTCCCTTGACCCCACGCTCACGGGCAGCAGAAAAATTTGGCGAAAACGCCCGTTGGGACGGGGTGGCGGGAAATTGAGACGGTGGGAGGTCTTGGCGAGTTCGTGAAAAAGTACAAGCCACCGCAGGCGGTGGCTGGTCGGCGGGGTAAGTCTGTGTTGGCACCGCAACATGTTTACACGGGCAATCTGGCCCAGAGATGTTCCATACCCAAAGCCATCAGATGCCACAGTGACACCCCATAGGCCACCGCGGCCAGCCCGCTGGCGGCAGAAAGTAGCAGGGCCAGGCCATCGCGAAACATCCAGCCCAGACTCAGCAAAATCAGACTCAGGCTTGGCAACACGTTGCCAAGTGGCAGTGGCAAGAAGATGACCAGGCCCATCAGCGCGGCCCATACGCCCCACCACGCCCGTGTGCGCGCATGGGACCACAGAGCCCATCGGGGCCGAAGCCAGCGGTTGCTTTGCTCGTACATCCAGGCCAAGCTGTGCAGACAGCGGCCGCTCCAGCGTTCGTTCAATGTCATGCTGCCAAGGCGTTTGGGCAAGATACAGTCGTCGCGTTCACGCGCCCATGCCCAGGCCACAGCCCAGATGCCCAGGCTCATGACCGTGCCGGCACCTGCCAGCGGAAGCACGCTCATGACTGCCAAAAGCATCATCAGCACCACGCTAGACGACTCGCCATGCAGCCGCAGCAGCGCATAAAGGTCTAGCCGCAGATTGGCGCTGTCGGCCGCACCAGCACGGTGTCCGTCGGCCGCTTCGCGCAGGCGCTGGGCAAGGGGTCTGCTCATGGTGTGACTTTCATGCATGTCTAGAAAAAAGACGGACGATAGGTGATTTTTTGCGGCTGAAAAAGCAGATATTTCAAGACAAACCTTCCTGCAAAAACGAAATGTCGTTGCAGTGTCGGCCCTTGAGGTTTTTTTCGAGCGCTTTGGAGCAAAATTGCCCGATTTGGCTCAAGGAGAAAATCATGTTCAAAGGAATTCTGGTGACCAAAGGCGATGCCGGCTACAGGGCGGCGCTTCAGGAGATTGACGACGCTGTGCTGCCCGACGGCGAAGTAAAGGTTTCGGTGGAATGGTCCACCTTGAATTACAAGGATGGACTGGCGATCACCGGAAAGTCGCCCGTTGTGCGGCGCTTCCCCATGGTGCCCGGCATCGATTTTTCGGGAGCCGTTGTTGAAAGCACCCATGCGGCCTGGAAACCTGGCGACCAAGTCATTTTGAACGGGTGGGGGGTTGGCGAGACCCATTGTGGCGGACTTGCGGAAGTGGCGCGTGTCAAGGGCGATTGGCTGGTTGCGCTACCCAAGGAACTCACTGCGCGGCAGTCCATGGAAATTGGCACTGCGGGCTACACCGCCATGCTCTGCGTCATGGCCTTGGAAAAGCATGGCGTCAAGCCGATGGACGGTGAAGTTCTGGTGACCGGAGCCAGTGGCGGCGTGGGCAGTGTCGCGATTGCATTGTTGTCCAAGCTCGGTTACACGGTGGTGGCATCGACCGGGCGGACCTCTGAGGCACCCTACCTCAAGGGACTTGGGGCTTCGGCCGTGATAGACCGCAGCGAGCTCGCTGGGCCGGGCAAACCACTGGCAAAGGAGCGCTGGGCCGCAGTGGTGGATTGCGTGGGAAGCCATACGCTGGCCAATGCGTGCGCCGCCACCCGCTATGGTGGCGCCGTGGCTGCCTGCGGTCTCGCCGGCGGCATGGATTTTCCGGCCAGTGTGGCACCCTTCATTTTGCGCGGCATCACGCTGTACGGAATTGACAGCGTCATGGCACCGATCGGCCTGCGCCAGCAGGCCTGGACGCGGCTTGCCAGCGATCTTGATTTGTCCAAATTGGTCGCGATGACCCATGCAATCGGCCTGTCAGAAGTGGTACAGGTGGCGACTGACTTGTTGGCTGGCAAGGTGCGTGGGCGCGTCGTGGTGGACGTCCATCGCGCCTGACAGAGACAAGTCAGTGACGGTCGCCCATGGCGAAGAAGCTTGCCTAGGTAGTTGCACGTAGCGCGAAACTTCAGTTGCCTGGTGGCTGAAGAAGATTTTTTTATTAAAATTTGTCCCGCCAATTCAAACCAATAATCAGTGAGGGCGTCTTACATGTCAGATCATGATAATTCCAAGCTTTGCGTCAACAAAAGACCAAAGACGTATCGTTTGATAACCCCGCGAAAAGGTGGTTTCGACAGATGGCTACCGTGCATGATGGGCGTACTCCTGTTTGCCACCAGTGGCCTTTCTCTGGCCCAGGCACCGACTGCTCCTGACAAGCTGCCCGTTGCGGCATTCTTCGAACACTCCAAGTTGCAAGGTGCGTTTTTGTCACCCTCGGGCCATTGGCTGGCTGTCAAGGCGCCCGGCCCTGAGGGACGTGTAGCACTTGCGGTCGTAGACCTTGAGGAAAAAATACCACCGCGTTTTGTGGCGAGCCTCACCGACTCCGACGTCAACATGGTGAGGTGGGTTAATGACGAAATGCTGGTGTTCGATGTGATAGACCTCAAGGACGGGATAGACCTGAGACGTGGGTCGGGTCTATTCAGCACACACCGCGACGGTAGTCTGTTTCGCAAGCTGATACGTCTGGAGGCATCGCGAATGTCGAACAGATCGCTCACCAGCCGTGATGGCCTGGATGTGACGCACCACCTGTTGTCGGCCTATGGGCCCGAGCCCGATGAGGTCATCATTGGTCGGTATGCCTATCGTGTTGACACCAAGGCGCCGGATATGGTGCTGCCAATGCGTTTGAACGTGCGCACCGGCAAAACCCTTAGCATGGCCGCGGGTGCCCCGGAGCATGCCATGCATTGGCTTTTTGATGCCAAGGGAGCTGCCAGGGTGGTTACTGCCCAGCACGAGGGTAAAAGCATCGTGTATTGGCGCGAGGGTGAGCAATGGAAAGAAATTGCCCAGTTTGACACCATCAATCCGACATTCACGCCCCGCTATGTGGACCTGTCGGGTCAGTTATTTGTCACTGTGAGCGAAAAAGAAGGGGCTAGAACGTCGAGCCTCAAGCGTTTCGA
This sequence comes from Rhodoferax sp., assembly GCA_021738345.1. Taxonomy (GTDB): domain Bacteria; phylum Pseudomonadota; class Gammaproteobacteria; order Burkholderiales; family Burkholderiaceae_C; genus Allorhodoferax. The sequence goes on along the minus strand of JAIPCE010000176.1, from coordinate 6,365 downwards.
TCTCAAAACCCTCAAACCAGAAGACGATCCTTTGGTGCGTACGGCAGGGTTTGACTTTGCTGGTGGTCTGGTAACGACCCGAAATGACCGCGACACCTGCGGTGTTCGCGTGGTCACCGATGCCGAGACCACGGTATGGTATGCCCCGGCAATGCGTGCCGTGCAATCTCAGGTTGATGCTGCATTGCCAGGTCGGATCAATCAAATCGACACCCAGTCCTGCAACGATCCTCAGGTTGTTCTTGTCAAGTCCTACTCGGATCGCATTCCAGGGGAGTTCTTTATCTTCCGTCCGGTTGGCAAGCAGTGGAAGTCGGTGGGCAAGGCCATGGCGGGAATTGACCCACGTTCCAGCGCAACCCTGGATTTCCATCGTTTTACAACCCGTGAGGGTCTGGATATGCCGGTGTGGGTGACGACTCCCCAGCCCCACTTCAAGGGCGCGCGCCCGATGCTTGTACTGGTGCACGGTGGGCCGTTTGTCCGCGGCGGTAGCTGGCGTTGGCACCCAGAAGCGCAGTTTTACGCGTCGCGTGGATATGTTGTCATCGAGCCCGAGTTTCGGGGTAGCAGAGGCTACGGATTTAGTCACTTTCAAGCGGGCTGGAAGCAGTGGGGGCAAGGCATGATCGACGACATTGCGCAGGCGACCCGCTGGGCAGTGGAAAAAGCCAACGTGAATTCAAAGCGCGTCTGCATTGGCGGTGGGAGTTATGGCGGTTATGCCTCGCTCATGAGTTTGGCGCGCTACCCGGAGCTTTACAAATGCGGTATTGCCTGGGCCGCAGTCACCGATCTTGAATTGCTGCTGACATCCCAAGCCTCCGACATGGGCGAGGAATACAGGCAGTATGGTGCGCCCAGATTGGTCGGCGATCCGGTCACGGACGCCGCCATGCTTACGGCCAATTCACCCGTGAATCTGGCCCAGCAAATCAAGGCTCCAGTGCTGATGGCACACGGCCTTGAGGATCGGCGTGTTCCGCCGTCCCATGCCTACAAGATGCGCAGTGCTCTAAAGGACGCAGGGAACCCGCCGGAGTGGGTTGAATATGCGAACGAAGGCCATGGCTGGATCGTCAATGAAAATCGGGTAGATTTTTGGAGCCGGGTTGAGAAATTTCTGGCAAAAAATCTGGAGTAGACCGAGCTTTAAGGCCACGCGACGAAACAACGTGCATAGCGGCATTAGAAATCCATCGTTGATTTATTTTTTTCGCCCAATAGCAAACTGATAAAGCTTGCACGCAATGGGCGAGTTCAGTTGGAGCGCTTGCTTGTTGCAGTTCTGCAATGCCTTTTGATCGGCGATGGTCTGGCTGGCAGCGCCATACGATCGGCTCATGAACCACTGGTTGCCTTCATTGCCATAGGCCAGAGCACGTGCGGACTTTTGCCAGCTGAGGTCGTTGGCAATGGCCAAAAATGACTGGGGTAGCACTTGGTCCACCGTTCTTGAAGCCAACCAGCTTTTGGCGACCACGAACTCGCGCTGGAGGGTACTGGGGTGGGGTCCGCTATGCTGCACCACCACCGTCACACCACAGCTGGCGTTGCAGGTTTCCGGAAAAGAGAAAGTCAATTTGCCGTCTGGAGACTTGGACATGGGAATGTGGGTTTGGCTCGGCGCGGTGGCCTTGGTTTCAAGAGACCAGGCTCCCTGCGTACCCACAATCTCCAGCGATTGCGCAACGCCAGGGGTGACTTCCGTCACAGCTGCGGTCGGAATCACGGCGAAGGGGTCCTCCGGGGTTTGAAACGACCAGCGCAAGTTGCTAACTTTCTGCCGGATGCCAAACTCCGCCGTTACCTCGTAAGTGGCAGCGTATTTCAAGGGCATCGAGGGGAGAAAGAAGGCCTCGTGCTTGCCAATCAACTGGTCATTGGTCGCATCAAGCAAACGTCCGGCCACCAAAGCCCCAGACCCGATTTCAGTCGCTTGAGTTGGTTCGGCCGGTTGAACGCGCTCGCGCAACTCAAACCGCTCAACCCGGAGGCTAGATCCCACCGCCGCGTGAATGCTGATCGGAAGTCCGAGCCACTGACCTGCGCGCTCCGGTGCCGGGTCAGGCAACTCTCTCTTGAAGGCGACCCGGGCTGTGGTTGTGCGGTGCATGGGATACGTTGCCAACCAGTCGGCGGCAACCTGGCCCTTGACCCGTCCTTCACCCAGTACGAGTATGGCGTCATGGGTGCCCACAGCCGCCCCGAGCTCGGTCCAGCCGGGCTTGAGCAAACCCGAGCGGTGGTAGACCGTGGCCATGAGTTGGTCGACCACATACTGCCCGGTCAATACCCTGCCTTTTGAGTCGGTGGTCACACCTTGCTCGCCGACACCATACGGGTAACCCTGCCTTTTTGCACGTTCGCCCAGGGTGACCCCGGAAAAAAACGCGCTTCCGGGCGCCTGTAGGTGCATATAGGGAATGCCATCGGGCGTCACCAGGCCGAACACGGAACGATCCGGCACATTCGATACGTACTGCCGATGCGCAAGGGCGGTTTGGGTCAGCAAGTCATTCGGCGTCAACCGACCCAAACCCATGGCTTCGCGGTAATGGTTCAAGCTATCAATGGCCGTGCCGTCCCGGCTGGTCTGGTTTTGTGCGCCTGCCAAGGGGTTGCCCATGCAGATGGCCCACGCCAAGGTCAGCGCCAATCTGGATTGCATCATGGGCTATTTGCGAGCCTTCTTGGCATCGACTTTGCGCCAATAGGCAAACTCGTCCTCATGGACTTCAATGTCCAGGTCAGAAACACGCGCCAGAATTTTTTCCTGTGCATCGGCGACCGCACGGTTGTAAACAAGCGGGCCAATCTCTTCAAGAAAAAAGTTCAGCAGTCCTGCGGCGGCAATGTTGCCCATCTTTTCACCCGATGATTCAAGAAAGTAGCGCTCGATGGAAGCAACTGCCTGCAGGCGCGCCTCTTTTGACAATTTGATTGGCATCGGTATTTTCCAGTTGGAGCACTTTCCGTTTCAGCCGTAAACCCCCGCATTGCGCTCCGGATAGCTTTCATGCACATGCTCAAAAACCGCACAACGTTGATGCCGAATGCGGGCCACTTGAACCAGATCGCGGGCCTCATCGAATTCGTAGCGCGCCTGATAGCCGCTGAGCCTACGTGAAATAATAACTTGATCATACCGATGGTGCAAGATTTGAAGGATTTGAAAATGACATTGGCCGAACGATTCGACACGTGGGCACAGCAGCATGAGCAGCGGGGAATTGAACAAGGAATTGAGCCAGGAATCGCGAGGGCGAGGCCCTTTTGTTGCAGCGTCAACTGGTTCGGCGCTTTGGCGCGCTGCCCAGCGAAATCGTGGCACAGGTTGCTGCTGCAACATCGGCACAGCTTGAACGATGGGGAGGTCGCGTGCTGGACGCGGCCACCTTGACGGAAGTCTTTCGTGGCTGACACCCCACCAAACGGAGGATGCAAACGTTTGCTGAAAGTGAGAGCTTCAGGTGGATAAGCCCAGCACATCCACCAGGGCCAGGGCCGCTGCCACGCTTCGTTGGAATATTACATTGAAGCGTACCCGATGCGCTCGGTGGTCTGGAGCGACTGCAGCTTGTTTTCCACAAGGTGCTTGCCGTTATGATCTTGCGACAATTTCAGTCCAACCTGCAGCATTCACATCGGAACCAAGCTTATGCGCGTTATCGGACACAAGCGTATCGCATTACCCAGCTTGATGCCCAGCGCAGCCGGACTGCAACAAGCGGCGGTACACCAGGCTACTGCAATGGCCATGATGTGCGTCGCCTCAACGGGTGTGCGCAAAGGCGTTTATCGGTACGCCACCCATGAGGCAGCCAACCGCGCCAGCGACGAGGCACTTTCTCGCGCCATACTGTCTAACTTGAGCCGGATGAAGGCAAGCACCTGATGCCTACCACCCCCTCAGACATGGCCCGGCCAGCCAGCGTGGCCGACCTCAAATTGCTGCTGAGTGCGCTGCACACGCACGGTGTGGATTATTTGTTGGTAGGAGGCTATGCACTTTTTGCGCTGGGTTACCAGCGCGGCACTGTGGATATCGACATTCTGTTACGCCCAACTTTGGAGCAAGGCGAGAGAGCCAAGCATGCACTTTTGATGCTGCCAGAGGGCGTTGCCAAAGACCTTGACCCAGCCTGGTTCCAAGAGGGTGACACGATTCGGGTGGCCGATTCTTTTGTGGTTGACTTGATGTTTAACGCCTGCGGTGAGACCTATGAGTCGCTGCTACCCTACGCTGTAGAGATTGATTTTGATGGCGTTCCGCTGCGCACGGTCACTTTGGAGGGTCTGTTAAAGACAAAACAAACTTCTCGCGAAAAAGACCAAATGGATCGTGTTGTTCTTGAGCGCGCCCTTGAGGCAAGCAAAACCCAAGGATTGGCCGAATAGTTCCCGAAACTTACCAACGCTCCACCACCAGTGGTTTCACGTCCGCCGAAATGCAAGGCGAACACTACATTGAAAAATCGCCACTTCTTCAGAACACTCCTTTGCGGGGTGCAGTTCAAAGTGATGTGGACTCTGATTCCCTCGCCCCAGCCTTCTCCCCGCTGGGGCGAGGGGGCAAGACCGAATTGCAACATCACTTTGAATCGCACCCTCTTTGCGTCAGATTACTGCGTTGAGTAGCGGCTGCCAGGTGCACAGCATGGCGAGGCGGCGGGCGACTTGTGCGCCTACGGCCTGCGGGCTGAGCTGGCGGCGAATGTCGGCTGCTGCCTGTGTGCCGAGGCGCTGGCGCAGGGCGGGTTGGTCAAAGAGTTGGCTCAGGCAGTGTGCGGCGTGGCTGGTGTCGGCCTCGGCCCAGAGCTGGCCGGCGGGGTAGACGCCCACCGCGTTTTGCAGGGGCTGGAGCTGGTACTGCACTGGCATGGAGTTGTCGGGGGTCATGAAGTCGAGGTTGGCGGACCAGCCGGTGGCCACCACGGGTTTTCCCAGGTACATCATCTCTGCCAGTGCCAGGCCAAAACCTTCGGCACGGTGCAGCGACAAGAGGATGTCGCAGCAGGCTTGCAGGTCCCAGGTTTGCTGGCGGGTCAGAAACTGGTCGATCAGGATGACGTTGGGTAGGTCGCTAAGCTCGTCCTTCAGGGCCTGGCGGGCCGCAGTGTGGTGTTGGCTGTTGATGGTTTTGATGACCAGTGTGGCGTCGCGCCGGTCGGCGGCGGCCTGGCGAAAGGCGGCCACTGCGGCCTGGGGGTTTTTGCGGTACTGGTACGAGTGAAAGTCGTACATCACCAGCACCAGTATCTGGTGCTGCGGCAGGCCAAACTCGCTGCGACTGGGCTGGGGGCTGGGGGCAAATTCGATGGCGTGGGGGATGATGTTGACAGGCACAGGCGCATAGGGTGCGATGGCCTGGTAGGCAAAGCTGGAGGGGACCCAGATTTCATCGACATGGGCAAAGGCACCAAACACAGAGGAGGGCAGTTGGGGCTGCTCCCATACCCAGTAGCCGATGCGGTAGTGGGCGCTGAGTTTTTTGCGCTTGAGGTAGTCGGCCGTGGCCACGGTCTGGTCGGCGTTGACGTACAGCAGGTCTATCGCAAAGCGGGTTTTTACGGCCCGCGCCAGCATCGAGGCATCGCGCCGAGGGTGCTGGGTTTGAAAGCCGACGTCGATGGCGCTGTAGGGTACGTCGGCTGCCTGCAGGGACCGCGCCAGGGCGCGGGTGCCTTCGCCAATGCCAAGCTCTGCGGTAAGGTAGCCAATGAGGTTGACGCCACGGGCTGGCACCAGCGACTCGATGGCGGCGGTGCAGGGGCTTTGGGTGCTGTCAACAAGGGTGTGGTCGTCAACACGTATCTGAATCACGCGCCAGGCCAGCGGCCGGCTGTCTTGCCCTAGGCCAACGGCGCCTGGGATCACGTGTTTGGAGGCGCGTAGCTCCCACTGGCTGCAGTTGGCAAAGGCGTTGCGGGGCAGTACGAAGTCGATACTGAAGTGGCCGCTGTGCGTTAGCACGGCACTGTGCAGCAACTGACCGGCAGCATGGACCTCGAGGCGAAACGCGCTGAGGTTGAGGCCGCGGCTCAAGAGGGCTAGGTCAAGAGTGCCGGTGATGCACACGCGCCCGGTGCTAAAGGCACACAAGGGCAGGCTGAGCGTGGGGCCGACCCAGATGCCGGCTTGTGCGCTGTCGCGCTCTACGCCGTGCAGACCGATGTAGGGCGCGGGATACGGGCGCCGGGCTGGGCCGGGTGGTGCCAGCGCGGTCAGGGCGATGCCGTCCGGCGGCGGCAATAGCGCGGCCTGCATGGGCCAGCACAGCAGGCGCAGCAGCCAGCCGGGTTTGGCTCTGGCCTCGGACGATAGCGCAAGTGCCAAGACATGGCGCCAATGGTGCGGGCCCC
>JAIPCE010000175.1 GCA_021738345.1 Rhodoferax sp. | reverse complement strand
GCCCCCCCCTTGCAGCACGGCCGCCTCGGCCTGCGGTCGCAGCACATAGGCCGCTGCAACATCGCCCTTCAGCACGGCACCGGCGGCCTGCACCCCCGACGGAAACAGGCTGACCTTCGAACTCAGGGACCTGCCGTTATGACCAATCAGTACGGTAGCGGTACCGGTGCCGCTCTCTGCCGCCAGCGCAAGCCCCTCCAGATCTCCTGGCCCCTCGACCCTTGGCAACTTGGAAATATCGTGGAGCAGTACCGGCACCTGACGCATATAGGGAGCAAAAATCATCACTTGCCGGTTGTCGTCTATCAGGTACTTGTCGACGGGCACCTGCAGCATGACATCTGCCGGCCCATAGCCCAGATAATGCCCACGCCACACCATATTGCGCAAGTCATCGTTCATGCGCTCACCCGCGTCAAACGGTAGCAACACCAGCTTCAGCCCAAGCTGGCGGGCCAGTGCCGCTGCCAAAGCCACATCAAGACCGACCACATCCGGGCTCTTGCCACTGGAAAAAGGCGGATTATCGTTGTAGACAGCGACCTTCAGCGTTCCCCTCGCACGGATTTTGGCCAGATCATCAAGTTCTTCGTTGGCCTGCGCCAGACCCGCGGCCAGCCCCAGAATACAGGCCAGACTGCTGCGACGGTTCAATCGATCCTGCATGCGAGATGTCTCCTTGTTCAGTGCCAATGACTGCCGCCAGGTCAGTTCAGGGTTCCCGACGGGTCTCCAGATAGGTTTTGATGGTCCACATGGCTTCCTGACTCAAAGTGCCCTCGAAATGGGGCATGTACACACGACCATCCCGCACCCGCCCACGCCGCACCGTCGCCAGATAGTACTCGTCAATCTCCTGAAAACAGATGTTCTTTTTCGCGTCGTCGGCCAGTCCCATGCAGTCGGCGTCCATCTTTCGCAAGTCTGGAGACATTCCGCCGGAGATCGCCTCTAGTCCATGGCACCTGGCACAGTTCTGGTTATAGGCAGAAGTGCCAATGCGCAAGGCCTCCGCACGTTCCGCACTCTTCGTATAAGGGTTGGAAGGCAGCCACTTTGCGCCCAATGGTTTCAGCGAGCTGGTGTCAACAGCCTGGGGCACTACGTCGCCATGGGCGAAGACCGCGCCGGCCGATGCCAGCAATGCAAATATCAAAGGGATTTGGCGAGCTTGCTTCAGAACAGGATTCATTTTGAAATGCATTGGTTGGGTTCCTTCTCGGATCGTCACGAACATTCCTAAGCAATAGCAATATCTGCGCCATCGCCACAAGTTGCCAGCGCATCATCCCCCGAAGCCGAAGCCTTTCGGTAAAGGCACTCCCTGTTGTGTCAGAGCCTGTCGAAGGTCTGGCATTTGATCGTGGCCCTACAGGCTCACCACGTTCAGGGTGCGACTCAAAGTGCTGTGGAATCTTATTCCCTCGCCCCGCTGGGGTGAGGGGGTAAAACCGAATTGCCACACCACTTTGAATCGCACCCCCACGTTCAAGGGCCAACCCCCTTCGCCCGAGATTGTCCATGAACAGGTACCAGTGCCAGGCATGCTTCGCCAGGTTCACATCGACCAATCTAAATCTTTGTCTTCCCCAGACCCGGTTTGACGGGTGACAGCAATGCTGCAGCACAGCAGGCGCCGCACGCGGTGTGACATTTTGGGTCACTGTCCCAATTTCAAGCAAAAACTTCCGGCCATTTGGGGTCAAAACGTGGGCAAATCATCAGGGCACCCGGCAAAACAAGGGTTTTCCCTAGCAAATTCGACACCCCTTTCGATGCCAATAAGTGACAAAATTTCCGGCATGTGTACCGAACACGTTCGCCCCGCCACAAATCACCGTGCAGGAACAGATCCGGGTGCGGACGCCACGGGCGACTTCGTCGAGTTGTTGCATCGGGCCCACGAGCGGTCCCTTGGGTATGGACTGGAGATCTGCGAGGCACCAGACTACACCCGACAGAGCCCGGCGCTGATCCTTGAAGCGCTGGGCAACAACCGGCGCTTGTTTCAGCACGCTGCACCGGTGATGGAGTCGCTCTATTCGCAGATCGCCGGCACTCACAGCGTGGTTCTGCTCACCACAGCCGAGGGTTTGATCCTGCACTCCCTGGGGGACCCCGACTTTCTGGAAAAGGCCTCGAAAGTGGCCTTGGTGCCAGGCGTCAACTGGTCGGAGCAGACCAAGGGCACGAACGCGATCGGCACCGCACTTCAGGAACAACGGCCCGTGCAGATTGAGGGCAATCAGCATTTCATGCGGGCCAATCACACTTTGTCGTGCTCCTGTACACCGATTGTCGCCCCCACTGGCCAGGTGGTTGGAGCACTGGACGTCACGGGCGACAAAAGCAGTTTTCACCCGCACACCCTCGCCCTGGTCCGAATGTCAGGGCAACTGATAGAAAACCAGATGTTCTCCGATGCCTTCAGAGACGAATTGTCGATTCATTTCCATTCGCGATCTGAGTTTTTGAACACACTGGTGGAAGGCATAGCGGTTTTTACGCCGGAAGGTCGGTTTCTGGCCGCCAACAGCAGCGCCCAGATTCAACTGGGCATTACGCTGGCCGGGCTGCGATCGCACTCTTTTTCGTCACTCTTTGGCGCTTCCATTGCCCTGCTGCAGGACAAATTCAGACATGCGCGCGGCCAACCGCAGCAACTGCATCTTTTTGGAAGGCAACCCGTGTGGTGCGTGGTGAAAATGAGGGCGCACCCGCAAGCCCTATGGCTGGATCCCGCCAAGCCAGGATTGGCGCCCAGAAGGGGGCCGGCCTGCGAACCGGATGCGAACCATGCGTCCTCTGGCGCAGCGGAAAAGCGCAGACCCCAACTCTCCAGTCTGGAATACCTAGACACCGGTGACCCACAGGTGTCGGCGATCGTGCGCAAACTCAGCATGGTCCGGAACCACGGTATTCCTATCATGATTCTGGGTGAAACCGGTACGGGAAAAGATTTGCTGGCGCAGGCCATTCATCATGATTCCGACCGGTCCGGCCACCCGTTTGTGTCGGTCAATTGTGCGTCCATCCCCGAAAATCTGATTGAATCGGAACTCTTTGGATACGAGGAAGGTGCCTTTACGGGTGCCCGCAAAAAGGGCTCCCTCGGAAAAATCCAGCAGGCCGACCAGGGCACCCTGTTTCTCGATGAAGTTGGTGACATGCCCAGGCATCTGCAGGCACGCCTGTTGCGTGTGCTGCAGGAGCGCAAGGTCAGCCCGCTGGGTGCCAGCAAAGAGGTGATGGTCAATGTGGCAGTGGTCTGCGCCACCAACCAGAATCTCAAGGAATTGATTTCCAGGGGCGAATTCAGGGAAGACCTGTATTACCGGCTCAATGGCCTGGTGGTTCGGTTGCCGGCCCTGAGAGACCGCACCGATTTTGATGTGGTGGTGCGCAAAATTTTGAACAATGTATGTGCCAAAGGCAGCGCTGTCGTTCTTTCTGATGAGGTTGCCGCCGTTTTCAGAAAGTACCGGTGGCCAGGCAACTTCCGTCAGCTTTACAACCTGCTGCTTACGGCTTCGGTCATGGCGCGCGACGACGGCATTATTCAGATGCATCACCTGCCTGATGATTTTCTGGACGAAATCCCTGCCTCCGACACACGACACCCGCAACCCTGTCCGACACCTGCGGACAGCATCTCCGTGCCTGATCAGGGTGCCAGTTTGCAGGACCTCAACCTGGTCGTCATGGCGCAAACTCTGCGGCTGCACAAGGGCAACGTATCGACTACCGCGAAGGCGCTCGGGGTATCGCGCAACACCATCTATCGAAAGAAAGCGTTCTTGCCCCCCGATGTGTGGGGGTGACGCGACTCCGCCTGCCGCGGTGTGAAGCGCCGCCACTTGCACCCTTAGCGCAGAGACAAGATCCAGTACACCACCTGGCGTGCGTCACTTTCGGTAATGGCCACCGCGTTGGGCGGCATCGCGATACCGGCCGCCTTGTTTTTCCAGTGACTCGAATAAGGGTTGGACCCTTCCAGAACGATCCGGGTCAGGAAATCGGCTGCCCCTGGCTTGTCCCGATACTGCTTTGAAACATCTTCCCATGCCGGGCCGACGGGCAAGACGCCATCTTTGTTGTCGCGGTGGCTGATGGTGTGACAGACAAAGCAACCCGCCTTGGCTGCCTTACTCTTGGCCTGTTCATCGTTGACCGACTGGGCGAAGGCCAGCGTGGTGGATATTGCCAAAGCTCCGAATCCGACAATGATTTGGGCACAGGATTTCATGATTTGGGGATACATTGAAAAGAAAAATTGGACCATCAGGGTTTTTGGTTCAGGACCCATGCTGCCAGTTTGGCGATATTCTCATTGGTCAGACTCGAATGCGGCGGCATGGGGGTGCGGCCCCATTTTCCGCGCGACCCATTTTTGATGCTTTGCGATAGTGTCGCAACTGCGTCACCATCCCCTGCATTTTTGATTGCGATGTCTTTGAACGCCGGACCTACAATTTTTTCGCTGACCGAGTGACACGACATGCAGCCACTGGCCTGCAGCAACTGGGTCAGTTCTTTGCCGTCATCGGCCTGCGCGGAACCCAGACCGATCAACAGCAAGGCGGCTGTCAGGATTTTTTTGTTCATGCTCATGGTGCAACCGGGCACACGCCCTGCAGGTGGACGTGTGCCCGTCGCGCGTTACTTGACGAGTTTGAAAGTCCAGACCGAACCACCCTGCTCCAGGAGGTTCACCTTCTTCGCTACCTCACCGCCCCACAAGGGTACGGCGCCACCCCAACCTGACACGACACTGATGTACTGGTCGTTACCATCCTTCCAGGTAATGGGCGGTGCCACAATGCCGGAGCCGGTCTGGAACTGCCACACCACCTTGCCGGTCTTGGCATCCGCCGCCTTCAAGTAGCCCTCCGGCGTGCCCCAGAACACCAGTTCGGGGGTGGTCATGACACCACCCCACAGCGGCGCATTGTTCTTGACTTCCCATGCCACCTTGCCGGTCTTCGGATCAATGGCACGCAACGAACCAATGTGATCGTCAAACAGTGGCTTGATGGTAAAGCCCGCGCCCAGGAACGCTGCCCCCTTCTTGTAGGCGATGGGTTCGTTCCAGATGTCCATGCCCCACTCGTTGGTGGGCACATAGAAAAGCCCGGTCTTGGGGCTGTAGGCCATGGGCATCTGATTCTTGCCACCCAAGAAGCCAGGTGCCGCAAATACCGACTTGCCCTTCTTGCCGTCGCCGGCGGTAGGATCACCCGGACGATTGTCTTCAGCAAAGTTCGGACGCCCGGTCTTCAGGTCGATGCTGGTGGCCCAAGTGACCTTCTTGACAAAGGGAAACGCATTGAGGAGCTTGCCGTTGGTCGCATCGTTGATGTAGAAAAAGCCGTTGCGGTCCGCCTTGGCACCCACACGCTTGCCATCCATGTCAAACGTGATGAACTCGTTGACACCGTCATAGTCCCAGCCGTCGTTGGGCGTATTTTGGTAGTGCCAGGCAATCTTGCCCGTCTTGACGTCAATCGCGACGGTAGAAGTCGAGTAGAGGTTGTCACCTTTGCGGACATGGCTGTTCCAGGGACCAGGATTGCCCGTACCAAAATAGGCCAGGCCCGTCTTGGCATCGTAGGTGCCGCCCAGCCAGGGCGTGGCGCCACCGGTCTTCCAGGTGTCTCCGGGCCAGGATGCGTTGGTAGTTCCGGTCACGCCGTTTTCCTGGCCATTGAGGTAGCCCATGTGGCCTTCAACCGTAGGACGGCTCCAAACCATTTTGCCGGTCTTCGGGTCACGGGCCTCGACCCTGCCCACCACTCCAAATTCGCCACCCGACAGCCCGGTGATCAGCAGACCCTCAGCCACCAGTGGAGCCGCCGAATAGCTGTACCCTGCACTGTAGTCGTCGATCTTTTCACGCCACACCACCTTGCCGGTGTTTTGATCCAGAGCAATCAGTTGCGCGTCGAGTGTGCCAAAAATGACCAGATTGCCATACAGCGCGGCGCCACGATTGATCACGTCGCAGCAGGGCATGATGCCCTCGGGCAGACGGTGTTCGTACTTCCAGAGCTTTTCCCCGGTTTTGACGTCCAGCGCAAAAATGCGCGAGTACGACGCGGTCACGAACATCTTGCCGTTGTACACCAGCGGCTGTGCCTCTTGACCACGTTGCTTTTCCCCCCCGAACGACATCGACCATACCGGAACAAGGCGGCTGACGGTCTTGAGGTTGACATCGTTGAGGTTGCTGAAGCGCTGCCCTTGCGACCCCAGGCCCCAGCTCAGGACGTCTCCCGTCGTTGCAGCGTCGTCGGCAATCATTTTGTCGGTCACCTGGGCACTGACGTGCGCCATTGCGGTCATGATCAAGGCGGTTAGTAATTTGCGTTTCACTGTCTGGTCTCCTGCATAATTAGAAAGATAGAGGGTCCACCGGACAGGTCTTGCCCGGTGTCGAATGGACGATTCGGATCTGAACCTAAGCCCAGGCACCTATATCCACGTACACCCTATGGCAATATCTGTGCCAGCAAGTTCACTGTAGCCCGTGGTCCCGGCCAGACGCCGGTATCGCACCCATGTCAGCGAAGACGTGCATTCAGGCTTGTGCGGGGCCGTGTTGCGACACGCGGGGAAGTGTCACATGCGCGGCACTTGCCTGGAGCAATCCACGTGACACACTGTTCAAGAATGTAGCAATCCGGGGTGGGGAAACGGTTGTTCGCGGAACAGGGTCAGGCGGCACCGCGTTGCCGGATCCAGCCGCGTTGCGGGTCATAGCCCCACCAGGCAAGGGCAAAGAAAACCAGGCCACCCAGAACCACGACCGCCCAGGAAGTGGGAAGGAACTGCCCGTAGAGCGCAAACCGGATCGACTCGACCACATGGCTGAACGGGTTGTACTGCGCCAGACCGAGCAGCCACCACGCCCCCGATTCCTCCAGTTTCCACAAGGGATAGAGCGCAGGGCTGATGAAAAACATCGGGAAGATCACAAAGTTCATGGTGCCCGCGAAATTTTCGAGCTGCTTGATGTACACCGACAGCATCAGACCCAGCGCCGCCAGCAGGGCCGCGCCACAGACCAGACTGAGCAGCAACAACGGGGCGTGCCGCCAATCGAACTCGACACCAAAGGCCCGCGCAATGAGCAGAAACACCAGCATCTGCAGCACCGACAGGGCAGAGCCGGCAAGCAACTTGAACGCCAGTAACCAGGCGCGGGGCAGCGGCGCGGTGAGCAGCAGGCGCATGACACCCATATCGCGGTCGTACACCATGGACAGGGAGCTTTGCATGCCGTTAAACAGTGCCACCATGCTCAGCAGCCCCGGAACCATGTAGACCTGGTACTCCACATAGGTTTCGTACGGTGGCACGATGGCCACGCCGAAGACGTTGTGAAACCCGGCAGAAAACACCACAAACCATAGCAGGGGGCGCACCAGGGCAGACGCCAGCCGCGAGGGTTGCCGAAAGAACTTGTGGGTTTCGCGCCCGACCACCGCCCGCAAGGCGCGCGCAAGATGCCATAGCAGCGGGGGCCTCAGGTCGGTGCCCGGCATGCGCTTTCCTTCTCGTCGGTACCGAGTGTGTCGAGCACTTCGGTCGGGTGGAGCGCACCCTCCAGCGGTGCCAGACCGACGATGCCGTCGCCATGGCCCAGCATCAGCGGCTGGCGCAATTGACCGTCCCAGGCACGAAAGCTCAGCCGGGTTCCCTTGTAGCCGTCAACCACCACCTCACTGCGACGCAGACCGGCCAGTTGCTGCGCAATGGTGGCACGCGGCTGCTCCGCCAGCATGCTGGCAAGCGCCTTCATGGCCGCCCAGGCGGCCCAGTCCTGGCCCTGCATGGCACGCCCTGACTGCTTTTTGAAACGCCGCGAAAGCTGGGGACCGCCGTAGCGTTCCCACTGGGGATGCCAGGCCATGGCCATCAGTCCGTTGCTGCCCGCCACCGGCCTGGGCCACTGCGTGGCGTAGGGCAACAGGCGGGCAAATTCACCGTGCGTATCGGCCACGACCACCACCTCGTGCTCCCGGTCACCCGTGAGCAAGCGGGTGTTGTAGAGGTCACGCTCGCGCGGGTCGCCCGACAGCTTGAACGGCCGTGTCTGCATGATTTTGAGACCGTAGCGCCGGGCCGACTGCTGCAATGCCGCCGCATAAAGAGCGTCGGCCGGGTTCGGGCCTTGCAACAGCAGCAGTTTGCGCCAGTTGCGCGCCGCCAGGTACTGGGCCAGCGCATCGCTGAACATGGCGCGGCTGGGATAGGTATGCAACAGCGCAGGGGCACACCGTGCGTTGCGCAAGTCGTCGTCATCGGCACCGACATTCAAAACGATCGCTCCACCCAATGCCGCGGGTGCCTGCTGTGCCAACGGGTAAACGAGACTGGCAGGCAGGTCCGCCACGATATGTTGCACCCGGGCCGCTTTCAGCGCCGCCAGGGTGGCAGGCAGAGATTGCGCGTCGACCAGGGGAAATTCGCGGACCTTGAACTCGATGCCGGCATCCTGCAACGCGAGCGCCACGTCCTCGGCCGCCAGGCGCACGGCGTCGAGCACGGGGCCCCCCGGGTGCCCGGGGTAGGCCCGTTCCAACTGGCGTGGCTGGTAACGCGGGTCTGCGGACAGGGTGAGCACCGCCACCGTCAAACTGTGTGCCGTTGCTGCCCAGGCCAGCGCCGGCGTGAGCACAAGCACCACCGCCCCGCAACAGCGCCAGCCCACGTGGCGGAGCCAGCGGTTCATCAGGGCGACACCAGCACGCTGTGCGGCACCCGACCCACCGGCACTGTACGCAATGCCTTCCCGACCACGGCGTCCACCAGGGTCAGATCGTCCGACAAACCGTTGGCCACATACAAGGTCTTGCCGTCCGGGTGCATGGCCATGCCCCATGCCCGCTTGCCCACAAGCACGGTGCGCTTGAGAACGTGACTGCGCACGTCGACCTCGGCCACGTGGTTGGCACGCCCCATGCCCACCCACACCGACTGCCCGTCGCTGCCCAGTGCCATCCCGACCGGGGTGATGTCACTCGCGCGAACTCCTTTGAGTGCCAGTTTGACGGTATGCACCACGGCCTGCGTCGCGGTGCTGACAATGCTGACGCTGCCACTCAGTTCGTTGCTGACCCACAATTCGCGCCCGTCGGCCGTCAGCACGAAACGCCGGGGACGGTTGCCGACCTTGATGTTCCTGACGATCTTGCGCGTGCCCAGATCAATGAAATGGACCACATTGGCTTCTTCCGAGGTCACGTAGGCATGCTTGCCATCGGGCATGACCAGCATTCCCTCGGGCTCGCCACCCACCTTGATCTCAAACAGTTTCTTGCGGGTTTGCAGGTCGTATGCCCCCAGAATGCTGTCGTCTTCGGCGGTGGCATAGACAATCCTGCCGTCCGGGCTGAGGTCAAAGATCTCGGGGCTCTGGTCCAGCGGCAACTGCCCAGTCATCTTGCCGCTCGCCAGATCCACCAGTCCCAGCGCATTGCTGTCGCCGCAGCACACGTAAATCTGGCGCTTGTCGGGGCTGAACATCATGTGCCGCGGTCGCTGGCACACTTCGATGTCGGCGACCCGCTGACCCCGGGTATCAAAGACATAAATGCGGTTGTCCTTTTCGCTCGACACATACAAACGGTCGCTTTGGGCCATCGCGCTGCTGCCACCCAGCAACAGGCAGGCGCAGAGCATCCGCGCAAGCCGGTTCGCCATTGAAGGCAGCCGGCGCCTGCCGTGGTCGGGACCGGCGAAATGCAGGGGCACAGTGTTCCTCGGTATCATCTCGGCGCAATGGTAGTTACAGGATTGAACGTATCAGCAATAACCGCGCCATCTGCACGGCATGGCTTTTGCGTACTTACCAGCAAAGTTTCTCACAAACTGATCCACCCCGCCCACACAACGCCTTTATGCAGCCAGACCAACTCCCGCCCGCCGCCCTGCTGAGGGTCCAGGACTTGGCCAAGTCGTACGGCAAGCACAAGGCACTGGGGGGAGTGAGTTTCTTGATCGAAGAGGGCGAGCGGGTGGCACTGCTGGGACCAAATGGTGCGGGCAAGTCCACGCTGCTGCAACTGCTGACCGGTCTGTTCAGCCCCGACCGGGGACTGATTGAAATTCTGGGCCACAACCTTCGCACCCACCCGGGTGCGGCGCTCGCCTGCATGGGCGTGGTGTTTCAGCAAAGCGCGCTCGATCTCGAACTGAGCGTGCGTGCCAATCTGCTCTTCCACACCGATTTGCACGGACTGGCCCGCAAAACGGCGCGCGCGCGCATCGACGACGGCCTGCGCGACATCGGTCTGCTCGACAAGGCCGACCATGCCGTGCGCCAACTCTCGGGAGGTACCCGGCGCAAGGTCGAATTGCTCAGAGCCCTGCTCCACCGGCCACGGGTCTTGTTGATGGACGAGGCCAGCATCGGCCTGGACCCGGCCTCGCGTGCCGGCATGCTGGAATCGGTGCGCCGTCTTGCACAGACTGACCGCGTCGGGGTGCTCTGGGCAACCCACCTGATCGAGGAGATCAGCCAGATGG